>CAJUKL010000013.1 GCA_910587195.1 uncultured Clostridia bacterium | reverse complement strand
CTTGAAAGAAAGTAAGCAAAGAACTTTTGTGCAAAACTAGCGTTTTGCTGCTGTGTGTTGCACTTGAACAGTTGTTGTGGCTGAACGACAACGAACCACCAACGACAAAAATTTAGAATCTGTTCTGTTAGCGAGAGGTAAAGTTTTTTGTCCAACTTTTTTTCAAAAAAGTTGGTGGGGGTTGGGCAACGCCCAAGGTCTTAAGGTTTTTCTAATTGTCTTTTAATTTATGCCAATTTCGTTTTGTCGCCGATGAAACAATGTTCATAATATCCTCCCAATCATGTTCTTTTTTTCTTGCTTTAGAAAATAAAGAAATTTGTTCAGCCTGTCAATCAACTTCCAATTTTTATAACTTGACAAGCTAAACAAAAATGAATCTTTATAACTCTCAAGAATTTTCAGAATCCACTTCTCTAAAAATTCCTTGTTCATCTCTATAATATGCCTTTCCATATTCCGCATACAAAAAAGGAATAATAGCAGGGTCATAATTACAAAGCAAATTCAAATCATATAAGCCAAAATTTTGTTCATCTGCCATATATTCGCTGCTTTCATCTCCTGCTATAAATCTCCAGCCGCTGTCATCTCGCCCTTCTTTTGGAATATCCCGATACATAAAACCAATTTTTTCTCCTTCCACAATAATGCGATTGGTTGCAAAACAATTTCTGGAACCTTCCCAATCTTCTAATAAATTTTCATTGATAGGAAATGTCATGCTATCATCTTTTAAATTTCTTAATAGAGTATGGCTGTTTAAGATACTTTCGTTTTTAGGTAACCGTTCTATAATCTGTTTTACATCTTGAATCACATTCATTTTTTCTGCATCATCGCCTATTTTTTTAAGGGTAGTAATCAACCCATTTAGATATTCATGTATATTTTCTTTTTTTTGTGCTCCTTCTGCCAAGGTTAAAAAAAGAAGGATTTCTTGATTATTCGGTTGTAATTTTAAGGCTTTCCGGAACATTTCAATGGAATTTTTATATTTTTTTTGCAAAAAATAAGTATATCCTATTCTGACATGCCACATATAATCTTTTCTGCCTTCCTGCGCCACTTTTAAAAGATAACCTTCTGCATCTTCATATTCACCGATTTCGTTCAGCGCACGAGCAAACAAGCAAGTCAAATCATATCCCCATAATTCTGGTTCTATTTCTAGTAAGCGGTCTATTACTGTTTGATATTTTTTTTCATCATAAAGTTTTTGCAAATTTTCTAATAAAGTTTGTTTCATAAAAGGCTCAGCTCTTTTCCATCTCTCTTAAACATTATGACATTATTTTAGCAACTTATCGTCATTTTTTCAAGAGAATTCCTAAAATTTAAAAAGGCATGATTGTTTTTCCATCAATACAATAATAATCTACCTTAATTTCATTTTTAGAAACATAATCTTTTAATTCTTGTTCCAAGTTATCTAAAAAAGAAGGAAAGTCAGATGTTTCTGTTATCCAATTTGCTATCTTGTCATCTTCTGCGCAAAAGATTTCAAAGCTTTCGTTTCCTTTTAGACGAACTTCTTTTAAGGTTATCACATCCTCTTTTTGTTCAAAAGAAATTTTTACAGGTATGATATGATTACCTGTTAAGTACAATATTTTTCCTCTGTTTTGCTCCAGCATGGTAAAAAAATGACAGTTTACTTTTACATAATAATTCGTTTTTATAACATCATGATATTGGTGTTGTAGTCCGTTTGGTGGCGAAAAAATCAATAAAGACATCATTGTAAGTTCTTTACTTTGATATTGCTTTTCCATTTCTGTTAATACTTCCTTGATATTGCTCATTAAAATAGAATCGCCCATTGCAATATTTTCTGCAATACTACTATAATAAGGATAAACACCATGATAGTTATTTTTATAATCTTCATACCACTCTTGTGCTTCTATAGGGGGACTTGTGTTTGGAGTTTTTCCTACATATTCTTTTAATATTTCCTGACAAATATTTTTGATAATCTCTCCACGCAATCCCTCTGCATTACCTTTTTCAAACTCCTCTAGCAGATAATATAATGCTTGTTCTCCCTTCTCTACAATTTTGTCATAACTTTCCCGCGAACTATCAATATATTTTTGTGTATCTGAGTGAAGTGCCACTTGTTTATTATTTACAATCTTATCTAAATCATTTTCTATTTCTGTTTGCCATTCTTCCTTTGTGTTTTGTTCTGTTTTTTCGATAGATTCTAAAAAGTAGCGGTAAGAATCAGCACTGTCTGTATACCCTTCTAAAATATCATCCATTAAAACAATCGCACCTTCTGAAATCATACCCTCTCTTGTAAAGGAAAACGTGATTTCTTCCTTATCTTTTTGTGAAATAGAATAATTGACATATTCCAAATTTCCAATTAAGCTAAATAATATTATGGTATTTTTATAAATCATATTTCTTTTTTCTTCTGCTTTGCCATCTTCTATTTCATAATATACAACAATACCATAAGGCTCCACATTGCTTTGTATCTCAAAACCATTTTGTTTTATGCCCTCTGGTGTACCTAACTCTGACAATAAATTTCCTACTGCGGAATTATCACCTACATAATCTGTTTTCCATTGAAAAAGATTTTCTACTTCCTGTTGACTATATCGTTTTTGTTCTGGGCTGTTTTCTATTTTATCATTTTGACTACAGCCAAGTAATAAACCATTGACAGACAAGCACAATAATAGCATTGTACAGAATCGTATTTTTCTTTTTTCCTTTATCTGCATCACAAAACAAAAAGTAAACAAAGCAAACAAATTAAAAAAATAAAATAAGAGTGTTAACTGCTGTTCTGGTGCAAATATGTTAAAGCCATAACTTAAAAGATAAAGAATACCAAACAGACATAATAATGAAGTACCCTTTTTTTTGGGTGCTGTATCTAATATATTTTCAAATCTTTTTTTCATATACTTTCCCTCCTTTGCAAAGTGATTGGACAACACAGTGTTACTATTTTTTATCATTTCCCATAACATTGTGCTATATAATTTTCTTTTTTCATCAGAACCATTTTTCATGACAATAGTGTCGCAAGACAATTCAATATTTCTTTCTGCCATTTTTACAAAAGCAAGTACAAAAGGGTTAAAAAAATGAAGGGTAGACACTACAACACATAAAAATTGATAGTTTAAATCTTTTCTTTGATAGTGGCATAGTTCATGCTTAATTATTAATTTCATTTTTTGTTCTGGCAATTCTTCTTTTAAAAGATAAATTCCTTTTTGGAAAAAACCAAAGCACATAGGGCTTGCAATAGCATGACAAACAAAAAGTGGTGGTACTTTTTTAAGATTCATTTCTTTACAAATTACATGATATATTTCTAATGTGTTTTTTTGACAGGGTGACATTCGCCAGCGCATCACTTTTTGATAAAACAAAATATATTGCACCATCAAATAAAACAGCTTTGCGAGTATAACAAAAAGCCAAACAAAAGCAAGCGTTTTTTTAAGAGGAGAAAAAAAGGATTGCCTTGATAGATTGGGCAGACTAGAAATTTTTGTCATAAAAAGCGGTGTAATATCTGGTATGTCCGGAATGATATAAGTTTCTATTTTTTCAGGCTTTTTTTGTGTTTCTTTTTCAGGCTTTTTAACATTTTGTATTTTTGTGACCTCCATTTTTGGTACCAAACTGCCTATATTCAAATCTTTATCTTTTCCTGTATAAACAGGAATCAACAAACGTAATAATACTAAAAAGCACAAACTATATTTCCATATTGCACTATATTGTTTTCGAAAAGCATTTTCCAAAAGCAATAGTATTGCCAAAAATGGAATCATACCCAAAGATGTTTTTACAACTGCCTCAAATACACATAACAATATGGTTTCAGACATTTTTATCACCTTCTGTATTTTGTTCTATAAACTCGGCTAATTCCTGTAAATCTTTTTGGCTGATGCTTCGGCTATGATAAAGAGAAGCCACTAATTTTGTAACAGAATTTTCATTTAACTTTTTTAAAAAAGAACGATTTTCAAAGGCTAAATACCTTTCTTCTGGCACCATAATATCATATAATTTATTTTTGCCTTTTTTATAGCTTGTTAAAAAGCCTCTGTCAATCAGACGGTTTAATAAAGTTTGTAAAGCAGAGATATTCCAATTTCTTTGTTGGTCTAGCACTTCTTTAATTTGGGAAGTAGAAACGCCATTTCCTTTTTGCCATACCACTTTCATCACTTCTAGTTCTGTATCTGGTAAACGTGTTAATTTCATAGTATCAACTCCTACATTTGTATGATTTAATAATATCTTACACTTGTAGGATATTTTTGTCAAGTTTTCTTAATAAATTTTTAAGATATTATTTTATAACAGGTATTGTTTATTGCATAGTAGTATGTTATAATGACTACATTACAATAACAAGAACTAAAAATTGTTTTTTTGAAAAAATGGAACAAATTAAAAATTTTAACCGTTGGTGCTCCGTTGTCGTTCTACTATAACAACTATTCAAATCCAAAGCACAGCAGCGAAACGAAGTTTCGCACAAAATTCAATGCTTTCTTTCAAGAAAGCGTTAAGAAAGCGTAAAGGAGGGGAGATATGAATACACAATTTAGAAAAGGGATTATTGAAATGTGTGTGCTCGCATTGATTGCAGAAAAAGATAGGTATGGTTATGAAATTGTACAAAGTATTGCCTCCTATACAGACATTAATGAAGGGACAGTCTATCCCATATTACGCCGTCTGACAACAGAAGAATATTTTGTAACTTATTTAAAGGAAAGCACTATCGGACCCGCTAGAAAATATTACCACATAACCGAAAAGGGAAAAGCTTATCTAGGCTCTTTAAAAAATGACTGGCAAGAATTTTCAAATATGGTCAATGATATTTTACAGGGAAAACCAAAAAATGAAGGCATTGACTTATAACAATCGTATTATTATAAAAGAAAGGACTGATATTATGACAAAAGAAAGCTATTTACAGGCTTTGGAAAATCTTTTAAAAAAACATCTTTCTAAATCAGAAATTAATGATATTTTAAGAGATTATGGAGAATATTTTGACGACGGAAGAAGGCAAAACAAAACAGATACAGAAATTTCTGCAAAATTAGGCGACCCTGAAATTATTGCACAACAATTTATAGAGGAACTGGGCGCAGACAACAAAGAAAGCAAAACAGAAATGATTGACCAAATGTTACACAGCGTAAAAGAAGGAACCGAAAAAGCATTTACTACTTTAAAAAAGGAAACAACAAAAACATTCCAGCATGCAAGTGATAAAATGGCTTCTGTACGACAAGCAGAAAGTCAAAAAAGTTCTTCTATCAAAAGTGACATTAAACAAGGAACATCAACCATTTTTTCACTCATAAAATCTATTTTTGTTTTTTGCATATTTGCCTTTTTACAATTCTTTTTTACCGTGTTTTTCTATGGATTTGGAATTGTAGCAGCAATTTTTTTCGTATGTTGCGGTATAGTTGGCATACTTTGTTTGGGATTTTCTCTTACCTTCTTACCGCATTTATTATCCTTAGCTATTATTTTTGCAAGTATTGCCTTGCTGGCATTCGCCTTGCTTATTGTACTGTTTATCATCTTTATACTAAAATGGAATATACAACTCATCAAAAATTATTTTTCAAAAAATAGAACAAGATAAGGAGGATATTTATGTTAAAAAAGATAACCATTATTACGGCAATAATATTTTTAGTTAGTTTTTTGGGTGTTGTAATTATATTTCCACTTGGCATTAAAACCACCTTTGGAAATGTGGAACAACTATTGGAAACTACCAACATTACACCAAAAAAAATTGAAATTCCTTCTAACATTACCACATTAGATATTGATTTCAATAATTTCTATTATTTTGCAGGACATATTTTAGCAAAACAATCTCCAGATGATACAGCATATATTGAGATATTTAATGAAAATACTTATTCATCCACACAAAATGAAATTACTGTTAACTATATTGATGAAACTACTGCAAAAATTGGAATGGAAGAAGTTTATGGTAAACTCAAATTTAACAAAGAAATGATAAACAAAACCATTGTAAAAGAGTTACAAAATTATCCGGATGCTATTTTATATATTCCGACAAGAATGAATCTTAAAACAGATTATATTGGTTATTTTGATAACCTTTATTTTAACAATAAAGAGGAACTGTTGCAGGAAGAAAGAACAAAAGAGGAAGAAGAAAAAATTTTGGAGCAAGCAGAAAGAATTAGAAATCAACAACTGGAAGAAGAAGAAAGAATATTAGAAAGAGCAGAAGAAATTATAGAACAACGGCAAATGGAACAAGACTATCAAGGAATGATGGAACAAGACTATTAAAGTCTTGTTTCATCAAATTGTTCAAGTGCAATGCACAGCAGCAAAATGAAGTTTTGCACAAAAGTCTACCTTTCTATCAAAAAAGTAAATCCCTGCTTCTTTAAAATAGAAGCAGGGATTTTAGAACAGTTCTAAAATCAATATTTACTCATATCATCCATTACAAAATCATAATTTTCTTCTGGTTCTTCTTCTAATGTAATGTTAATTCCACTACTTTCCATACCCTCACATTTAAACTGCATCATCAATCTTCTCATATCAGATGCCTGTGCAGACAACTCTTGACTTGCGGCAGCACTTTGTTCACTTGTTGCAGAGTTTGTTTGAACAACTGCAGAAATCTGGTCAACACCAACTGTAACATTACCTACAGCAGTTGCTTGTTTTTCACTAGCATCTGCAATAGTATCAATCAATGTAACAACTTCTTTTGTTACAGAAACTGCTTCTTCCAAAGTTTTGGCAGTTTCTTCTGCAATTTTAGAACCATTTTCCACTGCTTTTACCGTATCTTCAATCAAGATTGTAGTGCTGCTTGCCGCTTCTCCAGATTTTCCTGCCAAATTTCTAACTTCATCTGCAACAACAGCAAAACCTTTTCCGGCTATACCAGCTCTTGCCGCTTCTACAGCAGCATTCAGTGCTAAGATATTGGTTTGGAAAGCAATATCATCAATGGTTTTAATAATTTTAGAAATTTCTTGTGATTTATCAATAATTTCTCCCATTGCTTTCATCATTTCGTGCATTTGCTCATTACTAATATCAATTTGATTTCCGGCTGTTTGAGATTTTTTGCTTGCTTCTTTGGCATGTTCTGCATTTTTGGTAATTTGTTGTGAAATTTCAGTAATAGTAGCAGAAAGTTCTTCTACAGAACTAGCTTGTTCTGTTGCACCCTGTGCCAATGCTTGAGAACCACTAGACACTTGTTCTGCATTTGCAGAAACTCTGCCAGACATTTCATTTACTTTAAGAATGGTGTTAGACATACCATTTAATAATTTGTTAATGGAATTTTCTATGTCTTTAAATTCTCCTTGGAAAGATTCTGACAAATGCACTGTAAAATTACCGTTTGCCATTTCTCCCATAACCAAGTTAATATCTGCAATATAAGAAGCCAATGTTTTTAAAGAAAAACGAACATCATCTGCTAATTGCCCAATAATATCTGCTGATTCATATGTAATATGTCCACTCAAATCGCCTTCGGACATTTTTTTTGCAACCATTTGCACTTCTTTAATTGGCTCTGTAATACTTCTTGTTAAAAATACTGCAAAGGCAAAACTGATAATAGCACTTACAATCAGCAATATAATAATCAGTAATTCTAATACTTCTGCTGTTTTTATTGTATTTTCTAACACTTTTTCCTCTTCCATATTCAATAAGTCTTCAAACTGTTCTGCTATAGCTGCAGATTCTGCTAAAAGAGGAATACAGCTTTCTCTTAATAAGGTTAATGCTTCATCATCTGCACCAGATTGTCTATATAATATAACTCTGTCTGCTTCTGAAATCCAAGTTGTTAATTTATCAGAATACTGGTTGATTTCGTTATAGGTTTGTCCATAATGTGTTTTTAATAAATTGATTTCTTCTTCTAAAGATGCTTGTGCTTCTCTAAATTGTTTTTCATATGTTTGTAAGTTTGTGTTATTATCTTCCAATATCATATCACGTACATATTTTCCCATCATATTCGAATGTAATCTTGCTTTAATTAACGTGGTCGTGTGATGGATAGACCCATTAATTACACTATTATAGTTGCCTCTTGTGTGTGACAAGGAAAAAATAGCAATGATTGTGATAATGACAGACAATACAATCACAGTAACAAATCCGCCTAAAAGCCTTGTCTTAATCTGTAAGTTTTTCAATTTGATAATCTCCCCTCATAAACATTTTTAAAAAATTGTTTTAAAATAATTAACATAAACTTAGCTAAATAAATTTTAGCACTAGGTACCAATATTGTCAATAGAATCTATATTGTGTAAATTGATATTTTTATTTGTCTTTTTGAAAAATAATTTCTGCTGTAATAATGCCATCAATGGCAGCAGATACAATACCTCCAGCGTATCCGGCACCTTCTCCAATGGGGTATAATCCTTTGACAGAAATACTTTGTCTTTGTCCATTTCTTACAATTCTGATAGGAGATGAACTTCTGCTTTCCACTGCTGTCAAAATGGCATCTTTTTTTGCAAAACCCTGCAATTTTTTTTCAAATTCTGGAATTGCTTCTTGCAAAGCATCTGTCATAAATTGTGGTAAAATATCCGCTATATTACAAAATTGAACATAAGGCAAACAGGTGCTTTGGATTTCCCCCCATTTTTCTGAAGATTTGCCCTCTAAAAAATCACCTACCAACTGCACCGGAACAGCTCCTTTCCCACTTTGAAAGGCTTTTTCTTCCAATTTTCTCTGTAAAAACATTCCCTCTAATACATTTTGACTTCCAAAATCTTCTGGAAATACTTGCACCAGTAAAGCACTATTTGCGTTGACACCATCTCTTTGATATTCACTCATGCCATTAATGGCAAGCCGTCCCATTTCAGAAGAAGCATTGACAACCATTCCACCTGGACACATACAAAAAGTATAGACAGCTCTTCCTTTTTTGGTAGTATAGGTCAATTTATAATCTGCGGCAGGTAAGTTTGGGGCATTTTGTCCATATTGCGCCTGATTTATCATACTTTGTTTGTGCTCAATCCGAACGCCCATAGCAAAAGGTTTTTGTTCTAAACAAATGCCTTTTTGCTGTAACAGTTCAAACATATCTCTTGCACTGTGTCCTGTTGCTAACACAACTACTTCTGTATTGATTCGTTTTGTTTCATTGACGATAACAGCTTTTATTTTTCCCTCTGCTATTTTTAAATCTGTCACCTTACTGTCAAAGCAGACTTCTCCTCCCAGAGAAATGATTTTTTTTCTAATATTTTTTACTACTTCTTTTAATTTATCAGTACCAATATGAGGTTTGTTTTCATATAATATTTCAGGTGGTGCACCTGCTTCCACCAGTTCTTCTAGTACCTTGCGAGAGCGAATGTCTTTGCTTCTTGTGGTCAATTTTCCATCAGAAAAAGTTCCTGCACCACCTTCTCCAAATTGCACATTACTCTCTACATTTAATGCTTTTCCTGCCCAAAATTCTTGTACCGTTTTACTTCTTCGGTCAACATCTTCTCCTCTTTCCAAGATAATCGGACACAATCCCATTTCTGCCAATAAAAGACCTGCAAACATTCCAGCTGGCCCAAAACCAATGATAATTGGTTTTGTTTTTAAAAGCGATTTTCCTTGTGGAAAATAATACGTCATATCTGGAGCAATGGTAATATTTTTGGCTCTTGTGCGCTCTAAAACCTTTTTTTCATTTTTTAATTTTACATCTACTGTATAAACATAATGTATTGTTTCTTTTTTTCTGGCATCTAATCCTTTTTTATAAATGCTCCATGAAAGAATGTCCTCCTTATGAATATGCAACTTTTTTTTAATTTTTTGTTCTAATACTTCTTCCGTTTCTTCCAGCTTTAGCTTAATTTCTCCAATACGAATCATTTTTTATCCTCCTGATATTTTTTGCTCCATTTTGAAAAACAAATTAAAATTAAAATCATAACTGTAAAAAAAAGAATCGCTTGATACTTTCCTCCCAAAAATCTTATAAGACATCTATCAAACAAAATAAATAATACCCCTATCAATAATTCAAATTTTCCTAATCCTTTGGTATATTCCATTTTATATTGTTCTATAATTCCCTTTTTTTGTTCTGCAAATTTTTCTGTCATAAAATAATCACGGATTCCCTGAAAAATCCATATCACACCAAATATTGTTAAAATTCCCATCATAAATGGTATCCTCCTATTCTCGTACTTCCATTTGTTTTTACAACTTACCTGTTATTATAGCACAAATTTTATATTTTTGTCTTTTTATTTCTAATTAACATTGACGAAAAAAAGCAATTTCTATATACTAAATATAAACATATTTTACAAGCTAAATGCGAAAAGCCCACTCCTTTAGGGGCGGGATGAAAGCATTTTTTTTTGATATATGTTAATGTTTCTTTTATGAACAAGAAATGGTATAATGAAACCATGAAAATAAAAGGTTTTGACGCGAGCCTTATACTATCGTTAATGGATACAATGGTATCTTTGATAGTGAAAGTCTTAATGAAGTAGATTAGTTTTATATGCTTTCGAGTATATTTAGAAGTTTATGTAATTAAGAACCCCATGCTTTTAGGCATGGGAGTGTCAGCTGTCATTGATATTATACAAATTTATAAGGAAAGAAGGTATTATTTATGGTTGTACAAGAAAAAAAAACTATCTATGTTATAGGACATAAAAACCCAGATACGGATTCTATTTGTTCCGCTATCTCTTATGCAAATTTAAAAAACAAATTGAGCGATAATCTTTATATTCCTATGCGCGCAGGACAAGTCAGCAATGAAACTCGTTTTGTTTTAGAAACATTTGGTGTAGACAGTCCACAACTGATTACTGATGTTGCAACGCAGGTCAAAGACCTTTCCATTAAAAAACCGCAAGGACTTGCAAGAGATGTTTCTTTAAGAAGGGCATGGACACTCATGCGTGATACCAAAGATGCTACTATGCCTGTTATTGATGAAAATGGCGCATTAGAAGGTATTATTGCTTTAAAGGACATTGCAACTGCAAACATGGATATTTATGAAACACATATCCTTTCTCTTTCTAAAACACCTTACAAAAACATTTTAGAAACCATTGATGGTACTATGGTTGTTGGTGATGAAAATGGCTATGTGGAACAGGGAAAATTATTGATTGGTGCGGCAAACCCTGACCTTTTAGAAAGTTATGTAGAAGAAGGAGATATTCTTGTCACCGGAAATCGTTATGAATCTCAGCTTTGTGGTATCGAAATGGAAGCAGGCTGCATTATTGTATGTATGGGTGCTTCTATTTCCAAAACAATCCAAAAATTAGCAGCACAACACGATTGCCGTATTATCAGCACACCACATGATACCTATATGGTGGCTCGACTTATTACACAAAGCACACCTGTTGGTTATTTTATGAAAAAAACAAAATTACATACTTTTAAAACAGAGGATTTTGTAAATGACATTAAAAGTGCTGTTGCAAAAATAAGACATAGAGAGTTTCCTATTTTAGATAGCGATGGAAATTATTGTGGTATGCTTTCCCGTCGTTCTTTGATTGATATGGACAAAAAGAAAGTTATTATGGTAGACCATAACGAAAGGTCACAAGCAGTAGATGGTATTGATGATGCAGAAATATTAGAAGTAATTGACCATCATAAAATTGGCACCATTGAAACCATTTCTCCTGTTTATTTCCGTAATCAACCAGTTGGTTGTACTGCTACTATTGTTTATCAAATGTATTGTGAAAATGAAGTAGAAATTGAACCCAATATTGCAGGTTTATTATGTTCTGCTATTATTTCTGATACATTAATGTTCCGTTCTCCAACTTGTACCCAAGCAGACAAACAAGCGGCTGGGGCATTAGCGAACATTGCAAAAATTGACATTGCGCTTCATGCAGCAGAAATGTTCCGTGCAGGCAGCGCACTACAGGACAAAACAGAAGAAGAAATTTTTTATCAAGACTTTAAAAAATTCAGTACAGAAGAAGTAAATTTCGGAGTAGGGCAGGTTTCTTCTATGGATAAATTGGAATTAGAAGCATTACGTCCTAAGATAGAAGAATATATGCTTACTTCTTTACAAAAAACTGGATTAAATATGATGTTTTTCTTATTAACAGACATTATTGAAGAATCTTCCATTACTCTTTTTGTAGGAGAACATGCACCAGAATTAATGAAATCTGCTTTTCAGGCAGAATTTGAAGAAGGAGAACATCACACTTACTTGAAAGGTGTTGTTTCCAGAAAAAAACAACTCATTCCAAAATTAATGGCAGCTTTACAACAATAACTACCTTTCTTGAAAGAAAGGTAGCAAAGAACTTTTGTGCAAAACTTTGTTTTGCTGCTGCACAGTGACATTGAACAGTTGTTTTAGATGAATAACAACGGAGCACCATTCGTTAAATCTTTCACTCTGTACCGTTTGCAAAAAATAAAGTTTAGGGTCAAGCCCTTTTCAAAGGGCTTGCGAGAGTTTGAGAGCAGAGCTCTCAAGGTCTTTTACGTTTGAAAGCGTGTTTTTGAAAGGGTTTGGGGAAACTTTTCACAAGTGAAAAAAGTTTCCCCAAAAAACTTTACGCTTTCTTAAAACAAAACTTAGCAAAGAACTTTAACAACTGTGCTTTAAAGTGAAATAGTTATTTTAGATGAATAACAACAGAGCACCAACCGCTAAAATTTAGATTCTGTCTTATTTGCAAAAAAAGTACACTTACTTAAGCTTACTTAATAAGGAGAAAAAATTGTGGAAAGCATTAACATACAATTAGAGGCATTTGAAGGCCCTTTTGATTTACTATTTCATTTAATTGAAAAAAACGAAATTGATATTTATAATATTCCGATTGCACAACTAACAGAGCAATATCTTTCTTTTTTAGAGCAGGCTGAATATAAAAATATGGATAGTATGAGCGAATTTTTAATTATGGCAGCGACCCTTCTTGAAATAAAATCAAAGTTTCTTTTACCAAAACAAAAACAAGAACAAGAACAAAAACAAGACCCAAGAGAAGAATTAGTTCATAAGTTACTAGAATATAAAAAATTTAAAGAAGTAACAGAAGATTTTAAAAAAAGAGAGCAAAAAGCAGCACTTGTATGTTATAAAGAAGCAGATAAAGCAATACAGGAGCTGAAACAAAGTAATACAGAAGATTCTTTATTGTGTGGTATTACTTTAGAGCATTTATATCAAGCCTTTACAGAAGTAATGAAAAGGCGAGAAATAAAAATAGATAAAGTAAGAAGTTCTTTTAAGTCAGTAGAAAGAGATTTATATACCATTGATGAAAAAATAGACTATATTAAAGATTTGCTTATCCTTCGCCCCTATGTTTCTTTTCATCAAATTTTTCGAGAAAAAGCAGCAAAAATGGAAATTGTAGTAACCTTTTTAGCTTTGTTAGAACTGATTAAAGTAAAAGAAGTTACAGTTTCACAACAGGGAACATTTTCAGAAATATGGATTCGCAAAATTGAAAGGGATATAAAATGAAATTGACAGAAATTGAGGCAGTAATAGAAGCATTGCTTTTTATTTCAGGGGAAGCAGTACCCTTGTCTGTGATTGCACAAACAGTGGAATTAGATAAGGCTACCACAAAGGCAATTATTATAACTTTAGCAGAAAAATACGAAAAAGATAAAAGAGGAATACGGATTATAGAAATTGACCAATGTTACCAAATGTGTACGGCAGCAGAGTGTTTTGAATTTATTAGAAATATGTATAAAACTCCCAAAAAGCAAGGAATGACACAAGCACTTTTAGAAACTTTAGCCATTATTGCTTATAAGCAGCCCATTACTAAAACACAGATAGAAGAAATTAGAGGTGTAAGTGCAGACCATGCTGTAAATAAATTGATAGAAAAAAATTTAGTTTGTGAAGCAGGGCGGCTTGATGTGCCAGGAAAACCGCTTTTATTTGGCACAACAAAGGAATTTTTAAGATATTTTGGTTTTAAATCAACAAACGATTTACCACCTTTTGAGGAAAATGAAGATATTTCCAGATGATTTTTGTTTTGCATTTGACATACTAATCCAAAAGAAAAAAAGAGGGATTGTATGAAAAAATTATTGATTTTTATTATCATGTTATTATTTTGTCAAACGGTATACGCTTCAGAACCACCTTCTGTAGCTGCAAGAGGCGCTGTTTTAATGGATGGAGAAAGCGGTCGTGTTCTTTGGGGTAAAAACGAAACAGAACCCTTGACAATGGCAAGCACAACCAAAATTATGACAGCCATTCTTGTTTTAGAGCAAGGCAATTTAGATGATATGGTTACAGTAAGCACAAGAGCAGCAAATTCTCCAGAAGTGCATATGCATTTGACTACAGGAGAAAAAATAAGGGAGGAAGACCTTTTATATGCTATGATGTTAAAATCTTATAATGATGCAGCAGTAGCATTAGCAGAACATATCGGCGGAAGTGTGGAAGAATTTTGTAATCAAATGACGGAAAAGGCAAAAGAAATTGGTGCAGAAGATACGGTTTTTGGCTCTCCTAATGGTTTAGATGGGCATTTAACATTTGAACAACATCATTCTACTGCAAAGGATATGGCATTAATTGCTCGTTATGCCTTACAAAATGATAAATTTGTAGAAATTATTAATACACCTTCTGTTGCTTTGCCCCTGAAGGGAGAAGGAAAAAATTATTTTGTGGCAAATACAGACCGCTTTTTACAGGAATATCCGGGCGCAATCGGCGTAAAAACAGGTTATACCAATAAAGCTGGACAATGTTTTGTAGGAGCAGCAAAAAGGGATGATATTACATTAATTACAACAGTATTAGCAAGCGGCTGGGGAACAGAAGGCAAAGAACAAAAATGGAAAGATACCAAAACATTAATGAATTATGGTTTTGAAAATTATAAAAAAGAAGTCATTGCAAAAAAAGGACAGCCCTTAAAACCAACTATGGTATCTTATTCTCAAAAGGAAATGGTTTCTACCATGTTAGCAGAGGGCTTTGAGGGATTATTTTCACAAGAGGAATTAGAAAAAATAGAATTATATGTAACACAAGTCAAAGAAATGGAAGCACCTGTTTTAAAAGGAGAAAAATTAGGAACAGCGGAGGTTATGCTGGGAAGTTCTTGCTTAGCCAAAATCGATATTGTAGCACAAGAAGATGCACAAAGATATACTTTATTAGAAATGCTGCAATATTTATCAGGAAAATGGAATAACTTTCCTTTGGAAATAGGACTATAAAAAAATTTCTTTTTTTGGAAAAAAACGGGGGGAGAAAAATGGAAATGAGGTTACAAAAATTTTTAGCAGAAGCAGGTGTTGCTTCTCGTCGGAAAGCAGAAGAACTGATTGTTATGGGGAAAGTACAAGTAAATGGAAAAGTAATTACAGAGCTGGGAACAAAGGTAGAACCTCAAAAAGATATTGTTTTTTATGAAAATAAAAAAGTACAACTAAAAAATTTTATTTATATTATGCTTCATAAACCGGAGGGTTATGTTACAACGGTAAAAGACCAATTTCAAAGACCTACTGTTATGGATTTATTAAACATTTCAGAAAGAGTGTATCCGGTGGGACGTTTGGATTATGATACCTCGGGACTGCTTTTATTAACAAATGATGGAGATTTGACGTATCATTTGACACATCCAAAACATAATATTGAAAAAACCTATGAAGCAAAACTATTTGGCATCCCTTCTGAAGCGGATATTGCAAGATTTCAAAGGGGAATTGTCATTGATGGAAAAAAAACACAGCCAGCAAAATTGGAAATCTTACAAAAAGATAAAAAATATGCAACAGTTCATATTGTCATTCATGAGGGAAGAAATCGGCAGGTCAGAAAAATGTGTGATGCCATTCAACATCCCGTATTAAAATTAAAGAGAATTGCAACCGGAACTTTATTTTTAAAAGACCTCCCCAAAGGAAGTTATCGCTATTTGACACAAAAAGAAATTGATTATCTAAAAAAACAATAAACAAAGAAGGGAAAAATATGGGGGAAAAGAAAATCAATGGCTATAAAGTATTTCAACCAGATTGGACTTGCAGAGGAATGAAGTTTGAAGTTGGGAAAATTTATCAGGAAGATGTTACACCAAAATGTTGTAAACAGGGAATCCATTTTTGCTTAAAGCTAGAAGATTGTTTTATTTATTATGATTTTAACAAGCAAAACAAGGTGACAGAAGTGCTTGCGCTGGGTGAGATTGATTTGGACCCCAAAAATGGAAAATGTTCTACTAATAAGATTCAGATTATCCGAGAATTAGATTGGCAGGAAGTCATGGATTTGCTAAAAATTGAGAGAGGTTACAAAATATTTCCTCCAGACTGGCATTTTAACGGACAAGCGTTTGAAGTTGGGAAAATTTATCAAGAAGATATTCCTCCTAAATATTGTGAAAAAGGATTTCATTATTGTTTGCATGCTTTAGATTGTTTGGATTACTGTAATTATGGAGAAAAAAGAGCCTATAAAATTGCAGAAGTGCTTGCATTAGGGGAAATTGATTTTTATGCCCTAGGAAAAAAATGTTGTACGAATCAAATAAAAATTATAAAAGAGTTAAATTGGTATGATATTTTGTGCTTGAGCAATACGGAAAAGCAAAATACAGGCAATCAAAATACAGGGGATTGGAACGTAGGAGATTATAACAGAGGAAACTGTAATGTAGGAAATCAGAATAATGGAAACTTTAATATAGGCAATCAAAATAATGGATATTATAATAATGGAAAGTCTAATAATAGTAGCTATAATGTTGGTAGTTTTAATTCCCGTAATCCAAATTATTATAATAGTATAGCAGGACACAATGCCGGAAATTATAATACTGGAGGATATAATGTTGGAGAGCATAATATAGGAAATTATAATACAGGAGAGCATAATGCAGGGAATTATAACACAGGAAGTTATAACACAGGAAATGGGAACACGGGAAATTTTAACACAACAAATTATTCCAGTGGTTATTTTAATACAGAGGAGCCAAAACTATATTTATTTAATAAACCATCTGATTGGACGCATAAAATTTGGAAAAAAAGCAAAGCAAATCGTATTTTAAGTCGTATTCGTTTAACAGAATGGATTCCAAAACAGGATATGACAGCAGAAGAAAAACATTTTTATCCGGAGTATCATATCACTGGAGGATATTTAAAGCGATATTCTTTTTATGAAGCATGTCAAATATGGTGGAAAACTTTGACAAACCGAGAAAAAACAATTATTCAAGCAATACCGAATTTTGATGCTGCTATTTTTAAAGAAATTACAGGAATTGACGTAAAAGAAAAAGAATTTTGATTCTCTTATCCAGAAAGTGATTTTCGTATAAATTTAATAAAATTTGGAAGTTTTTGGAGGGATTTTTTTACTTGTAAAAAGTTCCTCCAGACTTCTTCAAAAACACACTTGCAAGTGTAAAACACCTTGAGGGCACTGCCCTCAAACACCCGCAAGCCCTTTAAAAAGGGCTTGACCCTAAACTTTTTCTTTTACAAACAGAACAAATTCTAAATTTTAACCGTTGGTGCTCTGTTGTCGTTCCACTACAATAACCATTCCATTTCAAAGCACAGTCATTAAAGTTCTTTGCTAAGCTTTCTTTCAAGAAAGCGAAATGTTTATAAGAAAAATAACAAATATTCCATGCCACGTATAATTGTTAAAGAAATAGTATCCAGCACAGAACCAAACACACGAAAAATAAGCAAAAAGATAAAAACAACCTGTATAATTTTCTCATACTGCATATAAGTAAAATATTGTTTTGGCGGTAATACTAAAGAAAGCACTTTTACACAATCCATAGGTGGCACTGGCAAACAATTACAAACTGCAAAAGAAACATTATACACAATTAATACATTTAAAAAGGTACTGATAACGCTATTATGCAAAGGAAGAATTTTCCATAGTATTAAGACAATAAAAGCAAAAACTAGATTTGCTACACTAGGTAAGATTGCTACAAGTAAAGAATCTCTTTTTCTATTTTTATAATATAAAGGACTAGTGCGAACTGCTTTGCTCCAGCCAAAAGCACCATATCCCTGCAAAAACGTAATGATAAATAAAATTGCTCCAATCGGTTCTGTATACTTTAAAGGGTTAAGGGTAATATTTTTTTCATTTTTTGGCATTACATCGCCTAATGCTGTTGAAACGGCTGCTCTTGTTAATTCATGGCAAGTTGTGACGGCAAAAAAGGAAAGAATCCCAAACAAAACCTGTAATAAGATATTTCGTGTCAAAAACATAGCAAAACTCCTTTCTTTCTATATGGAATTAAGAAGCTGTTCTTCTTTTTTTAGAAAAACAGCTTCTTTGTGTTTACAGTATATCATAAGCATAATAACATTTCAATACGCTTCTATCTCATTCTTCTATTCTTTTTTCTAAAAAAATAGGCTCTACAATTTTTTCTCCTTTTTCCAAGTTTATTTCAATTTGTTGTTCCTTTTGAATATCCATAACTTCTTCTTCCCTTTGTTCATTGCTTTGTTCAGCCTCTGTTTTTATAATTTCCTCTTTTGGAATTTCTTGTGTTGTTTTGCTTTCTGCTTCTTTTTTTGGCTGTACCTCATTTTGATAGATATTCTTTTGTTTTTTTACAGAATATGCTACAAAATCATCATCTTCCGCATGTAACAAGTCAATGCCTAACTTTAATAAAAAAAGAACAACTAATAAAGTTGGCACTTTGCTCAAGATAAGATAACAAGACAAAAATAGCCTGCCAAAAAAATTTGTAAAATAGCCTAATATATTATAAATAAAGGTATAGACTCCTAAAAAAATACAACAAATGCCTACTAATTTTTTTCTTCTCATCAGCATAGGTACAGCTTCTTGCAAACAAAAAATTTTAAATACTTTATAAAATTCTTCATCTAAATGATACCGTTCCTCTTTGCTATGATTTTTATAGCGAAATGTATCAAAAAAGCTATAGCACCATACAACAGGCAAAATACAGCTTATAATTTCTAAACCACCTCTTGTTAAAAAAATCAAGGCAAGTGGTGCTAAAAACAGCGACATTAAAAGGATTCCTTTTTTCATCATTCCTAAATACATATGACTCATGCCTGGCACCATTGCAAATAAAAACATTAAAAACTTATTTTTTTCCATTCTTCTCCCTCCTTATCGTACTCTATCTAGTTTATCAAAAATTTGATGATATTTCCATGATACATTATGAAATGCATTTTGATTTTGCCAACGAATTTTTTCAATCCCTTCTTCCAAACGTTCCACATTATCTGCTTGCCATAGTATCATTTCATAGGAAAATGCGCCAGATGTCCATAGCAGCATAGAAATACAAGCAGCAACCACCGCTGTACCAAATCTTTTTTGTAGCAAAAAAGCGGTTTTATGTTTTACTTGTTTTATCACACGCTTTGCAAGCCTTTCTTCTGTTTCTAATAATGTTATTTTTTCTACTTCTTTTAGATATTGTTCTAAACACTCATCGCAAAAAGAAAGATGTTCTGATAATTCCAGTCTTTGCATTTCATCTGCTTTTTCTGTTACCAGCAAAAAAAATCCTTCTGCCGTGATATGTCCATTTTTATGAAAAATAGTCATGCATTTCCCTCCTTTTTCATTTTTTCTCGTAATATTTTTTTGCTGCGATAAAGTTGTGTTTGTACTGTTTTTATGGGGCGTTCTAAGATTTGTGAAATCTCACCAATGGATTTTCCCTCTAAAAAATACATACAACTTACCATATTGTATGGTTCTTGTAAATTCAAAATATGTTTTTTAATTTTTTCTATCCCTTCTTTTTGCAAATAAATCACTTCAGGCAAAGGAGAAGGGTCTGTTTCTCCTTCACTAATTTCCATGCGTTCTTTTCGAAAATAAGCACTTTTTAAATAATCTTTTGCTTTGTTTGTTGCAATGCGAGCCAGCCAAGGTTTTACAGTTTCCATTTGACAGCTTTCTTTGTGGGTATAGGCGGAAAGAAAGGTTTCTTGTGTTAAATTTTGCGCCTCATGATAATCATGTACCATTTGATAGCAGATTGTAAAGATTAGTTTTTCATATTGCTCAATACTTTTTTGCCATTGTTCTGTTGTCATTTCTTTCCCCCTTTCTGCAAACATTTTTTTACACCCTTATATCATAAACGATAGAAGCAACAAAAAAACTTCAAAAAAGCGGAAACTTTTCAAGCTTTTTGAAAAAAGCTTGACCAAAAACCTTATTTTTTGCAAACAGAAAGGAACGATTTTTTTAACGTATGGTGGTTTGTTGTCGTTCATTTCAAGCAACCACTCAACTCCAACATACGGCAGCGAAACGAAGTTTCGCACAAAGTTCTTTGCTAAGCTTTCTTTCAAGAAAGCGTCAAGAAAGCGTGAAGAAACCCATTATCAAAAAAAGATAATGGGCATAAATGATAAAATTTTTATACTTCTATATAATTTTGATAAAAACTGTCCTCTATAATCTCTCTTATTTTTTCTAACTCTATACTGTATTGATGATTATATCCATCTTCAATATATACAATGACAAGTTGATTATCCCATAAATACCATTCAAATACACGATTTTCCCATAAAATTTCTGCACCTTCTTCTGTTTCGGTAAACATTGCCCTTTTATTATTATTTTTTAAAATTTCTACAATTTCTTCTCTCATATATGGCATGGTTTGCATTAATTGATGAAAAGGCATAGTTTCATTTTCAAAATAGGGAATCGGTGTAAATTGGTCTGTTTCCAATAAAGTTAATAGTGCATCAAAATCTGTAATCATTTCATTGATTTGTAATGCTCTGTTTTCTGCTAAACTGACAGTAATACCTACAGCACTATAATCAGCAGGACGCCCTAAACGAGAAACGCCTTCCTGATAAACTGCACTGATAATTTTGGAATTTGCAGTCTGTATTCTATAACGACTATCCACAAATAACTGCTCTGTATTCATTTCTTCTTCTGTCATATTTGCAGTTTGCTCCATATAAAAAGTCATGGCAGCTTGTCGAAATAATTCTGTCTTTTGAAAATCACTTTTAATTTGTTCCAGCCAAATGGACTGCTCTACACCATCTGGTAAAGCACTTACAGTATCAATTTGTGGGTAATATAATTCAATTCTGTTGCTGTTTTCTGTCCCTACTAAAAAATGACCCGTTTGAATGTCATACTCTAAATTTTCTATGCTGACTGGATTTTTTTCTGTTTCAGAAAAATAAGTTGTTTCCAAATTATTTAATGGATTTTCTATTTTTTCATTCACTTTTGCTGTCTGTTCTGACTGTTCTTGCTGTGCTGCACAACCAGAAAATGGTAGCAAAACACAAGCCACAAGCCACACTATCATTATTTTTTTCATAATACTTCCTTTCTGCTAAATACGATATAACTCCGCCATAATATTTAGTTTTTCATTAAACTCTCTTAACTTGTCAACATCATCTGCCTCCCATAAGTCAATAAATTCTTTATTGATTTTATTCATATCATCTAATTTTGCCACAAAATAAAGATTTTGTATATTTTCTAAGATATTATTTACTAAATTTTGCTTAATTTCATTTAACTGCTGCGCATTGATAATTTCTCCCCTTATAGTGGACATTTCATTATCCAAATGGAAAGCTGCATCTGCACAGTTTGTCAACCTATCCTGAATAGAATCAGGAATATTTCCACTATATTTATAGCGCAAAGAATGTTCTGCTGTTGCCCAAAAATTCATGGCAAGTGTTCTAATTTGAATTTCTGCCATTACTTCTCGATAGCCAAAAGCAGTATTTAAGGGATATTTAATAATAATATGATAACTTTGGTATCCGCTCGGCTTTTTATTTTTGATGTAATCTTTTTCCTGCACAATATACATATCTCTGCCATCTCTCATTCTAATCATATCAATGACTTTATAAATATCCTCCACAAATTGGCATAAAATTCGAATTCCTGCAATATCTTCAATTTCCTTTTCTATTTTTTCATATGGAATTTGCTTTCTTGCTATTTTATCCATAATACTGGCTGCTTTTTTTACTCTCCCGCTGATACTTTCAATCGGACAATAAACCCCTAGATTTTTACACTCTTTTTGTATACTTTGAAACTTTACAAGAAGTTCTTCTACGGTCTGCGTATAAGGATAAAGCAATTCCTTCCAGTTCAGCACTTCCATATAAAACACCTCCGTATATTTTTTTCGACAATTCCATTTTACAACAAATTTATCAAAAAGCCAATACAAAGCCTTATTGCTTTTTTGATTTATCTATTTTATAATAAATAAAATAAAGCTTAGAAACAAGGGAAGGAGCGAACAAAATGACAAAAGAAAAAAAATATCGTATTGGGATTGATTTAGGTGGAACAAATATTAAAGTAGGTATTGTTGACCAAAATCAAAAAATTATTGCAAATCATTCTGTTAAAACATTGGCAAACCGTGACTATACAGAAGTTATCAAAGATATGGCAAATGCTGTCCTTTTTGTTTTGGAAAAAACAGGAATTTCTCTTGCAGAATGTAAAGCATTAGGTATTGGCAGCCCTGGCTGTATTGATTCTAAAAATGGTGTTGTTGTATTTGCTGGAAATCTAAATTGGGAACACGTTCCTATTTTACAAGAATTAAAAAAATATATCAATTTGCCTATGGGTCTATCCAACGACGCAAACTGTGCTGCATTGGGAGAAGTTGTTGGCGGTGCTGCAATGGAATATGACAATGCTATTATGATTACCTTAGGTACTGGCGTTGGTGGCGGTATTGTTATGGATAAAAAAATTTTTGAAGGTGGGCATGCTGGTGGTGCAGAATTAGGACATATTACAATTATTTCTGGCGGAGAATATTGCACTTGTGGCAGACATGGTTGTTTTGAAGCCTATTCTTCTGCAACTGCTTTGATTCGTGACACCAAACGTGCTGCACAACAGCATCCAGAATCCTTATTAAACAAACTTTGTAACGGAAATATAGAAGAAATCAATGGTATTACACCTTTTGATGCGGCAAAACAAGGAGATGCTGCCGGAAAAGAAGTGGTTGAAAATTATATTAAATACTTGGGGGAAGGAATTGTAAATATGGTTAATATTTTCCGTCCAGATGTTGTATTATTAAGTGGTGGTGTTTGCAATCAAGGTACTTATTTAACAGACCCTTTAAATGTATATATCAAAAAATATTGCTTCGCTGGAGAAAGAGCTTTTATTCCTCCTATTATTCGTGCAACATTAGGTAATGATGCAGGAATTATTGGAGCTGCATCTATTGTAGAATAAAACAAATATACCGCAAATTCAAATAGAATTTGCGGTATATGCTTTTCGTTTTTTGTGCGTTTCTAAATCTGCATATCTTGTTGGAATGGGAATATGACTTTGTTTTTCTGTTAACAACATTGTCAAATTTGTGGCAGTATCTATGTCTATGTCGTTTCCCACAGAAACAAAAATCGGTTTAACATTTTGATGCGTTCTAACTGCTCTACCGAGGACTTCTCCATTTTTTACAATATCAGAATATGCTCCAGAAAAATTTTCTGGTATGGTGAAAGTTGCTCCTTCCACACTGAAGTATTTTTTTGCAATCCCCATAGTTGGCACTTCCAAATAAAAAGAAGCATGAGTAGCTAAGCCCATTTTACGGGGGTGTAACATTCCATTTCCATCAAATAAAAATAATTGTGGTATTGTATTTAATTTTTTGGCAGTTTCCATAATCAATGGCAGTTCTCGAAAGGCTAAACAACCAGGAAGATAGGGAAAATAAATTTCTCCTACAGAATGCTGTTTTTCTATTATGACTTTTTGCTTAACATCTATCACCACAATACAACAAACTGCCATTTCTTTTTTATTTTCCATCCAATAAGCAGTATCTACTCCTGCTACAATTTGAATTTTTTCCAAAGGAATTTTATTTTTTTGTATCACTTTAGAAGATAATTGATTTTGAATTTGAATACAATCTTGCTCTGATAAATGCAAAAATGTTTTTTCTTCTAATATCTTCACAAAAAATCAGTCCTCTTTTTTATAATAATGCAGTAGCATTAAAAGTACAGCATTTAAAAAGTTTAATCCTGCTGCAATCATATCAAATTTTTTTCTTGATTCTTTGTATTCTAAGCTGTGATTTATTCCACAATACAGACAAAAAACAGAAAATACTTCATCGGCGTCTTTTCCTTTTTGAAGGCGGTGGAGTGCAACACATAAAATAGAGATTAAAAAGGTTAAATGACCGATTTTCCATACAATTAAGCCTTGTTCTTTTTCTTTTTTCTCTTTCATAATATTCTTCCCTTCTAAAATATAAAAAAATTAAGCTCTTAAAACCTTTCCAAGTTTTTTTAATTTTAGTCGTTGGCACTCTGCTATCGTTCTTTTACAACAGCCATTCTACTGTACAGTTAAGTTCCTTACTACCTTTTTTTCAAGAAAGGTAGCGTATAGGAATTTGTTTTTGCTTTAAATAATTTTTTAGTTCTTTGATTTCTAATTCTTTAAAGTGAAATAAAGAAGCCGCTAATGCAGCATCGGCTTGTCCCTCTGTTAATACATCATAAAAATGTTCTTTTTTTCCAGCTCCACCAGATGCAATTACGGGTATTTTTACTTGAGATGCAATTGTTTTTGTTAGTGTAATGTCATATCCATTTTTTACACCATCACAATCCATACTGGTTAATAATATTTCTCCAGCACCAAGTTCTTCTGCTTCTAATGCCCATTCAACGGCATCTCTGCCTGTGTTGACTCGTCCGCCATTCAAATAAACATCAAAACCGCCATTTGCTCTTGCTTTGGCATCAATGGCAACAACAACACATTGATTGCCAAATCTTTCTGCAGCTTCTTTAATCAATTTTGGTCTTTTAAGGGCAGCACTGTTAACAGAGATTTTATCTGCTCCAGCATTTAGAATTTTTCTAAAATCTTCAATGCTTCGAATACCACCACCCACGGTAAGCGGAATAAATACTTGCTCTGCTGTTCTTTTGACAACATCTAATAAAATATCTCTTGCATCGGAAGAAGCAGTGATGTCTAAAAACACAAGCTCATCCGCCATGGATTTATTATAGTATGCGGCAATTTCTACAGGGTCGCCAGCATCCTTTAAATTTATAAAATTAACCCCTTTTACAACACGTCCGTTTTTTACATCTAGACATGGAATAATTCTTTTGGTATGCATAAATTCTGCTACTTTAGAGTAGCTCCTCCTTTCTTTGCTACAAAGTTGTTACAAAAGAATTTTACACTACTGACACTTCCATGCCGAAAGGTATGAATGTATAGTATAAAGCTCGTATCAAACCCTTTTATTTTTTATAGCTTAATCATAACATTTATTGTGTGTAAAAGCAATATTAATAAAAAAATGAGGAGTAGCTAAATAAGCATTTTTTAAATAGGGGAACTTTTTTCACTTGTGAAAAGTTCCCCCGTCGCTTTGCTCCTGTCTATACTTCGTTCCGGTCGGTGCAAAACGTCCACCGGACGTTTTGCACCCCTTCAAAAACACGCTTGAAGCATAAAAAACCTTAAAACCTTGAGGCTTTGGTCTCAGCCTTGCTCTGGTCGTTTCAGAACAAACGTCCACTGGACGTTTTGAAACTCAAACTCCACTCGCTTTTGAAAAAGCGAGGCAAAACTTTTATGGAAAACTTCGTTTTCCTGATAACAAACAGAAATAAAAATTATTTTTAAAACTACTCTTTTCGGACACTCCCAAAAAATGCTCAGGGCAACTGCATAAAAATTTTTTCTCTTTCTTTTTCCAATAAAATCCTCATTTCTTCTGCATGATATTCTTTACAAAGTTGGATTTCCTCATTTATTGCCTCTAACATTTCCTGTTTTTCAATATATCTAAAAAATACGTCTGCAAAAATTTCTGGTTCTAAAACTTCATACTTGTAATAATATTGATTATCTTTTGTAATGCCATATGTTAACGTTTCCAGTGGGCCAAAACAAACATTAACAATAATTCTTCTGTTTCCTTCTTGGTCAAATTCTTTTTCAGGTAGTGTATGCTTCCATATGCCATTAAAAAAACCCTTCATAAAATTCCTTCTTTCCAAATTCTCAAAAAAAACTTTATCCATAAACAAAAGCCCTCAAGTATTTCTTGAGGGCCCAGTCTGTCAAAAAAATTAAAACCTTGGGCTTTGCCCAAACCCACCAACTTTTTTAAAAAAAAGTTGGACAAAAAACTTTATTGGAAAAACTAGCGTTTTTCCTTATAAAATCAATATTTTTAAGGAAACGTAGTTTCCGACCGAAGTTCTTTCGCTTCCTTTCTTTCAAGAAAGGAAGTAGAGTTTGAGACGAAGTCTCAAGGTTTTTTGATAAGTTGAGCCCTCAAGTATTTCTTGAGGGCCTTGTTTTATTTAAAACAATTCATCAAACAATGCTGGTTTTTGTAATGCTTCTGTTACTTTTGCCATTTTAGAGGTATCACCAATGAGTGTTACACCGACTAATCTCTTATTTGCAAAGTAATATTTTTCAAAAGTATGTTTTGCTTCATCTTTAAATACCACAGTTTTATATTTTCTGTTTGGATTTTTGCCATTATCACCCAATGCATACAGACTGGTATCCATACCATTGAAAGGTAAAGGTGCAAGAATTGTTTGATAAGCAATTTCTTCTCCAGCAGCATTTGCGCCAGCAACTTTACCCATTTCTGTTGCTTCAGACCAAAGTGCATAATTGATATTATCAAACTCTGCACAGTCACCACAAGCATAAATATCTTTGATACTGGTTTCCATTTTTTCATTGACAACAATTGCTTTGTTAATTTTGATGCCAGCTTCTTTTGCCACAGCAACATTTGCTCTAACACCACTGGAAATAATCACAACATCTGCTGGTATCACTTCACCGCTGCCCAATTTTACACCGGTTACATTACTTTCTCCTTCAATACCTTCTACTGTTGCACCAAGTTTCATAACAATGCCTTGTTTTTCTGCTGCCTGTAATATCATTTCACTTGCATCATTGTCAAGTTGACGGCTCATTAAACTTGTCATCATTTCTACAACAGTCACATGGCAATTTGCTTTTCTCATTTCCCAAGCTGCTTCTAAACCAAGCACACCACCACCAATGACAACAGCATTTTTTGCTGTCTTTAATAATTTTTTAACTTTTTCAGCATCAGCAATGTTGCGAATGGTAATAACTTGTGATTTATCAGCACCTTTGATTGGAGGTATGAAACATTCTGCACCAAGCGCATAAATACATTTATCATATGCCAATGTGCCACCACTTGCCAGTGTAATTTCTTTTTTTGCACTGTCAATAGATTTTACTTCTTCATTTAACATTACTTTAATGTTATTTTGGTCATACCATTCTTGGTTTTCCATGAGTAATTGTTTTGCAGAAATACCTGCCAACAAAGTTTTTGTCAACATAGGACGATTATAACTGAGATATGGTTCTTTTGTAATCATTGTAATAGTACAAGTTTTATTTCTGTTGCGAATTTCTTTTGCTGCATTAAAGCCTGCTACACCGTTACCAATGATAACAAATTTTTCTTCTGTATCTTTTTGATAATCAGATTCTTCTAATGTTACAGAAACAAAGTTTTCAGGACCAACACCGCACACTGGACAAGTATCTAAGCCTTCTGGGAAAATTTCGCCACAAACAAGACATTTTACCAATTTCTTTTTTGCAGATTTTAATGGATTTTCTTTGTTTTGTAACACACAACCAAAGTTATAACCATATTCATAAGCACCAGTTAAGTCATTTTCACCTGGACGTAATTTAATACGATAGCCTTCTACTACTTTCATACGAAGTTGTTTTAATCTTTCGATGATATGAGGGACACCTTCTCCACTCCAGCCATAGCTACCAAAAGCACTTGCTAATTTTCCGCCATGTGTTCCCGCAAAAATAGAAGTTGTTAAATCCCAAATAGGTTTTAACGCTTCTCCAACAATGGTTGGTGTACCAAATAAAATACCATCTGCAAAGCCCAGTTCTTCCAATACTTTTGCTTGGTCAGAAGTTACCATGTCATAGACTCTAACATCAATATCGCCGCTGTCTTGGATACCCTTTTTAATTTCTTCTGCAAGTTGTCCGGTATAGCCATAAGCGGAAACATAAGGAATGATAACTGTTTTTTTAAGGTTTGGATTTACAACAGTACACCATTTTTTATAAGTTTCTTTTATCTCATCAATTCTGCTGTCAATGACAGGGCCGTGACCGGTACAAATCATGTCAATTTCCAAATCTTTAATACGGTCTAAGGCTTTGAGCATAAAAGATTTAAAAGGACCAATAATATTATCAAAATAATATTTTGTTGCTCTCATATATCCTTCATTATCTGTCAATTTGCTTAAAACAATGTCATCAAGGCAATAATGAGAACCAAAAGAGTCACAAGTAAACAAAAGTTTGTCCTCTTTTACATAAGTATACATGGTATCAGGCCAATGTAAATTTGGTAAAAGCATAAACTGTAATGTTTTATTTCCTAAAGATAAGGTATCTTTTTCTTTGACTGCAATACTATAAAAATCATGGTTGATGATATTTTTCAAAAAGCCGATAGCGCAAGCTGTTGCAACAACACAAATACGAGGATTCATTTCTACCAATTTGACAATGCTGCCTGCATGGTCTGGTTCTGTGTGATTCATAATCACATAATCCACATCATTAATATCTACAACTTCTTGTAATTTTTGTAAATATTCATCAAAGAATTTTACTTTAGCGGTTTCTACAATCGCTGTTTTTTCGCTACCTTTTAAGACATAGGAATTGTAGGTTGTACCAAATTCTGTTTCCATAATAATGTCAAATACTCTTAAATTTTTGTCCAGTATACCTGCCCAGTATAAATCTTGTTTTAATTGATAAGATTTCATTTAAGTGCTCCTCTCTTGTTTTTACTTGTGATATTCTATTAAAAGAACATCACAAAATAATTTTTGGTAATTTTTATAACGTTTGTTTTATTATTATACTAAACTATCGTGCATGTTGTCAATAATAATTATTATCAATAAATAACAACTTTTAAAAATCCACTGTTTATTATCTCCATAGACTTCCTTTTTATTCCAAAAATTTATAATAAGTTAAGTTTAAAAAAAACCAGTTTATTATGCACTTAATGAAAGTCAGAAGTTTTTCCAAAGTCTACACTTTGCTCCGGTTGGTTCTAAACCCACAAGTTTTTTGAAAAAGACTTGTGCAAAAAACTTTTTCTTTTGCATACAGAATAAAAAAATTATTGACTTTTTTTTGAATTGGTGGTATAGTGTTTTGGTAACAAAGCAGAAGTATCCACTTCTCACCTTATCACAAGGGTGCATAAGGTTTATACAAAATAATGCTATGGATGGCGTTTTTTTCGTTTGGGTGGATAGACTTCTATCTACTTTTTTTTTATAAAATTCTACTTGTATGTTTATGGGAGGTGCTTTATATTACTGAGTTAATGATTAATGAGCAAGTAAGGGATAAGGAAGTAAGATTGATTGATGAAAATGGTGAACAACTAGGAATTATGTCTTCCAGAGAGGCACAAAAGTTGGCTGATGAAAAAAAGTTGGATTTAGTGAAAATTGCTCCAACAGCAAAACCACCAGTCTGTCGTATTATGGACTATGGTAAATATAAATTCGACCAGACAAAAAAAGAAAAAGAAGCAAGAAAAAAACAGAAAACCGTTGACATTAAGGAATTGCGTCTTTCTCCTAGCATTGATACCCATGATGTGCAGGTAAAAGTGAAAAAAGCGATTGAATTTTTGAAAAATGGTGACAAGGTAAAAATTAGCATCCGCTTTAGAGGTCGTGAAATTGGTCATTCTAAATCTTCTTTAGTGATTTTGGAAAATTTTGCAAAAGATGTAGAGGAATTTGGTATTATTGATAAAGCCCCTAAAATGGAAGCAAAAAGTCTAGTCATGTTCCTTGCACCAAAAAATTGATAAATGGAGGAATTATAATATGCCTAAATTAAAAACAAAAAAAGCAGCAGCAAAGCGTTTTAGAGTTACTGCATCTGGTCAATTAAAAAGAAATAAATCTAATACACAACATATTCTTGGCAAAAAGTCCAGAAAAAGAAAAAGAAATTTAAGACACGCTACTTTGGTTGACAAAACAGTTTTAAACAGCGTAAAGAAAAAACTGTTACCATACGCATAATTTGATTATTGTTAGGAGGACTTTCACATGGCAAGAGTAAAAGGTGCGTTAAACGCAAGAAAAAGACATAAAAAAGTTTTAAAATTAGCAAAAGGCTATAGAGGTGCCAGAAGCAAACAATATAGAGTGGCAAAACAATCTGTTATGAAAGCAATGGCTTATTCTTTTGCTGGCAGAAAACAGACAAAAAGAGAATATAGAAGCCTTTGGATTACAAGAATTAATGCTGCTGCTAGATTAAATGATATTTCTTACAGCAAGTTAATGCATGGCTTGAAATTGGCAGACATTAACATCAATAGAAAAATGTTAGCTGATTTGGCTGTGACAGATGCAGCTGCTTTTACAAAATTAGTGGATGCTGCAAAAGCAAAATTAAATTAAACGATAAAAACACTTATCTAAATAGATAGGTGTTTTTTTAGCTGACACTCCCATGCCTAAAGGCATGGGAGTGTCAGAAAATTGGCTTAATCGAAAAAATCTTAGCTTTATCTGCACAAGAAAAGACTTTCCAAGCTTATACCATGTGGATTTTTATAAAGAATTAGAACAGGGTTTTTCTTTATTAGCACCAATGTATCACTTTTTAATCTCTGGAATAGAGTAAAAGAAAAGAAAGACTTTGAGAGTATATTCCCAAAGTCTTTCTTTTTTAGTAAGCCCTGCCCCAGTAAACCATATGTTTGGCTGGTTTGCCACAGCAAATACAGGTATCAGAAAGTTGTTCCTGCTCAAAAGGAATACAACGAGAAGTTGCTGCTGTTTTTTCCTTAATGGCATCTTCACAGGCTTGGTCGCCACACCACATAGCTTTGATAAATCCTTGTGTTTTATTGATTTGTTTTTCAAATTCCTCCATTGTTTTTGCAACATAAGTTTTGGAATCTCGGCGCTCTGTTGCTCTTTGTAAGAGATTTGCTTGTATTTCCTCTAAAAGTTCTTTGATTCTTGTTTCTAAATTGTCAATGGAAACAATTTCTTTTTCGCCTGTGTCACGACGTGCTAATACCACTTGATTTTTTTCAATGTCTTTTGGTCCAACTTCTAAACGAATTGGTACGCCCTTCATTTCATATTCACTGAATTTCCACCCTGCGGATTTGTCACTATCATCTAATTTTACTCTGGAAACATGGGACAACTTTGTTTTTAATTCCTCTGCTTTTTGCAAAACACCTTCTTTATGTTGTGCAATGGGAATAATAATAACTTGTGTTGGCGCAATTTTTGGAGGCAATACAAGCCCACTATTATCACCATGTACCATAATGATAGCACCAATAAGACGGGTGGTAGTACCCCAAGAAGTTTGATGCACATATTGTAATTGGTTGTTTTTATCTGTATATTGTATTTCAAATGCTTTTGCAAAACCATCTCCAAAGTTATGGCTTGTGCCAGATTGTAATGCTTTGCCATCATGCATTAAACTTTCAATAGTATAGGTAGCTTTTGCTCCTGCAAAACGTTCTTTTTCTGTTTTTTCGCCCTTGATAACGGGAATTGCTAAAACATCACGGCAAAAATCTGCATAAACATTTAGCATTTTAATGGTTTCTTCTTGTGCTTCTTCTGCTGTTGCATGGGCAGTATGTCCTTCTTGCCATAAAAATTCTGTGGTGCGCAAAAAAGGTCTTGTTGTTTTTTCCCAACGCACAACGGAACACCATTGATTGTAAAGTTTTGGTAAATCTCGGTAGGATTGTATAATATTAGAATAGTGTTCACAAAATAGCGTTTCTGAAGTAGGACGAACACAAATTCTTTCTTGTAATTCTGTTTCGCCTCCATGTGTTACCCATGCGACTTCTGGCGCAAATCCCTCTACATGGTCTTTTTCTTTTTGTAAAAGACTTTCAGGAATAAACATAGGCATATATACATTTTCGTGACCTGTTTCTTTAAAACGCTCATCCATTTGTTTTTGTAATAATTCCCAAATGGCATAGCCATAAGGACGTATTATCATACAGCCTTTTAATTGGGAATAGTCTGTCAAATCTGCCTTTTTTACGACATCTGTATACCATTGTGGGAAGTCTTTTTCCATATCAGTAATTGCTTCTACTAATTTTTTTTCTTTTGCCATCGTTATCTCCTCCTAAAATTGATAATAGGGTATAAAAAAAGACTCGCTCCCTAAAAGAAGGGGCCAGTCATGGCGGTGCCACCCTTGTTGATAATCATTTATCCACTCTGTAGCTTTAACGCAGACAAACGCCGTGATTTTTTCACAGAACTCAAGAAGTAGGTTCAAAAAGATTTGTTTAGGCTTTCAGCAAACGCCTTTTCTCTGTGCACAAAGAGCTTTTTTAATAATCTTCTGTCAATGTTTTTGTTTTTAATCATACCTATTACTTGTCAAAAAGTCAAGAAGAAATTATGCTTTCTTAAAAGAAAGCTTAGCAAAGAACTTTGACGACTGTGCTTTGAAGTTGAATAATTGTTTTAGTTGAACAACAACGGAGCACCATTAGTCAAATATTCACTCTGTTCCGTTCACAAAAGAAAAAGTTTTTGGTCAAGCTTTTTTCAAAAAGCTTGTAGGAGTTTGGGGACAAAGTCCTCAAAGTTCTAACTTGCTTGCAAGCGTGTTTTTGAAAGGGTGCAAAACGTCCGGTGGACGTTTGTTCTGCACCGACCGGAGCGAAGCGTAGACAGCAGGCAACGCCTGCTGGGGAAACTTTTCACAAGTGAAAAAAGTTTCCCCAAGAATTTCTGACTTTGATTTTCTGCTTTTTATAGTATTATTTTGATGGGAATATTATACTTTTTACAATGTTCAATTACAAATTTTGTTCCTTTAGAATAACCATCCCAAAATGCTAATACAAAATCAGCATTTTGAATAATGGTAATATTTCTTTTTAATGGGGCAGCACGACCATATTTTCCGTATTCTAGTAAAAATTCTGTTAATTTTAATCCATGTGCAATAGCATAGGTTTTTGCACAAAAATCTACTCCTTTTGCACCACCAGATATAATTTCTGTTGTATCTTTAGGTACATAGTCCTCTAAATTTTCAATATTTAATCCTCTTGAACCAATAATAGCCACTTTCATATTTAACTTCACATTATTTTAACTTTTAAATATATTTTATATTCGAAATAATTTTATTATATATTTATAAAAGCCATTATAACATATTATAAATATAATATAAACATAAAATATATTTTATATGAGGTGATTTTGTGGCTATTAAAAGTGTGTCCATTCGTATTGAGGAAGAAATGCTCAAAAAATTAAATTTTGTTGCAGATTATGAAGGTCGCTCTATCAACAGTCATATTCTCTTTTTAATAAGACAAAATATTAAAAAATTTGAACTGACAAATGGAGAAATTAAGGAAGAAATTCCTCCAGAAATTAATATTAAACCGGGTAAAAGAAACTAAAAATATATTTTAAGAAGAAATGTTTTGAAATATTGTTTTTGGTTTAGCAAGAGAGTGGCTTTATTATGAAGATGATGAAAGTCAGAAATTCTTGGAGGAACTTTTTTCACTTGTGAAAAGTTCCTCCAAAGTCTACGCTTCGCTCCGGTCGGTGCAGAACAAACGTCCACCGGACGTTTTGCACCCCTTCAAAAACACGCTTGCAAGCGTAGAAAACCGTAGGGCTTTGCCCTACAACCCACAAGCTTTTTGAAAAAAGCTTGACCAAAAACTTTTTCTTTTGCGAACGGAACAAATTCTAAATTTTATTTTCTTTTGCGAACGGAACAGAATAATAAAAAAAATATTGATTTTTTTATCATTTTATGGTATAAATTTATCCATAAAAATATCCCAATTACAAGATTGAAATGCAACACCCTTCATTTTCCAACGGGATGGGGGGTTTTTATTTACAAAATATTGAGGAGGAGTCTAATGAACAGTCGTTACGCTTTTAAAGAAATTGAACAAAAATGGCGCAAGGTTTGGGAACAAAATCCCATTAACAAAGAAGATGACAAAAAACCCAGATTTTATTGCTTGGATATGTTTCCTTATCCTTCTGGTACAGGTTTACATGTTGGTCACTGGAGAGGTTATGTATTAAGTGATGTGGTAAGCCGTTACAAAGTATTACAAGGCTACCAAGTTCTACATCCTATGGGTTGGGATGCTTTTGGTTTGCCAGCAGAAAATTTTGCAATTAAAAATAACATACACCCTCGTATCTCTACTGCTGATAATATTGCAAATGTAAAAAGACAGCTTCATGAAATTAGTGCAATTTATGATTGGGATAGAGAAGTAAATACAACAGACCCTAGTTATTATAAGTGGACACAATGGATATTTGTACAGATGTTTAAAAAAGGTTTAGCTTATGAAAAAGAAATGCCTTTAAACTGGTGCCCAAGCTGCAAATGTGTATTAGCAAATGAAGAAGCAACAAATGGTGTTTGCGAACGTTGTGGAACTGTGGTTACAAAGAAAAATTTAAGACAATGGATGCTTAAAATTACTGCTTATGCAGATAGATTATTAGCAGATTTATCCAAATTAGATTGGCCTGCAAAAGTAAAAAAAATGCAGTCCGACTGGATTGGAAAAAGTTATGGTGCAGAAGTTTCTTTCAAGGTAAAAGATTCTGACAAGGAAATTATTGTATACACCACAAGACCAGATACGTTATATGGTGCTACTTTTATGGTTCTTTCTCCAGAATACAAAGATGTAAAAGAATTGACTACACCAGAACAAAAAGAAGCAATGGAAAAATACTGTTTTGAGGCTTCCACAAAATCTTCTGTAGACCGTATTACAAACAAAGAAAAAACAGGTGTATTTACTGGAAGTTATGGAATCAATCCTTTAAACAATGCTTTGATTCCTATTTGGGTTTCTGATTATGTATTAGCTGATTATGGTACTGGTGCAATTATGTGTGTTCCTGCGCATGATGACCGTGACTTTGAATTTGCAAAAAAATTTGATTTACCAATTATACAGGTTATTTTAAAAGAGGGCGAAGAAGAAAAAGAATTAGAAGAAGCCTATACCGGTGATGGTATTATGATTAATTCCGGCGACTGGAACGGTATGAAGGCCTTTGATGCAAAGGAAAAAGCTCCTCATTATTTAGAAGAAAAAGGTCTTGGCAAAAAAACAATCAATTATAAATTGAGAGATTGGGTATTTTCCAGACAAAGATATTGGGGTGAACCAATTCCGATTGTACATTGTCCACATTGTGGTGCGGTTGCAGTGCCAGAGGATCAGCTTCCTATTGAATTGCCTGATGTGGAATCTTACAAACCAACAGATACAGGAGAATCTCCACTTGCGCATATTGATGAATGGGTAAATACAACTTGTCCTCAGTGTGGCGGCCCTGCAAAAAGAGAAACAAATACTATGCCACAATGGGCTGGCTCTTCTTGGTATTTCTTACGCTATGTAGACAATCACAATGACAAAGAATTAGCAAGTAAAGAAGCCTTGAAAAAATGGATGCCTGTGGATTTATATGTAGGTGGTATTGAACATGCGGTATTGCATTTACTTTATGCAAGATTCTATACAAAATTTTTATATGATATTGGTACAGTAGATTTTGATGAGCCTTTTACTAGATTATTTAATCAGGGTATGATTACCAAAAACGGCGCAAAAATGAGTAAATCTGTAGGTAATGTTGTTTCACCAGATGAATTAGTAGAAAAATATGGTTGCGACTCCTTAAGAATGTACGAGCTTTTTGTTGGCCCTCCAGAATTAGATTCTGATTGGGACGATAGTGGTATTGATGGTGTTTTCCGTTATTTAAACAAAGTATGGAAATTGGTTGCAACTTACAAGGATAATCCTATTACTCAAACCAAAGAAATGGAATTTATTAGAAATAAATTGATTTTTGAAATTACAAGTCGTTTGGAAGCTCTAACAATGAATACTGTTGTAAGTGGGTTTATGGAATATACTAATAAAATTGTGGACATTGCAAAAAAAGAAAATGGTATAGATAAAGCAACTTTGGAAACTTTAGTTATTTTACTTGCACCATTTACACCACATATTGCAGAAGAATTGTGGCAGGAAATGGGTCATGATACTTCCGTTTTTGCTGAAAAATGGCCTGTTTGTGATGAAACAAAATTAAAAACAGATACGATTGAAATTGCTTTGCAGGTAAATGGCAAGTTTAGAGAAAATTTAGTGATTGGTGCAGAAGATAGCAAGGAAGAAGTGCTGACAAAAGCAAAAGAAACTTTAGCTAGCAGAATTGAAGGAAAAACGATTGTAAAAGAAATTTATGTTCCCGGCAAAATTGTAAATATTGTTGTAAAATAACTGATAGTAAAAGTCAATAATTTTTTATTCTGGGATTTTATGCCGACCCCGTATTCACTACGGCTGTGCTTAAAGTCTAAATACAGAAACATGACTTTTAAATATGCAAAAACCAGTATAAATTTTATACTGGTTTTTGTTATATATCGTCGTATTATGGTGTAGATATTGTGGGAGAAACACAAGTATAGTTATAAGGGGAGGAGAGAAAGTTTATCTTTTATTTTTTTTACTTCTTGTGGTAAAGCAATTATTGTTTGTGTTGCAGTTTGTATTACAGTTTGTATTGCAATTATTGTTTGTGTTGCAGTTTGTATTACAGTTTGTATTGCAATTATTATTGCAATCACAGTTATTATTGCAATCATTGGTATCGCCAGCAGAAGTACAGTTACCTAATCCACGGCAATGTGTTACATCTGTTTTTGGTGCAAAGATTTCCATTGGGAATTCTAATCTGTCAAAGAAGTCGCAAGGGTCTGGGTTCGATGCGCAACGGATTTCATCAGGAATACAGTTTCCAGAGGTCTGTACCAAAAGATTTGTGGTGCGGAACATTCTAATGATAGAGAATAAACCTAATGTTACATTAACAGCCATTGGTGCACCATAGGACATATCACTAGGGATTGGTTCTCCACAAGTGCATGGGAAGTTACAGCCACAATTATTTGGATATTTTAATTCTGCCAACAGTCCAACGCCGGTACCTTCTACACTGACAAATGGGCCTGCTGCTGCTTCATCAAAGCATTGATATAAGTCAGAAGCTACTGTGACTTCTGTTTCAGAAGAACCAGTTGCACCACCAAATAGAGTAACTTTTTGGTTGTAGGAATTGGTACCTTCTATGGTGCCGATGCAAACGCTTTCGCAATTTCTAAAATCAAGGGTATATAAAAAGGTGTATTTTACTTCTACATCCCAGCAACTGGAGCGGAAAGGATTTTTCTTTTTGCTGAGAATGTCAATTTTTGATAGTTTTGTATTTTTGATAGATACGCTGACTGCATTACAAGGAGGAACGATAACATCGCCCTCACAAAATGAGTCGGTACCATTTGAAATGCCTCTTGCTGCTCTAGCAGGCCCGATAATAGCAGGAGAAAGACATTTTTGAAATCTTAATTGGTCAAATATCTTTTGTGCAATAATACATTCTTCGTTGCTGTTGTTGTTACATCTACACTCTGCACTTAATCCAACGTTGTTTTCAAAATCAAATGTTGCCATAATGAAAACCTCCTTATAAATTTATTTTGTTTGATTCTTTTATATCATATGTATTTTACAAAAATGGGTGCTACTTTTACTTTGTCCTTTTTACGCTTTCTTGAAAGAAAGCTTAGCAAAGAACTTTGTGCAAAACTTCGTTTTGCTGCTGTGTGTTGGAGTGGAATGGTTGCTTTAGTTGAAGGACAACAGAACACCATACGTTAAAAATTCATTCTGTTCCATTAGCAAAAGAAAAAGTTTTTGGTCAAGCTTTTTTCAAAAAGCTTGTAGGAGTTTGAGGGCAACGCCCTCAAGGTTCTAATTCGCTTGTAAGCGTGTTTTTGAAAAGGGTGCTGAACGTCCAGCGGACATTCCTTAAAAATATTGAAAAATATTGATTTTATAAGGAAAAACGCTAGTTTTTCCAGTAAAGTTTTTTGTCAAACTTTTTTTCAAAAAAGTTTGCAGGTGTGGACAGCGTCCACAAAAAGAACTTTTGTGCAAAACTTCGTTTTGCTACTGTGCTTTGGAGTAGAATGGTTGTTGTAATTGAACGACAACAGAGCACCATCGGCTAAAATTTAGAATTTATTTTGTATGAAAAAAATAAAGTTTTTGGTCAAACTTTTTTATTTTGTCTTTAACCAAATTTAGCAAGAATTCCTCCGCCTCTATAGGCGGGGGATGAATTGCGTCTTTTCTTATCAGCATAAAAAATATAAATTTTTTGTTGCCTTATAAAAATAAATAGAATATAATAAATATATTGACAAGTACATTGACAACTGGATATATAGGGTTGCACAGAGAAACCAAATATGCGAAAACCAAGCTTCCTTCTGTGCGTAAAATGTCCAAGGTACGAATGGAAAGTAATTCGTGAAAACCGTGGGACACACGGGGTTAGCTCGCTTATGCTTAGTACATTGGTACTATCGAACGAGAAGCCCCCGCCTCTATGCGTTAGCATAGGCGGTGGGAGTATGTCACATGAATGATATATAGTGTAATATAAAAATGAGATGCAAAAAGAATCGTATAAATCAGTGAAAAGTGGGAAATACTTCTATAAAAGAGAACCTTAAATACAGGAATTATACAAAATATACAAATAAATTACAAAAATCTTGTGAAATTTATTATAATATTTTGCCTTAAAAATGAAAAAAAATGCTTGCGTAAATTCCATTTTTCCGATATACTGAATTACGTTGTGACATACGAGCGAGGATACAGAAGGTTGCGGCATACAAAATGAGTTGTGTGCAGGTTTTTCTGCGGAGCGATGTCCAGTTCATGAAACCGGGCGACATGGTCACTGTACTGAATATGGAAAAGATTTTCCCACTTTATGATAAAATAAAGGGATTCTTTGTGTGTCTTTTTAGACATCCGATGTGTGCAGTCACCGCTTGTCGTGCTGAAGTTTAATAGTACGAAAAGGAGGGGACTTTTTTTATGGCTAACCCAAAAATCAGAATCAGTCTTAAAGCATATGATCATACATTGATCGACCAGTCCGCAGCTCAAATTATTGAGACTGCTAAAAAAACAGGTGCTCAGGTAAGCGGCCCTATTCCACTGCCTACCAAAAAGGAAGTTGTGACAATTTTAAGAGCTGTTCACAAATATAAAGATTCCAGAGAGCAGTTTGAAATGAGAACTCACAAAAGACTGATTGATATTATATCACCAAGCCCTAAAACAGCAGATGCTTTAAGTAGATTAGATTTGCCTGCTGGTGTTGATATTGTCTTGAAAGTTATGAAATAAGCCGAAAAAGGAATGGTTTTTGACAGACCTTTTTGTAAAAATAAATTGTCAACTAGTATGATTTCTTCTTTAATAATAAAAATAAATAAAGAGGTAATCCGCTGTAGAATATAGGAGGTACAAAAAATGAAAAAAGCAATTATGGCAAAAAAAGTGGGAATGACACAAATTTTCACAGAAAAAGGTACTTTGATTCCTGTTACTGTTTTAGAAGCAGGTCCTTGCGTGGTAATACAGAAAAAAACAATCGAAAATGATGGCTATGAAGCAATTCAAGTAGGTTTTACTGACGCAAAAGAAAAACATGTTTCTAAACCTATCAAAGGTCATTTTGATAAAGCTGGCGTGACAGCAAAAAAATATTTAAAAGAATTTCGATTAGAAGATACAAGTGCATATGAAGTTGGTGCAGAATTAAAAGCAGATGTTTTTGCAGCAGGCGATAAAGTGGACGTAAGTGGTGTTTCAAAAGGAAAAGGTTTCCAAGGCACTATCAAACGCTACAATGCACAAAGAGGCCCTATGGGACATGGTTCTAAATCTCACAGAGTTGTTGGTTCTATGAGTTCTGGTACAACACCAGGTCGTGTTAAAAAGAACAAAAAAATGCCTGGACATATGGGTCATGTAAATGTAACGATTCAAAATATTGAAGTGGTTCGTGCAGACGCTGAAAAAAATTTACTTTTAGTAAAAGGTGCTGTTCCTGGCCCAAAAGGTGCGGTGCTTGTAATTAAAGACAGCGTAAAGGCTTAATTTACTTTACGAAAGGAGGAACAAACAAATGGCAAATGTTGCAGTAATAAACATGAATGGCGAAAATGTTGGCACAATAGAGCTCAATGACGCTATTTTCGGAATAGAAGCAAATGAACATGTAATGCATTTAGCAGTAGTTCAATATCTTGCAAATCAAAGACAAGGAACACAAAGCGCAAAAACACGTGCTGAAGTAAGAGGCGGCGGCAGAAAACCTTGGCGCCAAAAAGGTACTGGTAGAGCAAGACAAGGTTCTACACGTTCTCCACAGTGGACAGGCGGTGGCGTTGTTTTTGCTCCAAAGCCAAGAAACTATTCTTTTAAATTAAATAAAAAAGTGAAAAGATTGGCATTGCAATCTGCACTTTCTACAAAAGTTGCAGAAAACAAAATCATTGTATTAGATGAATTAAATTTAAACGAAATTAAAACAAAAGAAATGGCAAAAGTTTTAAATAATATTAAATGCGGAAAAGCTCTTATTGTGATGGACGGTTCCAACAAAAATGTAATGCTTTCTGCAAGAAATATTCCAGAAGTAAAAACTGCTTCTGTTAATACCATCAATGTTTACGATTTGTTAAAATACAACACTTTAGTTGTAACAAAAGAAGCAGTAGCAAAAATTGAGGAGGTGTACGCATAATGGCTGATTTAAAGTATTATGATATTATTCAAAAACCAATCATTACAGAAAAAAGTATGTCTATGCTTGATGAAAAAAAATACACTTTCTTGGTACACCCAGATGCAACTAAAACACAGGTAAAAGAAGCTGTGGAAAAAATGTTTGACGGCGCAAAAGTGGAAACCGTTCACACCATGAACTATAAAGGAAAACCTAAAAGACGTGGTATGATATGGGGAAAAACAGCAAAAAGAAAAAAAGCAATCGTGAAATTAACAGCAGAAAGTAAAGATATTGAAATCTTCCAAGGAATGTAAACAAAAGTAAGATACACACGGGAACGTGTAGCTATAGAAAACAGTTGAGAACACACTGAAAGGAGTGGAAAAGGTGGCTATTAAAAGATATAAACCATATACACCATCCAGAAGACACATGACAGTGTCTGCATTTGATGAAATTACAAAATCAACTCCTGAAAAATCTTTGGTAGTTCATATCAAAAAAAATTCAGGTAGAAATAATCAAGGTAAAATTACAGTACGTCATAAAGGCGGCGGTGCAAAATTAAAATATAGAATGGTTGATTTTAAAAGAAATAAAGATGGTATTCCTGCAAAAGTAGTAGGAATTGAATATGACCCAAATAGAACAGCAAATATTGCTTTAATCGTATATGCTGATGGTACAAAATCTTATATTCTTGCACCTGTTGGTTTAAAAGTAGGCGATACTGTTATGAATGGTTTAGAGGCAGAGGTAAGAGTGGGAAATGCTTTACCTATGAGAGCAATTCCAGTGGGTGCCAATATTCATAACATTGAAATGAAACCCGGAAAAGGGGGACAGCTTGTTCGTTCTGCTGGAAATGTTGCACAGCTTATGGCAAAAGAAGGAAAATATGCAACGGTCAAACTTCCATCTGGTGAAATGAGATTGTTACCTATTGATTGTAGAGCAACCATTGGTCAAGTGGGCAATATCGACCATGAATTAGTGCATATTGGTAAAGCTGGAAGAAAACGTCACATGGGCATCAGACCAACCGTTCGTGGTTCTGTTATGAACCCTAATGACCACCCTCACGGCGGTGGTGAAGGTAGAGCACCTATTGGTCGTCCATCACCAATGACACCTTGGGGTAAACCAGCAATGGGATATAAAACTCGTAAAAAACATAAAGCTTCCAATAAATATATTGTACGTCGTAGAAACGGCTGATAACTTGCACATTTGTGTTAATATCGCATAAGGAGGATACAAAAAATGGCTAGATCATTAAAAAAAGGACCATTTGCTGACGAACATCTCTTGAAAAAAATTGATGCTATGAATGCGTCAGGCGAAAAAAGCGTAATTAAAACTTGGTCCCGTCGTTCCACAATCTTTCCAGATATGATTGGACATACCATTGCAGTACATGACGGCAGAAAACATGTGCCAGTTTATATTACAGAAGATATGGTAGGTCATAAACTGGGTGAGTTTGCATTGACAAGAACCTACAGAGGACACGGAAAAGACGCAGAAAAAAAATCAAAAGTTCGTTAAGGAAAAAAGACTGGAAGGAGGTTTCGTAATGGCAAAAGGACATAGAAGCCAAATTAAAAAACAAAGAAATTTGGATAATAGAGAAAAAAGACCACACGCATCTGCGAAGTATGTTGGCATCCCAGCCACAAAGGCAAAAATTGTGTTAGACCAGATTAAAGGCAAAGATGTTGCGACTGCAACTGCTTTATTGCAATATTCTCCAAGATATGCGGCGGAGATTATTGCAAAAGTGTTGAAATCCGCAGTAGCAAATGCAGAAAATAATTTGGGTATGGATATTAATAAATTATATGTTGAAGAAGTGAGCGCCGACCAAGGCCCTACAATGAAAAGAATCCGTCCTAGAGCACAGGGCAGAGCATATAGAATATTAAAAAGATCAAGTCATATATCCATAATCCTTAATGAGAGATAAGGAGGGCAATGATGGGACAAAAAGTAAATCCACATGGATTAAGAGTTGGAATTATTAAAGACTGGGACACAAAGTGGTATGCGGAAAAAGAATTTGCAAACTACTTGGTAGAAGATGTTAAAATAAGAAAGTTTATTAAAAAGAGATTATATTCTTCAGGGATTTCTAAAATTGCCATTGAAAGAACAGCAGAAAGAGTAAAAATCACTGTTTATACTGCAAAACCAGGTATTGTTATTGGTAGAAATGGTCAAGCGATTGAAGAATTAAAAGGTCAAGTGCAAAAATTGACAAAACATAAAGTTGCAATCAATATTGAAGAAATTAAAAGACCTGAATTGGATGCACAGCTTGTTGCAGAAAATATTGCACAGCAGTTGGAAAACCGTGTAACATTCCGTAGAGCAATGAAACAGGCAATGGGCAGAACAATGAAATTTGGTGCAAAAGGTATCAAAACAGCCGTTTCCGGACGTTTGGGCGGTGCTGATATGGCACGTGGCGAAAGCTATCATGAGGGCACCATTCCACTTCAAACTTTGCGCGCAGACATTGACTATGGTTTTGCAGAAGCAGATACAACCTATGGCAAACTTGGTGTAAAAGTTTGGATTTATAAAGGAGAGGTTCTTCCTGTAAAAGCAGCAAAAAAGGAAGGAGGCGCAAAATAATATGTTAATGCCGAAAAGAGTAAAAAGACGCAAACAAATGAGAGGTCGTTTAAAAGGCAGAGCAATGAGAGGAAATAAAATCACATACGGCGATTATGGTATTCAGGCTTGTGAACCAAGCTGGATTACTTCTAATCAGATTGAAGCAGCCCGTATTGCGATGACAAGATATATTAAACGTGGTGGTAATGTTTGGATTAAAATTTTCCCAGACAAACCCATTACAGCAAAACCAGCAGAAACTCGTATGGGTTCTGGTAAAGGTTCCCCAGAATATTGGGTAGCAGTAGTCAAACCGGGCAGAATTATGTTTGAAATTGGTGGCGTTGCAGAAGAAACTGCAAGAGAAGCGTTAAGACTTGCAATCCACAAACTGCCAATCAAATGTAAAATCGTTTCTCGTGCAGAACAGGAAATGGAAGGTGAGCAGCAGTGAAAATAAAAGGCTATGTAAATGAATTAGTTGGAAAATCAGCAGATGAATTGAAAAATGACCTTGTTTCTGCAAAAAAAGAATTGTTTAACCTGAGATTTCAAAATGCAACAAACCAGTTAGACAATACTGCAAGAATTAAGGAAGTTCGTAAAAATATTGCTAGAATACAAACGGTTATTACGCAAAAACAAAAAGCGGCTGAATAACAATGAGGAAAGGAGGCAGCCTCGTGGAAGAAAGAAATCTTCGTAAAACAAGAATCGGAAAAGTTGTGAGCGATAAAATGGATAAAACCATTGTGGTAGCTGTAGAAGATAAAGTAAAACACCCTTTATACGGTAAAATCGTAAACAGAACTTATAAATTAAAAGCACATGACGAAAACAATGAATGTGGTATTGGCGACCGTGTAAAAGTGATGGAAACAAGACCTTTGTCTAAAGATAAAAGATGGCGTCTTGTGCAGATTATGGAAAAAGCAAAATAATACTAGAGGAGGCATTTATTATGGTTCAACAAGAAACCAGACTAAAAGTGGCAGACAATTCAGGTGCAAAAGAACTTCTCTGTATCAGAGTGCTTGGAGGTTCTACAAGAAGATATGCAGGCGTTGGTGACATCATTGTTGCTTCTGTAAAAGATGCAACACCCGGCGGTGTTGTTAAAAAAGGTGATGTTGTAAAAGCTGTTGTAGTTAGAACAGTAAATTCTGTTGGTAGACCAGACGGAAGTTATATCCGTTTTGACGAAAATGCAGCAGTGATTATCAGAGATGATAAAAACCCAAGAGGTACTCGTATTTTTGGACCTGTTGCAAGAGAACTGAGAGAAAAACAGTTTATGAAAATATTATCTCTCGCACCAGAAGTGCTTTAATAGGAGGTGTATGAGCAGTGGCGAAAATAAAATTAAAAAGCGGCGACAAAGTGATTGTGATTGCCGGAAAAGATAAAGGCAAAAAAGGCAAAATACTCAAAGTTGACCTGAAAAGCAATAGAGTGATTGTAGAAGGCGTGAATATGGTATCTAAACATGTAAAACCAAACCCAATGAATCAACAGGGCGGTATTATCAAAAAAGAAAATTATATTCATGTTTCTAATGTTATGTATTTGCACAATGACAAACCAACCAGACTTGGCAGCATGATAAAAGATGGTAAAAAGGTGAGAGTTGCAAAGAAAACAGGAGAAGTAATTGACTAATTTGGGAAAGGAGGGTAACAATTGAGTAGATTAAGAGATTTTTATAATGATGAAATCATTCCAGAAATGACAAAGAAATTTTCTTATAAAAATAAATTAGCAGTACCAAAAATTGAAAAAATTATTATCAATATGGGTGTTGGAGAAGCAAAGGATAATGCGAAAGTATTAGATGGTGCCGTAAAAGATTTGACCATTATTTCTGGTCAAAAACCAATTATTACCAAAGCAAAAAAATCCGTTGCAGCTTTTAAACTTCGTGAAGGTATGGCAATCGGCTGCAAAGTAACCTTAAGAGGCAACAGAATGTATGAATTTGCAGACAGATTAATTAATATTGCTTTACCTCGTGTACGTGACTTCCATGGTGTAAAAGCAAATTCTTTTGATGGACGTGGAAATTATACTATGGGTATTAAAGAGCAGTTAATCTTCCCTGAAATTGAGTATGATAAAGTTGACAAAATTAGAGGTATGGATATTATATTTGTGACAACTGCAAAAACAGACGAAGAAGCAAGAGAATTATTAAGATTATTCGGAATGCCATTCGCAAAATAATAGGGAGGGACAAAAATGGCTAAAAAATCAATGGTCGTAAAGCAACAAAGAAAACCAAAGTTTTCCACAAGAGCATATACACGTTGCAGAGTTTGCGGCAGACCTCATGCTGTGTTAAAAAAATTTGGAATTTGCCGTATTTGCTTCCGTGAATTAGCATACAAAGGACAGATTCCGGGCGTTAAAAAAGCAAGCTGGTAAAGGGAAAGGAGGATTTTCATATGTCAATGAGCGACCCAATCGCAGATATGCTTACAAGAATTAGAAATGGAAATACTGCTAAACATGATACAGTTGATGTGCCTTCTTCAAAAATGAAAAAAGCAATCGCTGATATTTTGACAGCAGAAGGATATATTAAAGGTTATGAAGTGATTGAAGATGGCGTGAAAGCTACCATTCGTATTTCCTTGAAATATGGAAAAGACAAAAATGAAAAGGTAATTACAGGATTAAAAAGAATTTCAAAACCTGGTTTAAGAGTTTTTGCTGGAAAAGAAGAACTTCCAAAAGTATTGGGCGGACTTGGAACAGCAATTATTTCTACAAGTAAAGGATTAATGACAGATAAACAAGCAAGAAATGCAGGCGTTGGCGGCGAAGTGATTGCTTTTATCTGGTAAGAGGCAAAAAGATAATAGGAGGTGCAGAACATGTCACGTATTGGTAAATTACCGATTGAAATTCCAGCAGGCGTGGAAGTAAAAATTGGTGAAGGAAACCATATTACTGTAAAAGGTCCTAAAGGAACTTTAGAACGTAAATTGGCTGATGACATGAACATCGCAATGGAAAATGGACAAATCACAGTAACAAGACCTAGTGATTTGAAAAGACACAGAGCATTACATGGTTTAACAAGAACATTAATTCATAATATGGTTATTGGTGTAACACAAGGTTATGAAAAAGTGCTTGAAATCAATGGTGTTGGTTATAGAGCAGCAAAATCCGGCAAAAAATTGACATTAACATTGGGCTATTCTCATCCAGTGGAAATGATGGACCCTGAAGGCATTGAAACCGTGTTGGAAGGACAAAACAAAATTACTGTAAAAGGTATCGACAAAGAAAAAGTTGGACAGTTTGCAGCAGAAATTAGAACAAAAAGACCACCTGAACCTTACAAAGGCAAAGGTATTAAATATGCTGATGAGCATATCAGAAGAAAAGTTGGTAAGACCGGTAAGAAGTGATAAAACCTTGAGAGCGTTGCCCTCAAACTCCTACTTCCTTTTTTGAAAGAAGGGAAGCGAAAGAACTTTAAATGAAAAGTATTAGGAAAATATCTCTTATATCGGAAAGTGACTAATGGAAAAAGGAGTGAATCCAAATGATTAATAAGCCATCCCGTGCTGCTGCTCGTGTAAAACGTCATTATAGAATCCGTAATAAAGTAAATGGCACAGCACAACAACCAAGACTGGCTGTATTTCGTTCAAATAAACACATTTATGCACAAATTATTGATGATGTGGCACAAAACACACTTTGTGCAGCATCTACCATGGAAGCAGACATTGCTAGTAAAGTAGAACATACTTCTACAGTGGAAGCAGCAAAAGTAGTAGGTGAAGCGATTGCAAAAAAAGCACTTGACAAAGGCATTAAGGATGTTGTTTTTGACAGAGGCGGTTTTGTATATCACGGAAAAATTCAAGCATTGGCGGACGCAGCAAGAGAAGCCGGCTTACAATTCTAAGATGAGGAGGGAGAAAAATTGAAGAGAATTGACCCAAGTACATTAGACCTTCAAGATAAAGTTGTTACAATCAACCGTGTTACAAAGGTTGTAAAAGGCGGACGTACTTTTAGATTTGCTGCATTGGTTGTAGTTGGCGATGGCAATGGTCACGTTGGCTGCGGTCTTGGAAAAGCAGCAGAAATTCCAGATGCAATTCGGAAAGGCAAAGAAGATGCCATGAAAAATATTGTGACAGTTGCAAGAAATGAAGTAGACAGTATTTATCATGGAACAACTGGTAAATTTGGCAGCGCAAGTGTGTTGCTTATGCCAGCAGCAGAAGGTACTGGTATTATTGCGGGAGGCCCTGCTCGTGCAGTTTTGGAATTGGCTGGAATCCGTAACATCAGAACAAAATCATTAGGTTCTAATAACAAACGTAATGTTGTTAGCGCAACAATTGAAGGCTTATCCAGAGTAACAACACCAGAAGCTGTTGCAAAACTTCGTGGCGTGACAGTAGAAGAACTCTTAGGCTAAGGAGGGAAAAACGGTGGCTGAAATTAAAATCACATTAGTGAAATCAACAATCGGAGCAATTCCAAAGCACAAAAAAACAGTGCAGGCTTTGGGCTTAAAAAAACTCCACAGCAGTAAAATCCATCAAGACAATGTAGCAATACGTGGTATGGTGGAACAAGTGAGTCATCTTGTGAAAGTGGAAGAAGTATAATCAAAAAGGAGGTGCCGAAATGAACTTAAGCGAATTACAAGCTGCAGAAGGCTCCAAAAAAAATAAATGGAGAAAAGGCAGAGGTCATGCTTCAGGAAATGGTAAAACAGCAGGCAGAGGTCATAAAGGACAGGGCGCTCGTTCTGGTTCTGGCGGAAAAGCAGGTTTTGAAGGCGGACAAATGCCTTTATATAGAAGACTTCCTAAAAGAGGCTTCAAATGCAGAAACTCTAAAGAAATCGTTACAGTGAATGTCGGTTTATTAAATGAAAGATTTAAAAGTGATGCAGTAATAGATATTGATGCTTTAAAAGCGGTTGGTTTAATCAGCAATCCAAAAGATGGTGTAAAAATTCTTGGTGTTGGAGAGCTTGACAAAAAACTTACAATTAAAGTACAGCAGTTCAGCAAATCCGCTGTCGAAAAAATTGAAGCAGCCGGCGGAAAAGCAGAGGTGATTTGAATTGTTTAACGTTTTCATCAACGCTTGGAAAGTAAAAGAAATCCGCAGTAAAATACTTTATACGTTAATGATATTTGCGATTGTTCGTTTGGGAACCATTATTGCAATTCCTGGTATTGACGTAGTTGGAGTAAAAGAAGCACAACAAGCGGCGGGAATCGGAACACTTTACAGCATGATTGCCGGAGGTGCAAATTCGCAATGGTCTATCTTTGCAATGGGAATTGGTCCCTATATTACCTCCTCTATCATCATGCAGTTGTTGACAATTGCTATTCCAAAGTTGGAGCAAATGTCAAAAGAGGGAGAAGAAGGACGAAAAAAAGTACAATCTTATAGCAGATATTTAACAGTTCTGCTTGCATTATTACAGGGGTGTGGTGTAACATATAGCTATAGAAGTTTGTTTCTTGAAAACAGCACTTTACTCTATGCTAGTTCTGTCATAACACTGATTGCTGGTTCTACCTTTATTATGTGGTTGGCGGAACAAATTACAGCAAAAGGAATTGGAAATGGTTCTTCTATGATTATCTTTATTAACATTGTTTCCAGTTTGCCGGTTGCTGCAAAAAGTATGTATGATATGGCGGCTGGCTCTGGCGCGAAAGGCGTTGGAACAGTGGCAGGTATCCTTGTGGTTCTTTTAATCGTGTTGGTATTTATTGTATATTTGAATGACGGAGAAAGAAGGCTTCCAGTACAGTATTCTGCAAAAATGGCAGGAAGAAAACAGATTGGTGGAAGAAGTACCTTTATGCCAATTAAAGTAAATACTTCTGGTGTAATTTCTATCATTTTCGCGATTTCTTTGTTACAGTTTCCAGAACAGATTGGTCAGTTTGTGCCCAATAAGGGTGAAACGTTTACAAAGATAATCGAAACACTCCGTATGACAAATCCGGTTGGCGCATGTTTATATGTAGTATTGATTATTGTGTTTACCTATTTTTATACTTCTATTGTGATTAATCCAAATCAAATTGCAGTAAACATGAAAAAAAGCGGCGGATTTATTCCAGGTATTAGACCGGGACAACCAACAAGCGACTATATTACAAGAGTAGTGAGCCGTATCACATTGGTGGGAGCAGTTTGTTATGCCATTTTAGCAATGGTTCCTGTGGTGATGCAGTGGATATTTAAAGTGAATGTTGGCTTTGGTGGTACTACTTTAATCATTGTGGTTGGCGTTGCTTTAGATATTGTAAAGGCTTTGGAATCTCAGTTATTAATGAGACATTACAAAGGATTTTTAGGACATTGATGTTTTGACCTTTTGGAAATGCTGGTGCATTTCTAAAAGGTTGGTATAGAAAGGAGAGAAAACCGCATGAAATTAGTATTGATTGGCGCACCAGCAGCAGGCAAAGGAACACAAGCAAGAAAATTGATAGACCGTTTCCATTTGGCATATATCTCTACTGGCGATATGCTCAGAGAAGAAGTGAGTCGCGGAACTGATTTAGGAAATCAAGCAAAAAGTATTATGGCAAGTGGTGGTTTGGTACCAGATGATTTAATTATTTCGATTGTAAAAGAAAGAATTAAACAAGAGGACTGCAAAAATGGTTTTATCTTAGACGGTTTTCCTCGCACCACAGTACAGGCGCAAAAGCTAGATGAAATGGTGAAATTGGATAAGGTTGTTTATATCAATGCACCAGATGATGTGATGTTGGAAAGAATTACAGCAAGAGAAACTTGCCCAAAATGTGGTGCTTCTTATAATAAAATATCACTTCCATCTAAAAAAGCAGGCATTTGTGATGTATGTGGCGAAGCTCTGACGCAAAGAAAAGATGACACCTTGGAAGCAGGAAAAGCTCGTCTTGCAACATTCCATGAACAGTCAGAACCATTGGTAGAATATTATAAAAAACAAGGCATATTGTTTGAAGTGGATGGTATGCTGGGGGTTGAAGAAGTTTCAAAAGCAATTATTGCAGAGTTAGAGGCGTAAAAACATGGCAATTCATATTAAAACACAGGAACAAATTGAAAAAATGAAAGTGGCAGGTGCAATCCTTGCTAGACTAGACGAAATACTCAAAAGGGAAATAAAAGTGGGAGTGACAACAAAACAGTTGGATGCCATTGCAGAAGATTATATTCGCAGTCAAGGCGCAATTCCTTCTTTTAAAGGGTATGGAGGGTTTCCGGGTTCTATTTGTACCTCTGTAAATGATGAAATTGTTCATGGTATTCCAAGTGATAGAAAACTAAAACAGGGTGACATTATTAGCATTGATATGGGAAGCTATATTGGCGGATTTCATGGAGATGCTGCAAGAACGTATGCAGTTGGGGAAATCGCTCCAGGGGCACAAAAGCTAATTGATGTTACGAAACAAAGTTTTTTTGAGGGAATACAATATGCGCGACAAGGGTGTCGCCTGAATGAGATTGGCACGGCGATTCAAAAATATGTAGAAAAAAATGGTTTTTCCGTTGTGCGGGATTATGTAGGGCATGGGATTGGCAGAAAGTTACATGAAGACCCATCTGTTGCAAACTACAAGGAACAACGGAAAGGCGTGACGTTAAAACAAGGCATGGTTCTTGCCATAGAGCCTATGGTGAATATGGGTTCTTATCAGTTAAAAGTATTAAAAGATGGCTGGACGGCTGTAACAAAAGATGGTCTTTATGCAGCACATTATGAAAATACAGTAGTGATTACGAATGGAGAACCAGAAATTCTCACATTACTGCCGTAAGGGGTGATGATAGTGACTTATGAAGTCGGGCAGATTGTTTATTCAAAAAGCGGACATGACAAAGGTGGAATTTTTGTAATTTTGTCCGTAGAAGGGGAATATGTTTATCTGGTAGACGGAAAAAACCGCAGCTTAGAAAAACCAAAACGAAAAAAAAGAAACCATATACAGCCGACAAAGTTTATTAGCCACTCTTTACAGCAAAAACTTAATCAAAAAAGCTATCTGTTAAATGCTGATATTGTAAAAGTTTTGAGAGAATATAAAAAAGGAGGTTTCTAGGTTTGTCTAAAGATGACGTAATTGAAGTAGAAGGAACTGTATTGGAAAAATTACCAAACGCAATGTTTCAGGTAGAGTTAGAAAATGGCCATCAAATATTGGCACATATTTCCGGTAAACTTCGCATGAACTTTATCCGAATTTTACCAGGTGATAAAGTATTAGTAGAAATGTCCCCTTATGATTTGAGTAAAGGCAGAATTATATGGAGAGCAAAATAAGGAAGGAGTGACTCACAATGAAAGTAAGACCATCCGTAAAACCGATGTGTGAAAAATGTAGAATTATTAAAAGAAAAGGTCGTGTAATGGTCATTTGTGAAAATCCAAAACATAAACAAAAACAAGGCTGACATTTGTTGTATGGTGATGGAGGGGTGAACAGTCCTTACCAGACCGGAGAGAGAATCCGTCAATCATTTTGAAGGTGTATACAGTTAAAAGTGGGGGCAGCTGATAGCAGACGGGCTATTTTCCCTATTTGTAATACCCAACATTATGAAAAAATTAGTAGAATCGTAGGATAGAAATTTAGGAGGTGTAATTGATACATGGCACGTATTGCTGGTGTAGACTTACCAAGAGAAAAACGCGTTGAAATTGGCTTAACATATGTATATGGTATCGGACGTCCAAGTGCAAACAGAATTTTAAAAGAGGCAGGGATAAATCCAGATACTAGAGTAAGAGATTTGACAGATGAAGAAGTATCCCGTATCAGAGAAGTAATTGACCATTCTCAAAAAGTAGAAGGTGATTTAAGACGTGAAATTGCTTTAAACATTAAACGTTTGATTGAAATTGGCTGCTACAGAGGGATTCGTCACAGAAAAGGCCTTCCAGTAAGAGGACAGAAAACAAAAACAAATGCAAGAACAAGAAAAGGTCCAAGAAAAACAGTTGCAAATAAGAAGAAATAAAGGGAGGTTTGGATGAAAAATGGCTAAAAAGACAGTGAAAAAGACAACAACTCGTAGACGCCGTGACAAAAGACGGGTAGAACGTGGTCAAGCACATATTCAGTCTACTTTTAATAATACTATCGTTACAATAACAGATGCCGCAGGAAATGCGCTTTCTTGGGCAAGTGCAGGACAGTTAGGTTTTAGAGGCTCCAGAAAATCTACTCCATATGCTGCACAGCAGGCAGCAGATACTGCCGCAAAAGCTGCTTCCGATTATGGTTTGAAAACAGTAGAGGTTTTTGTAAAAGGCCCTGGTTCTGGACGTGAAGCTGCAATCCGTGCTTTGCAGGCTGCTGGTCTTGATGTAACCCTTATCAAAGATGTGACACCTGTGCCACACAATGGTTGTAGACCACCAAAACGCAGAAGAGTTTAAAAAATCTAACAGGAGGGATTGAAAAATGGCAAGAGATAGAGTTCCCGTTTTAAAAAGATGTCGGTCTTTAAATTTAGACCCTATCTTTTTAGGAATTGATAAAAAATCTAAAAAGCAAAATCCAAGAGCTGGCAAAAAAATGAGCGAGTATGGATTGCAGTTAAGAGAAAAACAAAAAGCAAAATTTATTTATGGTGTGTTGGAAAAACAATTTAGAGGATACTATGCAAAAGCAGAACAAATTGCAAAAAAAGAAGGTATCCCTGGTGAAAACTTGCTTATGATTTTGGAGTTAAGACTGGACAATGTTATGTTCCGCTTGGGCTATGGCAGAACAAGAAAAGAATCCAGACAGATTGTGCGCCACAAACATGTGCTTGTAAATGGAAAACCAGTTGATATTCCATCTTATCAAGTAAAAGTGGGTGATACCATCGAAATTAAAGAAAAATATAAATCTATGCAAAGATATAAAGATGTGTTGGAAGTAACCAACGCAAGAATTGTTCCTGAATGGTTGTCTGCAAACCATGACGCTTTGAGTGGTACTGTTTTGTCTAAACCTCAAAGAGCACAAATTGATGTACCAGTAGAAGAAACACTTATCGTTGAGTTGTACTCCAAATAATAAAAGGATAACAATATCATTCTGCCGCAGTTTTTTTCTGCGGCAAACTATCATAAAAAAGGGAGGTTTGCATGAGTGTTTGAATTTGAGAAACCTCGCATTGAAATTGCTAAGATGTCATCAGATGGAACATATGGTAAATTTGTAGTAGAGCCTTTGGAAAGAGGTTATGGTACAACTTTAGGCAATTCCCTAAGAAGAATTTTACTTTCTTCTCTACCCGGTGCAGCCGTAAGTAATGTAAAAATTGATGGTGTGCTTCATGAATTTAGTGTGATTCCTGGAGTCAAGGAAGATGTGACAGAAATTATACTAAATTTAAAAGGTCTTGCCATTAAAAATGGCAGTGAAGGCACAGAACCTAAAATTGCTTATATTGATGTGGAAGGCGAAGGGGAAGTGACTGGTGCTGATTTAAAAGCAGACAGTGATATTGAAATTATGAATCCCGACCATCACATTGCAACATTGAGCGGTGGCGCAAATACACGTCTTTCTATGGAAATTACCATAAACAAAGGACGTGGTTATATTGGCAGTGACAAAAATAAAAAAGATGACCAGCCTATTGGTATGCTTCCTGTTGACAGTATTTTTACACCGGTTACAAGAGTCAATTTTTTGGTGGAAAATACCCGTGTTGGTCAGATTACTGACTATGATAAGTTGACATTAGAAGTTTGGACCAATGGAACGATTGCGCCAGATGATGCAGTAAGTTATGGCGCAAAAATATTAAATGAACATCTAAATCTGTTTATTGATTTGTCTGATAATGCAAAAAATACCGAGATTATGGTGGAAAAAGAAGAAGGCAAAAAGGAAAAAGTGCTTGAAATGAGTATTGAAGAACTTGACCTTTCTGTACGTTCTTATAACTGCTTAAAACGTGCTGGTATTAACAATGTGGAAGATTTGGCAAACAAAACAGAAGAAGAAATGATGAAAGTGAGAAATCTGGGACGCAAGTCTTTGGAAGAAGTTCTGAACAAAATGGCAGAATTGGGCTTGGCTTTACGTCCGGGTGACGAATAATGATTATTTCTGCAAAATTACGAAAAAACGTAAGACCAAAGAGCAGCTTTTTCGGGTTCAGTTTTGCAGGCGATGAACAAGGAGGATACAGATTATGCACGCATCTGGTTATAGAAAACTTGGACGCACATCATCACAAAGAAAAGCGCTTTTGAGAAACCAAGTAACAAATTTATTGTATCATGGTAAAATCAAAACAACAGAAACAAGAGCAAAAGAAATTAGAAGAATTGCAGAAAAATTGATTACTTTGGCAGTTAAAGAAAAAGATAACTTTGAAGAAGTTGAAGTGATGGCAAAAGTTGCAAAAAAAGATGCCAACGGAAAACGTGTCAAAGAAATTGTAAATGGTAAAAAAGTAACCGTTTATGAAGAAAAGAAAAAAACAATCAAAAAAGATAAAGCATCCAGATTAAATGCAAGACGTCAAATTTTAAGTGTACTCTATCCTGTGACAGAAGTACCAAAAGATGGCAAAAAAAGAAGAAGCTTGACCAAAAAAGTGGATATGGCTGCAAAACTTTTTGACGAAATCGCTCCAAAATATGCTGACCGTAAAGGTGGCTATACCAGAATTATTAAAATTGGTATGAGAAAAGGCGATGGTGCTCCTGAAGTTATCATTGAATTAGTATAAAACAAAGCCCTAGTTTATTGCTAGGGCTTTCAGTTTTGTTAATAAATTTTTTTTGTAAACTAGTAATTTAAAAAAAGGAAAAAGGGTTATTTTGCTTATTCTGTTTCTATTATAGTATTCACACCAATTAAATCATTTGCTAATTTGATACCCATTTCTGATTTACTATTATCATTTAAGTGTCCATGAATTATAGTATCCATCGGAGAATACAAAAATTGCAGTCTTACCTCATAACATTCACTTGAAATATAGACCTGTACAACCCTGACATATTGGCATAATTCTTCTATCGTATTTACTTTTGGTAATTCATAATCTATTATTGAGTGGGAATAATGTCAACAAGTCCAAGAAGTCGCATAAACACTGACTTTTTAAAGGATAAAAATAGCTTATGATACTAAAATGATACTATTTATTTTAGGAGAGTAA
>CAJUKL010000012.1 GCA_910587195.1 uncultured Clostridia bacterium | reverse complement strand
ACTTTTGTGCGAAACTAACATTTCGCTGCTGTGTGTTGGAGTGAAGTGGTTGTTGTAGATGAACGACAACGGAGCACTAGCGGAAAAAAATTTAGAAATTGTTCTGTATGTAAAAGATAAAGTTTTTGGTCAAGCTTTTTTCAAAAAGCTTGTAAGGTTTTAAAGTAAATGGTAGGAGAAAAATAAGATGCTAGAACATTTGCATATTAAAAACGTAGCGTTAATTACAGAGAGTGAAATTGATTTTCAAAATGGATTAAATATTATTTCTGGAGAAACTGGTGCAGGGAAATCAATGGTAATTGATTCCCTTAATTTTGCATTAGGAGAAAGAACGAGTAGTAATTTTTTAAGAAAAGGCGAAAAAATGGCACTGGTTGAGGCTGTTTTTAGCGTAAAAGATAAAAGCATTTTTAAAAGATTAGAAGAAAATGGAATTTCTATAGAAGAAGATGGTGCCATACTTTTAACAAGAACTATGAATCAGTCTGGAAAAACCATTTGCCGTATCAATGGTAACATTGTGACAGTAGGCATGATGAAAGAGTGTGCAGAAGGGTTGCTAGATATTCATGGGCAACATAATCATCAGTCTTTGCTCAATACTGCAAAACATATTCAAATTCTTGACCGTTTTTGTGGCAAAGAATTAGAACAAGCAAAACAAGATTTTGAAGTTACTTATAAAACATATAAGGAACTTCAAAAAAACTTGGAAAAATTGTTAGGCGATGAACAGCAAAGAGCAAGAAAAATTGACTTGTTACAATTTCAGGTGGAAGAAATTGCACAAGCAAAACTCCGTGCGGCAGAAGAAGAAGAACTATTAGAAACTAAAAAAAGACTTATCAATGCAGAAAAAATTAAAAATTTAACAGAAAATAGCTTGTGTTTGCTATATCACGGAACGGAAATCCAATCTTCTTCGATTGACCAACTTTCTAAGGCATTACAGGACATTGCAGACTTAACAAAATATGATGAAAAAGTAACTCCTATTTATGAAGCATTATCTTCTGTTTATGCACAGCTAGATGATGCTGTCAGAGATTTAAAACATTATAGTGATACCATTTTAGAAGAACCGGAAGAACTGGAAAATATAGAAGAAAGAATACAGTTAATTTATCATTTAAAAAAGAAATATGGAAATAGTGTCAAAGAAATTTTGCAATTTTATCAAGATGCAACAGAAGAACTAGATTTTTTATCTAATAGTGAGGAAATGGTACAACAGTTAAATCAAAAAAAGAAAAAGATAGAACAAGAATTGTTCCAAAAAGCAGAAAATTTGAGTAACATTAGAAAGAAAAAAGCGCAAGAAATTCAAAAAGAAATTGAAAGACAGTTATGGGATTTAGAAATGAAATATGGTAGGTTTATGATTTCCATAGAAGATAAAAAAGAAATGACCCATAACGGAAAAGATAAAGTAGAATTTTTAATTTCTGCAAATGCCGGAGAAGAATTAAAACCTTTAACCAAAATTGCATCTGGTGGTGAAATGTCACGTGTTATGTTGGCATTAAAAACAGTTTTAGCAAAAGCAGATAATATTGAAGTGTTCATATTTGATGAAATTGATACAGGAGTGAGTGGTAGGACAGCGCAAAAAGTAGCGGAAAAAATGGCATTTATTGCAAAAACCCACCAAATTATTTGTATTACGCATTTACCTCAAATTGCAGCAATGGCAGACCATCACCTTTTAATTGAAAAAAATAGTGAAGAACAAAAAACCATTACAACAGTAACTGCTTTGGATAAAGAAAAATCTGTTTCAGAAATTGCCCGCTTAATTGGTGGAGTAAAAATAACAGAAACAACTTGGATAGCTGCAAAGGAATTAAAAGAACAAGCCAATGCACTAAAATAGAAAACAAAAAGACAATACCGAAAAAGTATTGTCTTTTTTGTTTATTCTTCTTTTTTTTCTTCTTCTGAAGAAGTTGTATAGGATGAAATATCTTCTGCTACATGTAGAAATGGTTTTGGTTGAGCAGGTTGTTCAACTTCTGCTGCTTCTTCTGGGCGAGCTTCTAACCATTCCATAAAGAAAAGAAGTTCTTGAATTTTTTTAGGGGATAAATTCGCATAATGACGGCGAACCTCGTTAAACTCGTTGGAGTTATCATCTCTGATATAAGGGTAACGAATATCATTGACACCTAAAAGATAATCCATAGAAACATTAAAAATTGATGCGATTTTTTTCAAATCTTCAATAGAAGGATTATTTCTTCCTGATTCATAGTTAGCTATAGCAGTATAGCCATAGTTTAACATTTTACCCAAACGAACCTGTGTTAATTTTTTTTCTTTTCTTAACATTTTTAATCGGTCTTTAAATTGCATGCATATCACCTCTTAAGATTCTATTGCATAATATAGTATTATACATTCCAGAAAAAATATTTACTCATATTTCAATCTTGATTATTTATTATATTTTGAAAATAATTATACGGGAATATGATGTCATAATTTTTGTGAAAAAAATTTTAAATTAATACAAATCGCGAAGAAAAAGGGAAGATTTTATAAGTTTTTTTAGAATTTTGGCGTTTTTTTGAAAAAAATGGTAATTAAAAATAGAAAATAAAAGGAGTGTTTTTATGGAAACCAAAATATATTTTGATAATGCAGCCACAACAGCAGTCAGAAAAGAAGTCTATGAGGAAATATTGCCTTACTTTATGCAAAGTTATGGAAATGCTTCTAGTGTATACACGATTGCAAGGAAAAGTAAAAAGGCATTGGAAAAAGCAAGAGAACAAGTAGCAAAAGCATTAAATGCAGATACAGAGGAGATTTATTTTACAGCAGGCGGTTCAGAAAGTGATAACATGGCACTAAAAGGAATTGCAGAAGCCATGGAAACAAAGGGAAAACATATTATTACAACCAAAATAGAACATCATGCCATTTTGCACACCTGCGAATATTTGCAAAAAAGAGGTTTTGAAATTACGTATTTATCTGTAGATGAATATGGAAAAATCAGTTTAGAAGAACTAAAAAAGGCAATCCGTAAGGATACTATTTTAATTTCAGTTATGTTTGCAAATAATGAAATTGGCACCATACAACCGATAAAAGAGATTGGTGCGATTGCAAAAGAACATGGAATTTATTTTCATACAGATGCAGTTCAGGCAGTAGGGCATGTTAAAATTGATGTCAAGGAAATGAATATTGATTTACTTTCTTTGTCTGGACATAAATTATGTGCGCCAAAAGGCATTGGTGCAATTTATATTAAAAAAGGGGTTACAATCCATCCTTTGATTCATGGCGGTGCGCAAGAAAAAAGAAAACGTGCAGGTACAGAAAATATTGCAGGCATTGTAGGATTGGGAAAAGCGATAGAATTAGCAAATGAAGAAATGGAAAAAAATACGGAGTATTTGATTTTTTTAAGAGATAAATTGATAAATGGTATTTTGGAAAAAGTGCCTTATAGTAAGCTAAATGGACACCCTAAAGATAGATTACCCGGAAACTGCAATTTTTCTTTTGACTTTATAGAAGGAGAATCTATGTTGCTATTATTAGATAGTAAAGGAATTGCTGCTTCCAGTGGTTCTGCTTGTAGTGCAGGTTCTTCTGACCCTTCCCATGTGTTGTTAGCAATTGGTTTGTCGCACGAAAAAGCACATGGTTCTTTACGCATGACATTAGAACATGATAATACAGAAAAAGAAGTTGAGATTGTGTTGCAGGAATTGCCAGCGATTATTGCAAAATTAAGAGAAATGTCGCCAGCTTATCAAGAAATTTTAAAAAAGAATAAATAACATTTTATTGCAAAGGGAGGGAGTGGTTTCCGTCCCTTTGTTTTAATTTTCTTTTTTTTAAACGATAAAATTTTTGTCACGATTTTTCTTTTTTTTCATCACGAAAATAGCTGTCTTTTTTTATGCAATTTATGCATTTATAACATACAGACAGATTGCCTTTTTACAAATAATCTAATTTTATCATTGATTTTATTGTTTATTTGCTATAAAATAAACAATAGGAAACAAGTTATCTATGGTGGAACAAAGAAAGGAAGAGGCATTATGAAAATTTTTATTGATACTGCAAATGTGGAACATATTAGAGAAGCAAATGATTTAGGAGTAATTTGTGGTGTAACAACAAATCCTTCTTTGATTGCAAAAGAAGGTAGAGATTTTGTAGAAGTAGTAAAAGAAATTACAACCATTGTAGACGGCCCTATCAGTGCAGAAGTCATTAGCTTGGAACATGAGGGTATGGTAAAGGAAGCAAGAGAACTTGTAAAAATTCATAAAAACATTGTCATTAAAATTCCTATGACCTTGGAAGGTTTAAAGGCAGTAAAAATATTAACAGCAGAAGGCATTAAAACAAATGTTACTTTGATTTTTTCTGCAACACAAGCACTTCTTGCAGCAAGAGCAGGCGCAACATATGTCAGTCCTTTCCTTGGCAGAGTAGATGATATTGGTACAGAAGGTATGAACTTGATTGAAGAAATTGTAGATATTTTTGCTGTTCATGGCATTTCCACTGAAATTATTGCAGCAAGTATTCGTAATCCACTCCATGTTATTAATGCAGCAAGAATAGGCTGCCATATTGCAACCATTCCTTATAATGTAATTGTACAAATGGCAAAACATCCATTAACAGATATTGGAATTGAAAGATTTTTAAAAGATTGGGAAACCGTACCTAAAAAATAAATAGAAAATAAAATTTAGGAGGAATTTTTGAATGAGTGAAATAGAACAATTAGCCGTTAATACAATTCGTTTTCTTTCTGCAGAAGCAATCCAAAAAGCAAATAGTGGTCATCCTGGGTTACCTTTGGGTGCTGCACCAGCAGCCTATACTCTTTGGGCAAAACAAATGAAACATAATCCAGCTAATCCAGACTGGGTAGATAGAGATAGATTTGTATTATCAGCAGGACATGGCTCTGCAATGTTGTATTCTTTGCTGCATTTGTTTGGCTATGGTTTAAGTATAGAGGATTTAAAACAATTTCGTCAAAAAGGTTCTTTGACACCAGGACACCCAGAATATAAATTGACGAAAGGGGTTGAAATTACAACAGGACCTTTGGGACAAGGTATTGCAAATGCAGTTGGTTTTGCTTTGGCAGAAAAACATCTAGCAGCAAAATTTAATACAGCAGAATATCAAATAGTAGACCATTATACTTTTGTACTTTGTGGAGATGGTTGTTTAATGGAAGGTGTTTCTGCGGAAGCTGCTTCTTTGGCTGCTACCATGGGACTGGGAAAATTGATATTGCTTTATGATTCCAATAACATCACCATAGAAGGTAATACAGAAATTGCTTTTACAGAAGATGTATTAAAACGTTTTGAAGCCTATGGTTGGCATATTCAAGAAGTAGTGGATGGTACGGATATTAACACGATTGCAAAAGCAATCGAATTTGCAAAGGCAGAAAAAACAAAACCTTCTATTATTAAAATAGATACTGTAATCGGTTATGGCGCACCTAATAAACAAGGAAAGGCTTCTGCACATGGCGAACCTTTAGGAGAAGAAGAAATTAAAGCAATGAAGCAAGCACTTGGCTGGACAGAAACAGAAGCATTTGCAGTTCCAAAAGAAGTTGCTGCACATATGGAAACATTAAAAGCAGAGTTTGCCAAAAAAGAACAACAATGGAATGAATTATTTGCAAACTATAGAAAAGCAAATCCAGAATTAGCAAAAGAATGGGATATTTGGCATAGTGATACATTACCAGTGGATTTATTAAACGATGCAGAGTATTGGACTTATGAAGGTGATATTGCAACCAGAGCTTCCTCTGAAAAGGTATTGCAAAAACTGTCAAAGGTAATTCCAAATTTAATTGGTGGATCTGCCGATTTAGCACCTTCTAATAAATCTGTAATGAAAGACAGAGAATATTATTCTGCGCAAAATCCAGCTGGTTCCAATCTTCATTTTGGCATCAGAGAATTTGCCATGACAGCAATGGCAAATGCAATGGCAGCGCATGGTGGCTTAAGACCTTATATTGCAGGCTTTTTTGTATTTAGTGATTATATGAAATCTGGTTTAAGAATGTCTGCGCTGATGAAATTACCTGTCATCAGCATTATGACTCATGATAGCATTGGAGTTGGAGAAGATGGCCCAACACACCAGCCGGTGGAACATTTAGCAGCATTAAGAAGTATGCCAAATTATACTGTATTCCGTCCTTGCGACACAAGAGAAACAGCAGCAGGTTGGTTAGCAGGACTTCTTCGGACAACTTCCCCAACAGCATTGATATTGACAAGACAAAATTTACCATTGTTAGATGGTACAGGAAAAGAAGCCTTAAAAGGTGCTTATATTTTAAGAGATTGTGAAGGAACACCTGATGTGTTGCTTATGGCAAGTGGTTCAGAGGTAGAATTGATTTATAAAGCTTATGATGAATTAGCAAAAAAAGGAATCAAGGCTAGAGTCATTAGTATGCCAAGCTTTGAGTTGTTTGAAGAACAATCTATAGAATATAAAGAAAGTGTATTACCAAATGCTGTAAGAAAAAGAGTTGTAGTAGAAGCAGCATCTTCTTTTGGCTGGCATAAATATGTTGGTTTAGATGGTGCAACAATTACGATTGACCATTTTGGAGAATCTGCTCCAGCCGGAACTTTATTCAAGGACTTTGGTTTTACAGTAGAAAAAGTGGTAGAAACAGCTTTAACCTTACTTTCTTGAAAGAAAGTAAGCAAAGAACTTTTGAGCAAAACTAGTGTTTTGCAGCCGTGAGTTAAAGTTGAATGGCTGTTTTAGTTGAATGACAACAGAACACCAATGGTCAAAAATATATTTTGTTCTGTGTGTAAGAGGTAAAATTTTTGGTCAAGCTTTTTTCAAAAAGCTTGTAAGGGTTTGGGTTGCAAAACGCCCGGTGGACGTTTGTTCTGCACCGACCAGAATGAAATGGAGAACAAAGTTCCCAAGGTTTTAAGGCTTTTAGTTTAAACTAAAAGCCTTTTTCACTAAACATAATGGAGGAAGTAATGAGGACATTTATAGGAATCCCTGTCAAACAAGATGTAAAAGAAACATTATTTCAAATACAACAGCAATGTGCACAAATGTGTAAAAAAGGAAATTTTACAGAAAAAGATAATTTTCATATGACCTTGCATTTTTTGGGCGAAACAACAACAGCAGAATTGGATGACTTAAAGCAAGCAGTATATGAAACAGCTTTACAAAACAGAAAATTTATAGGAAACCTGCATCAGCTTGGTGTTTTTCAAAGGGGAGAAAAAGGGATTATATGGGTTGGAACAGAAAAAAATAATGCCTTATTTCGCTTATTTGAAAGCCTAGAAAAAAATTTAAATAGGCAAGGTTTTGCAAGGGAAAAAAGAAAATTAAGTCCCCATATTACCTTAGCAAGAGAAGCAATTCCATATCATTCTTTTGCACAAATACAAAAATCTGTGCTTGTAGAACAAAAGGAAATGATAGTAGATTGTATTACATTGTTTGAAAGTGTGCGTATTGGTGGCAAATTGGTATATCAACCGATTTTTACAGGAGAACTTAAAAATAACAAAAACATTCTAAAATAAATACTGTTATTCGGTAATTTTTTATAAATATTGTCAATTTTATTTTAAATTTTATTGCATTTTTTTCAAAACACTATAGCAATTTTTGTGTAAATCATGTATAATGTGAATAGATTCACAATAGGGCGATTTTCTGTATTTATAAATAGAATATCGTTTTCTGATTTGTTATTTTTGCAAAAATAAGATTGCAAAAATTGTTTGTTTGTCGAAGGAGGACAGTTTTATGGAATTTAGTTTATCAAAAAGACATTTATTATTAAGAGATTTGTACAGAAAATTTGCAGAAGAAGAAGTGAAACCTTTAGCAGAGGAATTAGATGAGCAAGAACGTTTTCCAGTAGAAACAGTAAAAAAATTAGCAAAATATGGTTTTATGGGAATCCCTTTTCCAAAAGAGTATGGCGGTTCTGGTGCAGATAATTTAGCATATTCTATGGCAGTGGAAGAATTGGGAAAAGTTTGTGCAACTACCGCTGTTATTGTTTCTGCACATACCTCTTTGTGCTGTCAGCCAATTTTCCAATTTGGTACAGAAGAACAAAAAAAGAAATATCTGGTACCTTTGGCAAAAGGCGAAAAATTGGGCGCTTTTGGTTTGACAGAGCCAAGTGCTGGTACAGATGCATCAATGCAGCAGACAAAAGCAGTATTAGATGGTGATGAATATGTTTTAAATGGTACAAAAATCTTTATTACAAATGGAGAATATGCAGATACTTATGTTGTTGTTGCTATGACAGATGTATCAAAAGGTACAAGAGGAATTTCTGCTTTTATTGTGGAAAAAGGTACACCAGGTTTTTCCTTTGGTAAAAAAGAAAGAAAAATGGGTATTAGAGGCTCTGCAACTTGCGAGTTAGTATTTGAAAATTGTCGTATTCCAAAAGAAAATATTTTAGGAAAAGAAGGACAGGGCTTTAAAATTGCAATGCAAACTTTAGATGCAGGTCGTATTGGAATCGCTTCCCAAGCACTGGGTATCTCGGAAGGTGCAATAGACGAATGTGTAAAATATGTATTAGAAAGAAAACAATTTGGCAGAAAAATTGGTCAGTTCCAAAATACACAGTTTGAATTAGCAGACATGGCTGCAAAAGTAGAAGCAGTAAAATTATTGGTATACGAAGCAGCTTGCGAAAAGGATGCACATAGACCATATAGCCATTTATCTTCTATGGCAAAATATTTGGCAGGTAGTACCGCAAGTGATGTAACAAGAAGATGCTTGCAGTTATTTGGTGGATATGGTTATACAAGAGAGTATCCGATTGAAAGAATGATGCGTGATGCTAAAATCACTGAAATTTATGAAGGTACTTCAGAAGTGCAAAAAATTGTCATTGCAAACTGGTTAAAATTAAAATAATAGTATAAAAAAAGGCTGCTGCAATAATACAGTAGCCTTTTTATGTTACCAGGTAAGCCATCCATAAGTTTTATAATCTCTGTTTCTAGGTTTATAATATGCCTCATGATATAGCTTTTGTTTTAATGTTCTGCGAAATTTTCTGTTTGTTAGTTTACGAATGTATTTTGTTTCTTTTTTAAACCAATGTCCTGTTAAACGATGGTGGCGGAAATCTTGAAAGGCTTTTGTTCTGGGATTTCCTCTGTTTAATTTTTTTGCATACATTTTTTTAAAAATTTTTTTTTCTTGTTCTGTTTCCCAACAAAAAATCTCTTGCTGTATTTTGTTCATATCCTTTCCCTGATATGGGTTTTAGATTTACAAAATGTATTTACTCCATACCTAGAAAAGTACCATTCTTTCTATCATAAAAAATCTCCTTTTTATTTCTTTTTTCCTGTTTTTTTCTTTTTGACAGAGTAGCCAAAACTACCTAATTTTTCTCCTAAGGCATAATAGCAGCCATGAGAATAACAAATAGGATTTGTTTTATTAAAATGAAATTTTCCATTTTTATCTAAATATGTGTCACTCACAGAAACATTGACAACTTCCCCTAAAAACATATCATGTGTGCCAAGTGGTATAATATCCTTGACATGACATTCAATATTAATAGGACTTTCATAAATAATCGGCGCAGAAACTTTTGCACCTTTGACAGCCGTTAAATGCATTTCTTTAAATTTATCAATTTCTTTTCCGCTTTTAACACCACAGTAATCACAGGCATAAGTGAGTTTTTTTGTCACCAAGTTAATGACAAATTCTTTGGATTGTTTGATAATGTCATAAGAGTGGCGGGAAGGGCGTAAGGAAATATAGGTCATAGCGGGGTCGCTGTTAATGGTACCTGTCCAAGCAACCGTAATAATATTTTTTTCGCCGTCCATGCTGCCACAGGACACCATAACAACAGGAACAGGATAAAGAACAGTACCCGGTTTCCAGTTTTGTTTTGGCATATATATCACTCCTTTTTAATGTTAAAAATGTTTTAAGGCAATTAAGATTTTTGATTTCTATAGTATAGAAAAAAATGCGCTTTGTAAAGAAAAAAGAATTGTAATTCTATTTATTTTCTTATATGATGGAATAAAAATAAAAGAACAGGTGACAAAAACATGAATTTACCGCAGGAATATCTGGAAAAAATGAAAAATCTGTTAGGAGAAAAGGAATTTCAACAATATTTAGATTCTTTTGCGCAAAAAAGTTATGCTGGATTGCGTATCAATTCCTTAAAATGGAGCAAAGAACAATATAAGGCACTTTTTGCTACAGAATCTGTAGCATGGTGTGAAGATGGATTTTATTATGAGGAGCAAGAACGTCCGGCAAAACATCCCTATTATTATGCAGGTTTATATTATATACAAGAGCCAAGTGCAATGGCTCCAGCTTCTGTGCTGCCAATCGAAAAAAATGATGCTGTATTAGACATTTGTGCTGCACCAGGCGGAAAAAGTACCCAATTAGGTGCAAGATTATGTCAAACAGGGGTATTGGTATCCAATGATATTAGCGCAGGTAGAACAAAAGCACTTTTAAAAAATATAGAACTTTTTGGAATTTGTAATAGTATTGTCATGAGTGAAACACCACAAAAACTTTCTAACTATTTTCAAAATTATTTTGATAAAATATTAATCGACGCACCTTGTTCTGGAGAAGGAATGTTTCGAAAAGACAATGATATGATAAAAAAGTGGAATCATACATTGATAAGTTTTTGTATGAAGCAGCAAAAGGAAATATTAAACCATGCAGCAATGATGCTAAAAACAGATGGTATGTTATTATATTCTACTTGCACTTTTTCGCCAGAAGAAAATGAAAAAATGATACAACAGTTTTTGCAATCGCATAAAGAGTTTACACTTGTACCGATTTCACAAAAATGGGGTTTTGAAATAGGAAAAGAAGGCTGTGCAAGATTATTTCCTCATAAAATAAAGGGAGAAGGGCATTTTTTAGCATTATTACAAAAACGGGGCATTCAAGCACAAACTTTTTTTGCAGTAGAAAGGGAACAAGTAGACCAAAGAATTTCTTTTTTTTGGGAATTTGAAAAACAAGTTTTAAAACCAAATTGGCAAAAGATAAAAGGAATTTATAAAATTTATGGAGATGATTTGTGTTACCTGCCAGAAAATGTTCCTGTGCTGAAGGGTCTTAGAGTTTTGCGAAGTGGTTTGCAACTGGGAACTTTTAAAAAAAATAGGTTTGAACCTTCTCAAGCACTTGCTCTTGCATTAAATAAAAATGATGTCAATAACTATATTGATTTTTGTTCCAAAGGAGAGGAAGTCATAAGATATTTAAAAGGAGAAAGTATTGCTGTGACAGAGCCGGGAGAAGGCTGGTATCTTGTTTGTGTAGATGGTTATGGTTTAGGCTGGGGAAAATTACAAAAAGGACGTTTAAAAAATAAATATCGTGCTGCTTGGAAATGGGAGGGGAGTGTCCGAAAAGAGTAGTTTTAAAAATAATTTTTATTTCTGTTTATTATTAGGAAAACGAAGTTTTCCATAAAAGTTTTGCCTCGCTTTTTCAAAAGCGAGTGGAGTTTGAGTTTCAAAACGTCCAGTGGACGTTTGTTCTGAAACGGCCGAAGCAAGGCTAAGACCAAAGTCTCAAGATTTTAAGGTTTTTTATGTTTCAAGCGTGTTTTTGAAGGGGAGGAGCAAAGCGACAGGGGAACTTTTCACAAGTGAAAAAAGTTCCCCTATTTAAAAAATGCTTATTTAGCCACTCCTAATGGGAGTAATATATTGCCTTTCTAATTCTTCTATGATACAATTACTTTCGATATTAAAAAGAAAAGAGGAAAATAAAATGCCTTTTTTACCAGTGACAATGGAAGAAGTAAAAGAACGAGGCTGGGAGCAACTTGATTTTGTATATATTTGTGGTGATGCTTATGTTGACCATCCTTCTTTTGGAGCGGCAATCATTTGCAGAACATTAGAAAACGCTGGCTATAAAGTGGGGATAATTCCACAGCCTGATTGGAATAAAAAAGAAGATTTTATGAAATTAGGAGAACCTAGATTAGCTTTTTTGGTAAGCAGCGGAAATATAGATTCTATGGTAAATCATTATAGTGTGGCAAAAAAACGCCGCCAAAAAGATGCTTATTCTCCGGGCGGAAAAATAGGCTGTCGTCCTGATAGAGCAGATATTGTATATAGTAATAAATTAAGAGAAATTTATAAAAAGACGCCCATTGTATTAGGTGGAATTGAGGCAAGTCTAAGAAGGCTGTCACACTATGACTATTGGGATAATAAAGTAAGGCGTTCTATTTTGTTGGATTCTGGAGCCGATTTAGTTTTGTTTGGCATGGGAGAACATCAGATAATAGAACTTGCGGAAGCATTAGATAGTGGGCTTCCTATGCAAGAAATTACCTTTATTAGAGGGTCTGTTTATAAAACAAAAGACCCTGACAGGGCATTTGATGCAATCCACTTGCCGGATTACCATGAGGTGGTGCAGTCTAAAACAAAGTTTGCAGAAAGTTTTTTGATACAATATCAAAATACAGATGCTTTTTCAAAAACATTAGTGGAAAAATATAAGGAATGGTATGTTGTACAAAATCCACCTTCTTTTCCATTGCAAACAGCAGAGTTGGACAAGGTATATTCTTATCATTATATGCGAACCTATCACCCAATGTATGAAAAAGAGGGTGGGATTCCTGCCATTGAAGAAGTAAAATTTAGTTTGATTAGCAATAGAGGCTGTTTTGGAAATTGTAATTTTTGCGCTTTGGCATTTCATCAAGGGAGAGTGGTGACTGCTAGAAGCCATGACTCTATTGTAGAAGAAGCAAAAAATATGGTCTGGGAGCCAGATTTTAAAGGATATATTCATGATGTAGGCGGGCCAACGGCAAACTTTAGACAAGCTGCCTGTCAAAAACAGTTGACAAAAGGAGCTTGCAAAAATAAACAATGTTTGTTTCCTACAAAATGTGAGCAATTAAAAGTAGACCATAAAGATTATGTTATGTTACTTAGAAAATTAAGGGAAATACCAAAGGTAAAAAAGGTATTTATTCGTTCTGGTATTCGTTATGATTATTTAATTTATGACAAAGACCCAACTTTTTTTGAAGAACTTTGTAAATATCATGTCAGTGGTCAGCTTAAAGTTGCACCAGAACATATTTCTCCCAAAGTTTTGGCAAAAATGGGAAAACCAACAAAAGAAATATATAATAAGTTTGTAAAGCGTTATACAGAAATCAATCGAAAAATCCATAAGGAGCAATATTTGGTACCTTATTTAATGAGTAGTCATCCAGGCAGCGATTTGCAAGCTGCGATTGAATTGGCGGAATATTTAAGAGAGATTGGACATCAGCCAGAACAAGTACAGGATTTTTATCCAACGCCGGGAACACTTTCTACTGCAATGTATTATACAGAATTAGACCCTAGAACAATGGAAAAGGTTTATGTTCCAAAAACACCGCACGAAAAAGCAATGCAAAGAGCTTTAATCCAATATAAAGCACCACAAAATTATCATTTAGTTTTGGAGGCACTAAAAAAGGCACACAGAGAAGATTTAATTGGATATGATAAACATTGCTTGATACGTCCAAGGCAATCTTTAAAAAAGCAGGAAAAAGAGCAAAATAAAAAACCTGTAAAAATAAAAAAGAAAACCATAAGAAAAATACATAAAAAGAAAAAGGCTTAGTTTACAGATAGAAAGCCATTATGTTTTGATAATAAATACAGAAAAGAGGATATAAAAATGGAATATATTGGAACACGAGATAATACCATAACAGCAACGGCTTCGCAAGCAATTTTAAAAGGAATTTGTTCCGATGGTGGGCTTTTTATTCCAAAAGAAATTCCACAAATGGAAAAATCACTGTCAGAATTAGTAAATTTAGATTATAAAGAATTGGCTTATGAAGTTTTAAAACTTTATTTAACCGATTTTACAGAACAAGAATTAAAATATTGCATTGAAAATGCTTATGATAGTAAATTTGATACAAGTGAGATTGTTCCATTGGTAAAAAAAGGAGATGCTTTCTTTTTAGAGTTATTCCATGGAAAAACACTTGCTTTTAAAGATATGGCTTTATCCATTTTACCTTATTTTATGAAGATTGCGGCAAAAAAGAATCAGATTGATAAAGAAATTGTTATTTTGACGGCAACTTCTGGAGATACCGGAAAAGCAGCTTTAGAAGGTTTTGCAGAAGTGGAAGGAACAAAAATTATTGTGTTTTTTCCAGAAGATGGTGTCAGTCCTGTGCAAAAATTACAAATGACAACACAAGAAGGAAAAAATACTTGTGTGGTAGGCATTAAAGGAAATTTTGATGATGCACAATCTGCCGTAAAAAGCATTTTTACAGATAAGGAACTTTCTAAAACATTAGAACAAAAAGGCTATCTTTTTTCTTCTGCAAATTCTATTAACATTGGTAGACTTGTACCACAAATTGTATATTATTATTATGCTTATACACAAGCAGTCAAACAAGGTGAAATTGTAGTAGGGGACGAGTTAAATTTTACTGTGCCTACAGGCAATTTTGGGGATATATTAGCCGGTTATTATGCAAAATGTATGGGGTTACCAGTCCAGCATTTTGTTTGTGCGTCAAACGATAATAAAGTATTGTATGATTTTTTTGAAACGGGTGTCTATAATAAAAATAGAGCATTTCATGTGACAATATCTCCTTCTATGGACATTTTAATTTCCAGCAATTTAGAAAGATTTTTGTGTCATAAAATGGGGCAGCAAAAAACAAAAGAATGTATGACAAAATTACAGCAAGAAGGAAATTATCAAATAGACATACAAGAAAGTGAAATTTCTGGGGAATATGCAACAGAACAAGAAACATATCAGTCCATTCAAAAAGTGTATGAACAAACAAGCTATATAATGGATACCCATACGGCAGTTGCTTATGCAGCATATCAAAAATATAAGGAGCAAACAAAGGACAATACGCCAATGGTAATTGTATCTACAGCCAGTCCTTATAAATTTACGAAAGATGTCATGACAGCTTTAGACAAAAAAAATCAAAAAGAGGATGCGTTTGCATTAATGAAAGAGTTGGAAAAATTATCTGGTGTAGAAATTCCAGCTTCCATACGTGGCATTGAAACAAGAAAAATATTACACAATAACGTATGTGAAAAGCAAGATATTAAACATTTTCTCAAAACTTACTTTCTTGAAAGAAAGTAAGCAAAGAACTTTGTGCAAAACTAGCGTTTTGCAGCTGTGTACGGGAGTTAAATAGTTGCTGTGGTTGAATGAGAACAGAACACCATCGGTTAAAAATTTAGAATTTGTTCTGTCTGCGAGAGGTAAAGTTTTTTGTCCAACTTTTTTTCAAAAAAGTTGGCAGAGTTTGAAACAGCGTTTCAAGGTTCTAATTTGCTTTTGCAAAATTAGCGTTTTGCAGCTATGGGTTGGAATTGAATAGTTGTTGTAGATAAATGAGAACAGAGCACCAGTGGTTAAAATTTTTTTCTGTTCTGTGTGCAAAAGGTAAACCAATTGTAAATCTTGCTGTAACAGGCAATGGAGCATCTACTAATGCCCCAGTAGACCTTAACAACTTAGCAGAAGATACAAACTATAAAGATGTAACTTTAACATTAACTGCAGAAAACTTTGAAGCAACTAGTGATGATGTAACATTGATATTAGCAGGCGCTGGAGAAGATGGAACAGTAGCTACTGGAACTGGTTTCCTTAATGGTGATGCTTTAGAAGAAACTCCAACTACAAAAACAATAGCTGCAAGTGAACTTGTTCCAGGCGCAGCTGGTGGAGTGAATGGAGCAGAAACAAAAGATGTAACAGTTAAGGTGAGAGTGGCAGCAGAATAAGCAAACAATTTGACTGTAACTGCTAAAATTAATGAAACAACTGAAGCATTTACAACAATTTATGTGACACCAAAAACAGCACAAATCGTTGATACAGTAAGCATAACAGGTCTTGCAGATTTAAGCAAATACAACACTGATGATTTTACAACATTGCCTACATTGGTAGCAGAAACAGGTGATGATGTTGAATACCAAGAGGAAACACCTCATAGTACTGGATGGAAGTATTATGGAGCAGATGGAAATTCTTCTGAAATAACCGCAACTGCATTTGATAAACCAGGTGTATACAAAGCAGAATATACATTGAAAATTAAGGATAGTGTTGAAAAGATATTCAAGAAAGATGCAGCTGGAACAACAGCAGCTGTTGATGTAACTTTAGATGATTCAGTATTAACTAATACTGGTTTCACTGTAGATTTTGAACAAGAAATAGTTTCTGATTCAAATGATAAACAGTTGAAGGTAACTGTTTCTGTGACAGTAGCAGAAGTAGGAAACAATGATAAAGCTACACCAGTTTCAATAACATATAATGCTAGTAGTGATAACAAGGCAACGTTTAATGAAAGTACTATAAATGGTCTGTTAAGTGATGCCACCCTTAAGAATTATGATTCATTAAGTTTAACATTTACACCACCAACTTCTTCAGATGCAAGTACTGCTGGAACATTAACATATAATAGTGGAGAAGTAACATTTACAGTAGGTTCTACTGCTCCAAATGCAAGTACATCATACACATTTAATGCATCAATCCCTGCAAGTGATCTTGATTTAAAACCAGGATATGCATGGGCAGATAGTGTAAATGGTGTTTCAGTTTCTGTTACAGTAAATGGTGAAGCTAGTGCTGATGGAGGTCAATAATTTCACCACAACAAAAAAGCAGATAAAACAATTAAAAGCCCCATTCTCGCAGGAGAGTGGGTTTTTTTGTTGTTTTAGAAAGATGGTTTATGATGAACTTGACGAAAGCCGGAAGTTCTTGGGGAAACTTTTTTCACTTGTGAAAAGTTTCCCCAAAGTCTACGCTTCGCTCCGGTCGTTGCTGGACGAACGTCCACTGGACGTTCAGTGACCCTTCAAAAACACGCTTGCAAGCAAGTTAGAACCTTGGACTTCGTCCAAACCTACAAGCTTTTTGAAAAAAGCTTGACCAAAAACTTTTTCTTTTGCAAACGGAACAGATTCTAAATTTTTAGCCGATGGTGCTCCGTTGTTATTTCTCTAAAGCAACTATTCCACTTCAACACGTGGCAGCAAAACGCTAGTTTTGCACAAAGTTCTTTGCTAAGCTTTCTTTCAAGAAAGCGAAAGCTTGACTAAAAATTTTTTCTTTTGCAAACGGAACAGATTCTAAATTTTTAGCTGATGGTGCTCCGTTGTCGTTCAACAAAAGCTTTCGTTCCATTTCAATGTGCAGTCGTTAAAGTTCTTTGCTAAGCTTTCTTTCAAGAAAGCGTCAAGAAAGAGTCAAGACCTTTTTGCTTTTGTCTTTTTTTCTTCTGTTTCTTCTCGCTCCGGCTTTTGCCCTTTTTGATGTTCTTTCTTTTTCTTCTCTTTTTCGTCTTTGTCTTCCTCGTTTTCCTCGTCCTTTTCGTCTTTATCCTTTTCGTCTTTGTCTTTATCCTTTTCGTCTTCGTCTTTATCTTTTTCGTCTTTGTCTGTGCCCTCTGTTTCCGCTGTTTCTACACCCTCTGTACCTTCTACACCTTCTTCCGCTGGTTCCGGCTCTTTTTTCTTGCTTGCCTTTGATACTACTTCTATATAGGAATCTTCCGCTGCATCATAGCGGAATACACTACTTTGATTGGTCGCAACAAAAAATTTGCCCACAAATTCATTGGTGCCTGCTCTACCAAGCTCATACAAACTGATACCATAACAAGTGTGGTCGCCCACTGTCGATTGCCCTGCGTCATAAATGGCTTTATATTCCTCCACAGGCTTGGAAAGTCCTAAGGTTTCCGCTGAAACCCCTGTTAGATAATTTAATGCACCATCTCTGGAACCATCTACACCATCATCTTCTTTTTTTGGTTTTGGTAATGCCTCTGTTGTTTTGCTTACTACTACTTTATAATCGGTATCTGTGTAGTCAATATCTAGCTTTAATGTTTTTCCTTCCTCCACAGATGCTGTGCCAACCGAAATATAGCCCGCTGGTGCATCTAGGTTGAAGTCAAACATAGGCACAAATGCTTTTTCTGTAGTCAAAAAGTTGATGTAATCTTTGACTTCTTTTGCTGCCCCTTTTAATTCTGTGTAATCATAGATGACTTGTTTGTTTTCGGCTGTTTCTTCCACCGTAATTTCTGGTAAGGCTCTTGTTTCGCTTTGCTCCAAAAACTTGGGAATAGATGTTACAAAATCGTCATCTAATACATATGCTTCTATGTAAGGGTCTGTGTTTTCCTCTTTTTCTCCTCCACGGAAATATAAAAAACCACCAACACCGCCACCAACAAAAACCAACGCCAATAGGGCAATAAATAATTTCTTTTTGCCGCCACCAGCGTTCACCGCTTCTTGCTCACCTTTTTTATCTTTTTTTGCCTTTTTTGTAGGCTTTTTTTCTTTTTTTGTATCTTTCTTTTTTTCCTTTGGTGGGTCTGATTTTGGTACAACATCTTTTGCCTGTTTTGCTTTTGCCTTTAGTTCTTTTATTTTGTTTTTTGCTTCTAATTTTTGTTGTTTTTTCAGTTGTGCTGCTTCTTTTTTCGCATTTTTTTGCTGGTTTTTAAATTCCTTTTTTTCGGAAGTAAATTGCTGCTTTGCAGCTTTTTTTTGCTGTTTAGCGTCTTTTTTTGCAGTTTTTTTATTTGCAGCAGCTTCTTTTTTTGCAGCAACTTTTTCTTCTTTTTGCCTTTGTTTTTGTAGTTTGCTGTCAATTTTTTGTTTTGCCATTTCCGCTTTTTCTTCAACGGTCTTTTTCATACTCTCTCTACCTCTCCTAATTTATAAGTGTATGTTTTTTATATTATAACACAAAAACTATTTTTACTACAACAAAAACACAAAAAAATATACCTTGCTGAAACTAAAAAAGGCTTATTATAAGCCTTTTTGTGAAAAAATTATAATGTTTCTATAAATCTATCAAAAAATTGATTTCCTTGTGTATCTCTTTTAAAAACACCTGCATGACAAAGAACTTGTTCAAAAACAAAACCTACTTCTTTTTCTATAATTTCTGTAATATTTTCTTTGGTAATAGTATACTTTTTAAGGAAAGTTTCTGCCCAATCTGCATGTTTTTCGATTCTTTCATCACTACGCAAATCTTTGTTTTCCAAAATAAATTGTTTTAATAATTCTAATTCTTCTTTTAAACGTTCTGGTAGTACCGCTAAACCCATAACCTCAATTAAACCAATATTTTCCTTTTTGATGTGATGCAACTCGGCATGTGGGTGGTACACTCCAAGGGGGTGTTCCTCTGTTGTAATGTTGTTACGTAAAACTAAATCTAATTCAAATGTTTCGTCAACTTTTCTTGCAATCGGTGCGATGGTGGAGTGAGGTTCTCCCTCTGTTTCGGCAAAAATAAATGCTTCTTTATCCGTATAGTTACGCCATTTTTGTAAAATATGCTCTGCAAGCTCTACTAGTTTTTCAGACTGTTTATGACGGATACGTATAACAGACATTGGCCATTTTACTCGCCCTACTTCAATCTCCTCAAATCCTTTTATGGTGTAATGCTTTTCAATGGGAGCGTCTGCCATAGGGAATTGATAGTGTCCCCCTTGAAAATGGTCATGTGACAAAATGGAACCGCCTACAATCGGCAAATCTGCATTAGAACCTATAAAATAATGCGGAAATAGCTTGATAAAGTCAAATAATTTCAAAAAGGCTTGCTTGTTAATTGCCATTGGAATATGTTGACTGTTAAAAGCAATACAATGTTCATTATAGTATACATAAGGAGAGTATTGAAATCCCCATTCGCCGCCTGCCATAGTGATGGGTATGATTCTATGGTTTTGCCTTGCAGGGTGGTTAACACGACCTGCATAACCTACATTTTCTGCACAAAGCTGACACTTAGGATAGCTGCTTTGTTTTGCATTTTTTGCTGCAGCAATAGCTTTAGGGTCTTTTTCAGGTTTGCTCAAATTGATGGTAACATCTAATTTTCCGTATTCCGTTTCTGTTTTCCATTTCATATCTTTTGCAATGCGATAACGGCGTATGTAGTCTGTATTTTGGCTAAAATCATAATACCAATCGGTTGCCTTTTGTGGAGATTGTTCATACAATTCCCAGAATTTTTTTGTTACTTCACTTGGTCTTGGTACCAGTAAAGACATAATTTTCGTATCAAATAAATCACGATAAACAATGCTATCTTCTATCAGCCCTTTTTGGCAAGCAAAATCAAGCATATTTTTTAAAATTTTTTCTAAATCAATGTCATCATTTTCTACAGAATGAATATCTGTATGAAAATCATCTAGTTTAAATAACTCTAAAAAACGATTGATGGTAAAAATAATGTCCTCTTTTTGTATTAAATTTTTCTGTAATCCATATCTTACTAATTTGCAGATTTCTTGTTCTATCATTTGTAATTCCTCCTTTGATAGCATCAATGATAACGCAAAAAAACAATCTATGCAATCATTTTGTATAAAAAAAATAATAATGTACAAAATAAGGCTGAGGTGATAAAAATGGCTAAAAATATACAGAATGTAAATGACTTAATTAACTCTAATGTGCATGCAAAAGAATATTATTTAAAATTATCAGAGGCAGCAAGGGGCAATGTTAATCTTCATTCTTCTGACATTAGAAGTTTAGAAGAATTGAAAACGTTTTCAGAAAATATACAATAAAAAGCGTGCCCTAAAAAGGACACGCCTAACGCACTCTACAGGAATCGAACCTGCGGCCTTTCGGTCCGGAGCCGAACGCTCTATCCTCTGAGCTAAGAGTGCATTTATTACATTTTACAAGCAAAGTTTATTTCTGTCAAATAAATTTTAAAAAGATGTTGTGTGATAGTCGCATTTTTGACATTGTAATAATGTATTTTCATTGTCTTCTTTGTGATAGGCTCCAGACCATTGGCAAATACTTTGCAAAATAGGTACAACAGAGATTCCTTTTTGTGTAAGAAAATATTCTACATGAGGAGGAATTTCGTTGTATTGTTTTCTTTCTACAATTTGGTCAGCAATCAATTCTTTGAGAGTGGTAGATAAAACAGCATCTGTAATATTTGTCATTTCTTTTCGTAAAATACTATAGCGCAATCTCTTTTTTTCGGCTAAAACACAAATAATACGAGATTTCCATTTTCCGCCGAATACAGCTAATCCATATTCTAAAGGGCAACGGATGTCTTTTTCTAATTTTGGTTGATACATATTTCTCCTTTTTTGTTTTCTAGTATAACATAAATACTTCTAATAGGAAAGTAACTATAAAAAAGAAAAGTAACTTATTGATAGATAAGTAATAAAAAATACCTCTTATCTAAAAAAGATAAGAGGCTAGTATGTCAATAGTTTCTGTTTGCCGACTAGCAAAACGAAATTTTTCCCAAAGGTTTTTTAGATTTTTTTAAAAAGCTTGCAGAGTTTGAGAAGAAGTTTTTAGGTCTTTTAATCCTTTTTGCTTTTCTGGCTGTTTCTTTTTTAAAAAATCTTCTAAAAGGGATTGTATTTCTGTTTCTTTTGTAAAGTCTTTTCCAAAATAATACATACAAATTTCCCCCTTTCTTAATAGTATCATAGTATGTAACAAGGGAAAAATGGTTACTCTGATTTGGCTGTAATTCCATAAGATTTTGCTAATTCCTGAAAGGAGGGTAAGGAATTTAAAATTGTTTCCCTCGAAACGCAATAAGCAATGCGAACATATCCTGGACAACCGAATCCTGTTGCTGGCGTCAATAAAAGTCGATATTGCTGTGCTTTTTTGCAAAATGCTTTGTCATCTTGTTCCAAGGCTTTGACAAATAGATAAAAAGCACCTTGTGGTTTAATACATTCATAACCATATTCTGTTAAAGATTGATAAAGAAGTTCTCTGTTGGCATCATAAAATACAACGTCTGTTAATTCATCGCAACATTCTGCAACAACTTTTTGCTGCAAAGCAGGTGCATTGACAAATCCTAATACTCTTGTTGCTACTTCGGATGCTTGAAAAATTTCTGAATATCCGTCCAATTCGCTTGGTAATACAAAATAACCAATTCTATCACCAGGCAAGGACAAGGATTTTGAAAAAGAATAAACAACAATCGTATTTTTATAATAGTTTGGAACATAAGGCACTTCTGCACCATCATATACCAGTTCTCGATAAGGCTCATCTGAAATTAAATAAATATGGGTATGATATTCTTTTTGTTTTTCTTCCAAAATACAACCAATTTCTGCAATAATACTTTCATCATAAACAACACCTGTGGGATTGTTTGGAGAATTGATAAGAACTGCTTTGGTATTTGAGGTAATAGCTTGTTCTAGTTTGGTTAAATCTGGTAAAAATGTTTCTGTGTTAGGTGGAATGGCTTGCAATACTGCCCCTACATTCATAGCATAAGCATCATATTCGCTAAAATAAGGCGCAAATGTAATGATTTCCTCTCCAGGATTAAAAAGCACTTTAAAGATTACATTTAAGCCTCCAGCCGCTCCTACTGTCATTACAATGTTATTTTCATTAAAATGTGTATCAAAACGGTGATTAATGCTGTTTGCAATTTTTTTTCTTACATCTGCATAGCCAATACTATCTGTGTATCCGTGAAGTTGTAAAGAATTTTCTTCCTGTAATAGTTTGATGGCTGTTTGATTAATTTTTTCTGGTGCTTTTACATTTGGGTTTCCAATTCCAAAATCATATACGTTTTCTATACCATATTGTTGTTTTAATTTTTTGGCATCTGAAAATAAGCTGCTGATTCCCTCACTTTTTTTGATTAAGGCTTTCATATTTTGCGAAATCATATTTTTTATCTTCTCCTTTTTTCTGTATCTTTCTATCATTATAATTTTTTTTGCTGCGTTTCTCAACTAAATTTTATAAAATTATACGGAAGATGGGAAAATGTAATTTTTATGGTTTCTATTGAAACACAACATAGAGTAGCTTATAATAAAAAAGAAATGATAAAAGATAGGACGGGAAAGATATGAAAACAAGATTTTATTTAATTAGACATGGTGAAACAGAATGGAATACTAGGGGAATTTATCAGGGACTGACAGATATTCCTTTATCAGAAAAAGGAGAAAAACAAGCAGAATATTTAGGAAAACGTTTTCAAAATAAAACTTTAAAAGTAGATGCAATTTATTCTTCTCCTTTGCAAAGAGCTGTCAAAACAGCAGAAGGAATTGCAAAAGCAAAAGGATTAACGGTTATTCCTTATGAACACTTTAAAGAAATTAATTTTGGAGAATGGGAAGGACATACGGTAAAAGAGTTGACGGAAAAATATGGACAAGATTATACAAACTTTTATGAACACCCTTTTACGTATTCTTTTCCGGGAGAAGGTTCTTTTACATCTGTAAAAAAACGCTCTGTAGAAGGATTTTATCAACTTTTAGAAAAACATAAAGGGCAAGCTGTTGCTATTGTATCACATGGTGGAATTTTACGGGTGTTAATTATGGCGTTATTGGATATGGATGAAACATTTTACAGAAAAACATGGTTAAGTAATACTGCTATTAGTGTTGTTGATGTGAGTGACAGCGGAAAAATTGTGCTGTTAACTTTAAATGATTTTGCACACCTAGAGGAAATGGAAGAAGAACAGGGAGAAAAAACATGGCAAATGTAATTGTAGTAGGTGGTGGTGCCGCTGGTATGATGGCAGCAGGCAGAGCAGCCGAAAAAGGACATCAAGTACATTTATATGAAAAAAATGACCGTTTAGGAAAAAAAATATATATTACCGGAAAAGGACGCTGTAATCTTACCAATGATAGCGATATTGATACCCATTTAAACAATATTCCAAGCAATCCCTATTTTATGTATTCTGCTTTTTATAGGCTAGATAGTGAAAGAACAAAACAATTTTTTCAAGAACTAGGTTTGCAAACCAAAACAGAAAGAGGAAACAGAGTGTTTCCTATGAGCGACAAAGCGGGTGATGTTGCGCGAGCCTTACAGAGATATTTAAAAAAGAATGGCGTTGTCGTACACACGAATACCACTGTAAAACATATTTTAATAGAAAATGGAGTTGTAAAAGGAATTGCTTTAGAAAATAAAAAGGTATTTGCGGAAAAAGTAATTGTATGTACAGGAGGATTATCTTATCCTGGAACAGGCTCCACAGGAGATGGCTATGCCATGGCAAAACAAGCAGGACATCATGTTACAAAATTATATCCTTCTCTTGTCCCTTTAAAGGCAAAGGAAAAATGGTGTCAGGAATTGATGGGGTTAAGTTTAAAAAATTGTGCGATTGCCGTAAAAAATAAAGCTGGAAAAGTAATTTATAAAGATTTTGGAGAGATGCTTTTTACTCATTTTGGTGTATCTGGCCCTATGATATTAAGTGCAAGCAGACATATGATAAAAGACTTAGAAGAAGAAAATTATACCATCGAAATTGATTTAAAACCGGCTTTGGAAGAAAAAACTTTAGATAATAGAATTTTAAGAGATTTCCAAAAATATAGCAATAAGAACATTAGAAATGCCCTAGATGAGTTATTGCCTCAAAAAATTATTCCTGTTGTAATTCTATGTGCAAAGATAGAGCCTACCAAAAAAGTACATGATATTACAAAAGAAGAAAGAAAACGACTTGTCAAACAAATAAAATGTTTTACAGTTTGTATCTATGGCACTACTGGCTTTCAAGAAGCGGTGATTACTTGCGGTGGAGTTTGTGTAGATGAAATAGACCCTGCAACTATGGAGTCAAAAATTGTAAAAGGATTATATTTTGCAGGAGAAGTGCTTGATGTAGATGCGTATACAGGAGGCTTTAATTTGCAAATTGCTTTTTCTACAGGTTATACGGCAGGTGAAAGTTAACAGGATATTTAGAAAAAGTTTAATTTAGGCAAAGTACAAAAAGATTTTAGAAAAAAGGAGAGGATAATTATGTTTTGTGTAAGAGGTGCAACAACTGTAACCCAAAATGAAAAAAATGAAATTTTAAATGCGACAGCTGAAATGATTGAATTTATTATAAAACATAATGACTTAGAAATTTCTGATATTATTCAAATACAATTTACCATGACAAAAGATTTAGATGCGGTTTATCCAGCCGTTGCAGCAAGACAAATTGGCATTATAGAAGCAGCTTTGATGTGTACACAAGAATTATATATTGCAGGAAGTTTGGAAAAATGTATCCGTTGCGCAGTTTTATGTGATGGAGAAAAAAAGCAAAAAGATGTCAAACATGTTTATTTGGAAGGTGCAAAAGGACTAAGACCAGATTTAAATGAGTGAGGGGATAAAAATGTATAGTATTGCCATTGATGGGCCGGCAGGTTCTGGAAAAAGTACGGTTGCTAAACAGATTGCTAAAAAATTGGGTATTTTATATATTGATACAGGGGCAATGTATCGAACAGTAGGCTTGTATTGCTTGGAAAACAACATTGATTTTAAGGACGAAAAACAAATAGATACAATGTTGCAAAAAATAGATATGAAAATTGAGTTGTTGGAGGGAAAACAAGAAATATATCTAAATGGTAAAAATGTAACCCAAAAAATTAGAACACAGGAAGTTGGAAAAGCAGCATCTGATGTTGCAGTCATTTTTTCTGTTCGTAAAAAATTAGTGCAAATACAAAGAAATTTGGCACAAGGACATTCTGTTATTATGGATGGTCGGGATATTGGCACAAATGTTTTGCCTAATGCTTCTGTCAAAATTTATTTAGATGCCAGTGTAGAAGAACGAACAAAACGTCGTTGCAAAGAATTGAATTTGTCAAGTTGTCAGGCAGAACGTATAAAATTGGAAATCATAGAAAGAGATAAAAATGATAAAAATAGAAAATATAATCCTTTAAAAAAAGCAGAAGATGCTATTTTGTTAGATACTTCTTCTATGGAGATAGAACAAGTAGTAAATAAAATTTTAGAAATCATAAAAATAAAAATTCAATAAGGAGAAATTTATGTTTTATCAAATTGCAAAAGTAGCATTAAAAATACTTTATAAAATATTATTTCGCATAAGTGTGGAAGGACAGGAAAATGTACCAAAACAAGGTGGTGTAATTCTTTGCGCAAACCACAGCAGTAATTTTGACCCTGTAACTATGGCAATTTATAACAAAAGAAGCGTTTGCTATATGGCAAAAAAAGAGCTTTTTGAAAATAAATTTTTAGGTTTGTTGATTCGTCAGCTATATGCTTTTCCAGTGGATAGGTCTACCGCAGATATGAAAGCATTTAAAAATGCGGTAAAATTGCTAAAAGATGAAAAAGTAATCGGTATGTTTGCGCAGGGCACAAGAGTGAAGGTAGGAGAAGAAAAAGCAGCAAAAGCAGGAGTGGCTTTGTTTGCCATGAAAGGAAAAGCATCTGTTGTGCCAGTTGCAATTAGTGGAAGTTGCAAACCTTTTTCCAAAATGAAAATTGTTTATGGAAAACCTTTATATTTAGAAGAATATAGAGGGAAACGCTTTAATACAGAAACATTAAATGAAATTACAGAAATTGTGATGCAGCAAATTAATGATATGAAAGTTGAGGTTTAATATGGCGGAAATTATGGTAGCAAAATCAGCAGGCTTTTGTTTTGGTGTCAATAGAGCCATTCATATGGCTTGTGAAGAAAGTAAAAAGAAAGAAATCTATACCTATGGACCTTTAATACATAATAAAGAAGTGATTATGGATTTAGAAAAAAAAGGAGTTCATGTCATTGAAGATTTCCAAAAAATACAACAAGGTACTGTTATGATACGTTCTCATGGTGTGGGAAAACAGATTTATGAGGAATTGGAACACAGAAATTTTAAAATAATTGATGGTACTTGTCCTTTTGTCAAACGGATTCATGAAATTGTACAAAAGGCATATGAGCAAGGAAAAAATATTATAATAATAGGGGATAAAAAACATCCAGAAGTACAAGGCATCAATGGCTGGTGCCAAAACAGTGCCGTGATAATAGGAGAAATAGAAGAAGCACAACAATATCCCTTTGTCAACCAAAATTATACAGTTGTGGTACAAACCACTTTTCGAAAAACAAAATTGCAAACAATGCTAGAGATATTACAACAAAAAGGATTGATATTAGAAGTTTTTAATACTATTTGTTCTGCTACGGCACAAAGACAGCAAGAAGCGGTATCATTATCTCGCAATGTGGATAAAATGATAGTAATTGGCGACAAAAATAGCTCGAATACGCAAAAATTATTTGAAATTTGCAGTAAAAATTGTAAAAAAACATATTATATTGAAACAATTTGTAATTTAGTGTTGAATATTTTTGATAAGAATGATAAAATAGGAATAACTGCTGGTGCATCAACACCGCCGGCAATCATTAAGGAGGTAATTAGTACAATGAGTGAAGCATTAAACAACGATGCAGTACAAAATAATGGAGGAATGGAAGAAGATTTTGAACAAATGTTAAATGAATCTTTTACAATACTTCATACAGGAGATGTTGTAAAAGGTACCGTAATTAGTATTTCTAATGAAGAAGTTTCTGTAAACTTAAATTACAAATCTGATGGTATTATTCCAAAAGGGGAATATAGCAGAGATGCAAGCGTACTTCCTAGCAAAGTATTACAACCTGGAGATGAGATTGAAGTATTTGTTGTGCGTGTCAATGATGGTGATGGTAATGTTCAACTTTCCAGAAAACGCATTGAAGACCAAAAAGGTATGGAAGAAGTAGAAGCAGCTTATCAAAACAAAACTGTGATTACTGGAAAAATTACAGATGTTGTAAGAGGCGGCTTGATTGCTATGGTAAATGGCATCAGAATATTTATTCCATCTTCTCAGGTTTCAAATAAATTTATTGAAGACTTAAATGTATTTAAAGGAAAAGAATTGGAATTTAATATTATTGAATTAGATAAAGTAAAACGTCGTTTTATTGGCGGAAGAAAAGCCTTGATTGAAAAAGAAATTGCAGAAAAAAAAGCAGCATTATTTGATAAATTAGAAATTGGTTCCAAAGTAAAAGGAACAGTAAGCAGAATTACAGATTTTGGTGCATTTGTAGACTTAGGTGGCGTAGATGGTCTGATTCATATTTCTGAAATGTCTTGGGGACGCATTACCAATCCTAAAGAAGTATTAAAAGAAGGGCAAGAAGTAGAAGTTATTATTTTAGATGTAGATAAAGAAAAAGGCAAAATTTCCCTTTCTTTAAAAGATAGTGCAAACAATCCTTGGAGTCTGGCTGTAGAAAAATATCCTGTAGGTTCTATTACAGAAGGTAAAGTAGTGCGTATGGTGCCTTTTGGTGTGTTTGTAGAATTAGAAGCTGGTGTAGATGGTTTGGTACACATCTCTCAAATTGCCAATAAACATGTTGTAAAACCAGAAGATGAATTAAAAGTAGGAGAAGTAATCAAAGTAAAAGTTTTGGAAGTAAATGCAGAACAGAAAAAAATCAGCTTATCCAAAAGACAAGCTGAAGAAAATGCAGAAGATTCCGAAAAAACAGAAGAATAAATAATAAGGCAGCGGCAAAGCCGCTGCTTTTTTTATGGCATATAGATAAAAAAAATAGGGTAGAGGGGAAAGATTTTGTTCATATTGACAAGCTATATTGGAATAGGTTATCATAAAAGAAGGAAATAAAGACAAAAGAAAAATGAGGTGAGAAATATGAAAAAATATAGAATACCTATTTTTATGGCAATGATATGTATGATAAGTAATGTGGCTGTTTTTGGACAAGAAACAGAAAAAGAAGAAAAAGAAAAAGTATTAAAAGTTTGGGCAGAAAGTTATGGAGATTGCCAAAAAAGAATGGAATATATGTCTGATGATATGAAAAAAACCTATTTTGCTGACCAATTCCAAAGAGCAAACGAAAATACATTTTTGTTGTTGCAATCTGGAAAAACAGAAAATGTAGAACTGCATGAAGCCTTGGAAGTGGTAAATTTTAGATTGGAAAATGGTGATACTATATTTTACACCTTAAAAAATAAAAATGGAAAAGAATATTATCAAGTGGAATATGTGGCAATGGAAGAACAAAACAATCATTTTAAGGTGGAAAGCAGCAGAATCACAAATGCATATGATTGGAAAGATTGGAAAAAAGAAAAAACAGAATTACCAGAAAATAATATTTATGCAAAATTTTCAGGCAAAGAAAAAGCATATACACCCATTGTAACCGTTGCAAAAGCAGAAAAAATAGATAGGCAATTATTACCTCTTTTTTTAGACCATATTCAATCTGTTTTTGAGGAGGGACATTCCAGCTATTATGTGATGGAAATGTTAAATATTGATATTCAAAATGTCAAAATGAAAGATGACGTTGCAACTATTGATTTTACTTTGCAGGAAGTGTTACGGCGTTATCCTCGCAATCCAGATACAGTAGGATATATTCAAAAGACAAAGGAAAAAGATAAAGAAGAATATACACAGCTTTACAGACAATATTATACGCCTTTTTATGGAAATTATAACTTGCGTTTTTCAGGAAATAAAACAAATCCCGATAGTTTTCGCATTTATACAGGGGAAATGAATGAAAAAGGAAAAATTATTTATAATTGGTCGATTGAACAGCAGTTTCCAGCAATGGATGCCAATGGAGCAAAATGGTATTTAGGAACTATTAACAGCACAAAAGATGATTATGGTAGAACGCTTTTTACAATCATTAGAAAGCAATGGAATTTAGATACTAGAGGAGGCACAGATAAAGGATATTTTGTTACTTCTTATGGTAAACAAATGACCTATCCATTGGCAAAAGATGCGGTTGTCACTTGTTGGAATCAGGATAAAATGGAGGTAGTCAATACAAAATCTTTTGAAAATGTTGCTGGAAAGGCAAACTTTGGAGCATCTCGCTTATTTTGGTTTAGAATCGAAAACAATTATATTGTGGAAATAAAAGAATTGGTATAATAAAAGTATCAATTTTAGTTTGTCAATAAATTTTTTTATTTTGTATGCAAAAAACTTTAAATTGCCTATGGCAAACAAAAATTGATTTCTGTGCAAAAAGAATAGGGTAACCGCATAAAAATTTTTTGTAAGAATTATGATCATTTGAGTTTATATGAACTTAACAAAAGTCGAAAGTTTCTGGAGGAACTTTTTTCACTTGTGAAAAGTTCCTCCAAATTACTTCAAAAACATGCTTGTAAGCGTATTAAAACCTTGGGCTTTGCCCAAACCCACAAGCTTTTTTCAAAAAGCTTGCCCAAAAACTTACCTTTCGCACACGCAACAAATTCTAAATTTTTTTATATACAATATTTTTTATACGACTATCCTACAAACAAAAAAAGGTACATTGTGATTTTTTCAAATTTATGATATACTATAGGGTAAAAGAGGAAAAGGAGAGATAGGGTGAAAAAGGAAGAAATTGCTTGCCACATTGACCATACACTTTTAAAACAAACGGCAACGTGGCAGCAGATACAAAAAATTTGTCAGGAAGGAATAGAACAAAAAACAGCATCTGTTTGTATTCCACCAAGTTATGTAAAAGCAGCGTCAGAATTTGTAAAAGGACAAGTTGCTATCTGTACAGTGATTGGTTTCCCAAATGGATACCATACCACAGAAACAAAAGTATTTGAAACAAAAAATGCTTTGCAAAATGGTGCAGATGAAATTGATATGGTCATTAACTTGGGGTGGGTAAAAGATGGACTTTTTGATTTGATAGAGCAAGAAATAAAAGAAGTAAAAAAGGCTTGCGGAAATCATATACTAAAAGTGATTATTGAAACCTGTTATTTAACACAGCAGGAAAAGAAAATACTTTGTCAAGTGGTAAGCCGTTCCAAAGCAGATTTTATTAAAACAAGTACAGGTTTTGGTACAGGTGGGGCAACAGCAGAAGATATTCAATTATTTGCTGAAAATGTGGCAGACCATATAAAAATAAAAGCGGCTGGCGGCGTTAAAAGTATAGCAGAAGCAGAAAAATTTTTGCAATTAGGTGCACAAAGATTAGGTTCTAGTTCTTTGCTGGAATTTTTAAAAGCATAAAGAATGAAAAATCAGCATATTTTTTATGATTTACTCTTGTGTATATTCATAGAAAACAATATAATAGAAAGAGTAGGCATCATCAGGAAACATTTGCGGAGGGGCATTTGTATTCTTGGTATAATAAATATTAATAAAAGGAGAATGAAAAGAATGAAATTATTTAAATCAGTAGCAGCGATTGCGCTGTCTTTCACAATGGTAATGGGGCTTGCAGCTTGTGGTGGCGGAGATACACCAGCAGAGGATTCTACTGGAGAAACACCATCTGGTGAAGTGAAAACATATAAAATTGCAACAGACACAACCTTCGCACCCTTTGAATTTGAAGATGAAAATGGTAATTTTGTAGGAATTGACATTGACATATTGGAAGCCATTGCACAAGACCAAGGTTTTGAAGTGGATTTACAAGTGCTTGGATTTAGTGCAGCATTGCAAGCAGTTGAAGCAGGACAAGCAGATGGTATGATTGCAGGAATGAGTATTACAGAAGAAAGAAAAGAAAGATATGATTTTTCAGAACCATATTATGATTCTGCAGTCGTTATGGCAGTATCTGCAACAAATGAAGATATTAAATCTTATGAAGATTTAGCAGGCAAAAAAGTTGCTGTAAAAGTTGGTACAGAAGGCTATGCTTTTGCAGATAGTATCAAAGAGGAATATGGTTTTGAAATGGTTGTATTTGATGATTCCAATGGTATGTATCAAGATGTTACTGTAGGAAACTCTGTTGCTTGCTTTGAAGATTATCCAGTTATTGCTTATGGTATTCAACAGGGATTGCCTTTAAAACTCAATGAAAAACAAGAAGCAGGTAATTCTTATGGTTTTGCAGTAGCAAAAGGAAAAAATGCAGAATTATTACAAAAATTTAATGATGGTTTCGCAAATATTAAAGAAAATGGAAAATATCAAGAAATCGTAGACAGTTACACAAAGTAATCAAAGCTAGGGGTAATAGAGTATGAGCTTTTATGAATTTTTTTTACAAAATTTGCCGAGATTACTGGAAGGTCTGTCACTTACCCTCCAGCTGACAGTGCTTTCCTTGATTTTTGCCATTATTGTGGGTATGGTTTCTTGTTTTTTTAAGATTTCCCATTTTAAACTATTAAATGGAATTGCAACCGTTTATTTAAGCATAATTCGTGGTACACCACTTATGGTGCAGGCATATTTTTTGTATTTTGGTATCGCCTCTGCATTAAAAATACAAATTCCCTCCTTTTGGGCAAGTGTTATTGTTTTGACATTAAATGCAGGAGCTTATTTATCAGAGATATTTAGAAGCGGTATTTCCGCAGTCAATAAAGGTCAAATGGAGGCAGCCAGAAGCCTTGGCTTGCCTTACCATGTGGCAATGGCAAAAGTAATTATTCCGCAGGCAATCCGTATTGTCATTCCTTCTGTAGTCAATCAGTTTATTATTACATTAAAAGATACTTCCATTATTTCCGTTATCGGTATGGGAGAATTGATGAGAGTGGGTACTTTAATTGCTAATCGAACCTTCAGGGGCTTTGAAACATATGGCATGGTTGCGATAGTGTATTTTATCGTTATTATGATACTAACAAAAATATCTCAAATCATCGAAAGGAGACTTTCCAATGGTAAAAGTAAAGGCTGAAGGATTGCAAAAAAGTTTTGGAGATTTAAAAGTATTAAAGCATATTGACTTGGAAGTGCACGAAGGGGAAGTTGTTTGTTTGATAGGCCCTTCTGGCAGCGGAAAAAGTACCTTTTTAAGATGTTTAAATTTTTTGGAAGAACCAACAAGTGGTACCATTATTGTAGATGATTATAATTTGACAGATAAAAAAGCAGATATTAATAAAATTAGAGAAAACATTGGTATGGTATTCCAACAATTTAATCTTTTTCCCCATTTATCTGTGATTGATAACATTATGTTAGCACCTGTGGACAGAAAAAAAATGACAAAAGAAGAAGCAAGAAAAAAAGGTATGGAGTTATTAAAAACAGTTGGATTGGAAGAAAAAGCAGAAACTTTTCCAGCACAACTTTCCGGTGGACAGCAACAAAGAGTTGCCATTGCAAGAGCTTTAGCAATGCAGCCAGATGTTATGCTTTTTGATGAACCAACTTCTGCATTAGACCCTGAAATGGTAGGAGAAGTATTAAATGTTATGAAAAAATTAGCAGAAGAAGGTATGACAATGATTGTTGTGACACATGAGATGGGTTTTGCTAGAGAAGTAGCAGATAGGGTTATCTTTATGGACGGTGGCTATATTGTGGAAGAAGGAACACCACAGGAAGTATTTGGAAATCCACAAAATAAAAGAACACAGGATTTTTTAAATATGGTACTGTAGCATATATCAAAATTTTGACTGTCGAGAATATCGACAGTCTTTTTGTGTTATTTTTTTGTACAAAAGATATTAAATATTTATTTACGCACCATTCATACTTTGTTCAAATATGTGCAGTATACTCATATTCATAAAAAGGAACAAGGAAATCATAAAAGTGATATTATAGGAGGAATATTATGTTTGAGGAAGAAAAAAATGAAACTATGAAAGATAATGAAATAGCGGAAGAAGAAAAAAAATGTTATTATCATGAGCAAGTAAAAAAAGCAGAAAAATGCAAACGCTACAGACCTTGGGCAAAATATATTGCAACTTGTTTGATTATTAGTATTGCAGGTGGCGGAAGTTTTGGAGTAGGTTTAGGTTGGTCACAAAATTATTTTTCAAAAACATTACCATCAGATACAAATGCAGCGCCTATTAGTTCTGCACCAGTAGCAACGGCTGTTTCCAATACCACAATGAGCAAAAAAGATGTTATTAAACAGGTGATGCCTTCTGTAGTAAGCATTTCTACAAAAATGCAAGGAGAATCTTTTTGGGGAATTGTAGAAGGCTCTGGTGCTGGTAGTGGTGTAGTTTTTTATGAGGATGAAGAAAAAGTTGGGATTGTAACCAATAATCATGTAATACAAGGAGCAACAGAAGTTTCTGCCATTTTTGATGGAGAAAAGGTAGTCAATGCAAAAGTAGTTGGAAAAGATAAAGATGCAGAGATTGCGGTTTTAACCGTTTCCAAGGAGGAACTAAAAAAAGCAGGAGTAGAAAAAATTACAGTTGCAAAATTTGGAGATTCTGATACTGTAGAAGTGGGCGATGATGTCTATGCTATCGGAAATGCATTAGGCGAAGGTTTAACAGCAACAGATGGCATGATTAGTGCCGTTGGAAAAGATGTTACTGTACAAGGTAGTACCTTGGAAAATGTATTACAAACCAATGCTGCTATCAATCAAGGAAACAGTGGCGGCGCATTGGTTAATGTACAAGGAGAAGTAATTGGTATCAATACGGCAAAATCTGTGTCAGGTGGTACAGCAGAAGGTATTGGCTACGCGATTGCAAGCAATAATATTAGTGAAATTGCAGACAAATTGTTAAAGGAAGGTACTTCACCAAAGCCGGGTATGGGTATCTATGTAAAAAATATTTCTGAAGAAATGGCAAGTTTATACCGTTTACCAATTGGTGCGATTGTAGAGCAGGTGATTCCAGAAGGAAATGCGGAAAAAGCAGGAATGCAGCGTGGTGATATTATTATAGAAGTCAATGGAAGAAAAGTAATGGATACAGAAAGCTTGTCTGAAATCTTAAAAGGCTTAAAAATTGGAGATACAACAGAAGTTTATGTTATAAGAGATGGAGAAACTTCTGTGAAATTAGATGTTTTAATTGGAGATATGAACCAATTTGAAGAATAAAAATGGAGAGAAAATGATGTATTCTATAGAAGAAATAGAAAAAGCAAATAGAAATCGGTTATTAAGTCTTATTTCTAAAATTCCGGAAAGAGTACCAGAGGGATGGGAAAAGATGGAGTTTGCAGTTGGTGGTTTAATGTATCTTGGTTTTTCTGATGTCCATACCGAAAAATTAATCTCCATTTCCTCACAAGGACAACGCATAATAAACTGTGAAACAGGAAAAAAAACATATTGTGATGAAAATTATGATGAAGAAGATTTGGTTGTTTTTGCAGAGGAACTAGGAGAGGAAATGGTACGGATTGCAGGGGAAGGTGGTGGTGGATTGCGACAATATTCAAAAGATGGAAATATGTTGCAAGTAGAAGCACCTTTTTGGCCAAAACAAAAAGTGATTTTTATACCTAACTGGAGCGCATGGCAACGGAACCCTGCAAAATGTACTGTTATTTATGATGAGTATGAACTAAAAGCTTTTGGATTTAGTAAATGTGGAAACTATATAGCAGTTGGCGATTCGGCGGATTTAGTTATATTTAAAAAAATGAGAAAATAAAAAATAGAAAAACCTTGAGAATGTTACACTTCTTTTTTTAAAAAGTTTGTTGTGTTTCCTCTCAGGGTTTTTGATGTTTCAAAAAACTTAAAACTCTGCCACTTTTTTTGAAAAAAGTTGGAAAAAAACCTTTATTACTAAGGAAACAGATTTTAAAATTCAACGGATGCTGCTTTGCGGTTGTTTGTTGAAAACCACTATTCAACGTTAAAGTACAGTCGTCAAAATTCCATGCTTTCTTTACAAAAAAGCATAGAAAAAGGGAGGATAACATGATGGAAAGAATTGCAACACCATCTTATACAAAAAAAATTATAGAGCAAAATAGCTTTTATTTTAAAAAGAATTTCGGACAGAATTTTTTAATTGATAGTAATATTTTAGAAAATATTATAAAAAGTGCGCAGATTACAAAGGAGGATTGTGTGCTTGAAATTGGGCCAGGAATTGGCAGTTTAACGCAAGAATTAGCAGAAAATGCTAAAAAAGTCATTGCAATAGAAATTGATAAACATTTGATTCCTATTTTGAAAAAAACAGTAGGAGAGTATCCCAATATAGACATACGAAATCAAGATATTTTAAAAACAGATATTGATGCTTTGATTGAACAGGAAAATAATGGAAATTCCATTAAGGTTGTGGCAAATTTACCTTATTATATTACAACACCGATTGTTATGGATTTATTAGAAAATCATCGAAAGGTAAAAAGCATCACAGTTATGGTGCAAAAAGAAGTTGCAGAACGTATGCAAGCACAATGCGGAAAAAAAGAATATGGTGCATTGTCGATTGCAGTACAATATTATTGTGAGGCAGAAATGAATACCATTGTACCACCTTCCTGTTTTATGCCAAAGCCAAAAGTATCCTCCGCAGTTATTACCTTGCATTTGAGAAAAGAGCCTATTTTGCAAGGAATCAATGAAACATTATTTTTTCATGTGGTAAAATGTGCATTCGGACAAAGAAGAAAAACATTGTTAAATAGTTTATATAATCAGGGAGAACTGGGACTTTCTAAAGAAGAATTAATAGAAATCATACAATCTGTGGGACTTGACGAAAAAGTACGAGGAGAAAAATTATCTATAGAACAGTTTGGACAATTAACAAGTGAAATTGAAAAAAGACAAGTATAAAAAATAGTTCTGTTTTTTCCCTTCCTTTCATAAAGTTTATAATAGTAAGGGCTTATTTTGGAAGGAATGATGATATGTATAATAGACGATATGATAAAGCATTTATTATGTTAAAGCAAGAATTAGGAGGATTTTCCTTAGGGCAACAGTCTGCATGGGGCAGTTGTGTAATGGAACTAAAAAATAAAACAGGACGTTTTACATTTTCCGTACAAGGGTTAAAAAAGTTAACAGATGGAAGAAGATATGAAGCCTTTCTTATCGGTGGAAAGGGAACTGCTATGAAAGGAATTTCTTGCGGTGTAATCCATGTAGACCAGCATGGAAAAGGCGAATTGAAATGGGAATTTGACCCGGAAAAAATTGGAAGAAGTTGCTTTTGTGTGGAAGAATTACATACAGCAGCTTTGCTTGTTAAGGGTGGATATGGTTTAATTGTGCCTTTGGTGGGGTATTTTAATGAAAAAGTGGCTTGGAAAAAGTTATTTCAGGAGGAACAGGATTTAAGGGCAGCAGAAGCAATTTTATCAGAGGAAGAAGAAGAACAAAAAAAAATAAAAGAGCAAAAGCCACAATCCTATGAAGCAGAACCAGAACAGCCTAAAAAGCCAGAAAATATTGTGGAGGAACAAAAAAAGCCAAATGTTGTAAATTTAAAAGTAGAGAGTTCTCCTTTTCAAAAAAATTTTAAAAATATGCTTTTTCAGTTTAAAAAAGAATTAGAAAAGCTAGAAGAAAATGGCATATTGACTCAGTTGGAAAGACAACAGATACAAGGAAAAGAGCAAATCTCTATAGAACAACCCAAAACAGAAAAAACAGAGCAGCCTCAAGAAATGATAACAAAAATAGAAATACCTCAGCAAAAAACAGCAATCGAAGAAGTAAAAGCAGAACCAACGAAAATAGAACAAACAGCAGTAGAATCAACAAAAATGGAACAAACCGAAATAGAACAAATATCAGAACAAAAGAAAGATATAGCCTATTTATTACAGCATAATGATGAGATACAGCCGTTTGAAAGAGGAGTTTGGAAAAGTATTGCCCTAGAAGAATTAGTGGTATTGCCAGTGGATTCCATAAAAATGATGAAAAATTTATTTTACATATTTGCCTATAGAAAATATAAACATTTTATTTTGCAAAAAACAGGAGAAAAAGAATATATCTTAGGAGTGCCAGCGCAATATCAGCCGGAAATGCGAGAAGAAGCAGAAAAATTATTGTTTGATAGTTTTCAACCTTGTGGAAAAGAAACTATGAAAACAGGTTGTTATGGCTATTGGTTAAGAAAAATAAAAGAATCCTATTGAAAGAAGGGCTTGGTTATAGTATGATGATATAAAACGAAAGGATAACCGAGTATGAGAATGAGAAACAAGCCCTGGACAAAGCAGGAATTAGAAACAAATGTTCATATTGTCAAAGAAGTACAAAAAGGCAAATGGTCTGCATATTTTGGAAATACAAATCCGATTTATATAGAAATTGGCTGCGGGAAAGGTAATTTTATCATAGAAAATGCAACCCGTTATCCAGATATTAATTTTGTAGGAATCGAAAGACAAAAAACGGTCATTGCCATAGCTGCAAAAAAAATACAACAGCCTTTGCCCAATTTAGCACTCTTATGCGATAGCGCAGCACAGTTAACAGATTTATTTGTAGCAGGAGAAGTAAAAAGAATTTACTTAAATTTTAGCGACCCTTGGCCCAAAAAAAGATGCGCCAAAAGGAGGCTTACCTATCGTACTTTTTTGCAAAGCTATCGTCAAGTATTAGGAGAAAAAGGAGAAATCTTTTTTAAAACCGATAATAAAAATTTGTTTGAATTTTCTTTAAACGAATTTTGCGCAGAAAAATGGGATTTGTCTAATATCTGCTTTGATTTGCACCATAGTGATTATATGCCTTATAATATTATGACAGAATATGAACAAAAGTTTTCAGAAAAAGGAATGCCAATTTATCGCTTGGAAGCGAGATATGGAAACGAATAAATAAAAAGTCCCTTATTTTTAGATAATGGGACTTTTTACTATATAAAGAAAGGAAGGGTAGAATGAAAAAAGAAAAAATTGAAATGGTATGGAATCAAAAAAAAGAAGGAGAAGATACAGCTTTTTTAAATGCAAAAGCAATCGAATTTCATAAAAGTTTTTCTGTATATCAAAAAACACCACTTGTTTGTTTAAAAAATTTAGCAAAAAAATTAGGTGTCAATCACATTTTTGTCAAAGATGAAAGTTTTCGTTTTGGATTAAATGCTTTTAAGGTATTAGGTGCTAGTTATGCGATTGCAAAGTATATCAGCCAAAAAACAGGACAAGATTTAAAGGATATTTTAAAAACAAAAGTAAAACCTATGACGTTTGTAACAGCAACAGACGGCAATCATGGCAGAGGTGTTGCCTGGACAGCAAAACAGTTGGGACAAAAAGCAGTTGTTTATATGCCAAAAGGAAGTAGTCAAGAAAGATTACATAACATTATTGCAGAAGGTGCAACAGCAGAGATTACAGATATGAATTATGATGATGCTGTAAGATTTTCAGAACAAAAAGCAAAAGAAAATGGTTGGATAGTGGTACAAGATACTGCTTGGGAAGGATATACTGATATTCCAACATGGATTATGCAAGGCTATACCACAATAGGGCAAGAAATAATAGAACAACTGCAAGGACAAAAAATAACACATATTTTTTTGCAAGCAGGGGTCGGAAGTATGGCAGGAGCAATAACAGGATTTTTTGTAAATCACTGGAAAGAGGAAAAACCAATCATTATTGTAGTTGAACCCCAAAAAGCAAATTGCTTGTATCAAACAGCAAAGGCAAATGATGGAAATTTGCATTGTGTTACAGGAGAAATGGATACCATTATGGCAGGTTTGGCGTGCGGAGAGCCTTGTAGTATTGGCTGGAATATTTTAAAAGGATATGCAGAAGCCTTTTTTTCCTGTCCAGAATATGTTGCAGCAGACGGAATGAGAATGTTAGCAGCTCCCGTAAAAGGAGATACAGCAGTTATTTCTGGGGAAAGCGGTGCAGCAGGATTTGGTTGTATGGCAAATTTATTGCAAGATAAGGAATTAGAGGAATTTAAAAAAAAATTAAAGTTAGATAAAAATTCCAATATCCTGTGCATTAGTACAGAAGGAGATACGGATGCACAAAATTATCAAAATATAGTTTGGGGCGGAAAGTATTCTAAATTTGAAGGTGGAGGTAAAAATGATGTTTGATGGAATAATTTTTGATATGGATGGTCTGATGGTAGATACAGAAAGAATTATGCAGAAGGAATTAAGAAAAATATTGAAACAAATGGGTTATCCTCCTGATGAAAATGTGATATTAAGTTTAATTGGATTAACCGATAGAAGAACACAAGAGGCATTAAAAAAAGCATTTGGGGAACAATTTGATTATGATGTTTTTTTAAAGTTGTTGCTGGAAAGAAAAAAAATTGCGTTTCACGAGGAAGAAATTGGTGTAAAAAAAGGTTTAATAGAACTTTTAGAATATTTAAAAAAAGAAAATATTAAAAGCATTGTTGCAACAGGCAGCGTAAGAGAACATATGAACTTTATACTGCAAAAAACAGAACTTTTACAATATTTTGATTTGTTTGTTTGTGGCGATGAAGTGGAACAAGGGAAACCATTTCCAGATATTTTTTTAAAAGCAGCAGAAAAGTTAGAAGTAGCCGCAGAACGCTGTTTAATTTTAGAGGATTCTCAAAATGGTATTATTGCTGCAAATAATGCTGGAATACCTGTAATATTTATCAAAGATTTGGTAACACCAGAAAAGCAATATATGGAGCAAATTTATGCAGAATGTAATGACTTATCGGAAGTAATAAAATATTTGAAATAAAGTGGAGGAAATAAAAATGAGTGGAAAGTTAAAAAATATTGAAAAAGGTAGTATTTTAAAATTAAAAGAAGAAATTGCTTATCAACAAGGGCAGATTGTAAGCAAAACTTTGGTACAAAATGAAGCAGTCAGTTTAACATTGTTTGCTTTTGAACAGGACGAAGAAATTAGTACCCATGCAGCAGGAGGAGATGCCCTTGTAACGGTATTAGAAGGAGTTGGAAAGTTTACAATAGATGGAAAAGAGTTTTTGTTGCAGGAAGGCGAAAGCATTATTATGCCAAAAGATATTCCACATGCGGTGTATGGACAAGAACGCTTTAAAATGCTTTTAAATGTTGTATTTTAAACATATATCAATTTTACAACTTGTTTTAAATAATATTGTCAAAAAGTGGGGGAGGAGAGCTTGTGACAATAGCCGAAATTGCAAAATTGGCAGATGTATCTAGGGCAGCCGTTTCTCGTTATCTAAACAATGGATATATCAGCGAAGAAAAAAAAGAAAGGATTAGAAAAGTAATTGAACAGACAGGATACAGACCATCTTTACAGGCACAAACATTGCGCACCAAAAAATCAAAATTGATAGGTGTTGTATTGCCTAAAATTAATTCTGAAACCATTAGCAGAATTGTAGCAGGGATTAGTTTGGTACTTTCACAGGAAGGATTTCAAATATTGCTGGCAAATACCGAAAATAATGTAGAAAAAGAGCTAGAATATTTGAGTGTTTTTCAAAACAACAATGTAGAAGGCATTATATTTATTGCAACTCTGCTAAAAAAGGAACATAAACAAAAAATTAAGCAACTTGGTGTACCAGTGGTTATTATCGGACAAAAGGTGGATTATACAAGTTGTATTTATCATAATGATTTTTTGGCAGCGAAGCAACTAACGGAAATTATGCTTGCAAATGGTAGAAAACATATTGCTTATATTGGTGTAACAGTAAAAGATAAAGCGGCAGGTTTAGAAAGAAAAAAGGGATATCAAGATGCTTTAAAAGCATATCACATTGCAATAGAAGAAGAAATTATGACAGAGAGTGATTTTTCAATGGAATCTGGCTATGAAGCAATGAAGGAATTACTGACAAGGCAAAAAAAGATAGATGGCATTTTTTGTGCAACCGATTTCATAGCGATAGGGGCAATGAAGTATTTAAAAGAAAAAAAAATTGCTATTCCGGAGGATATACAAATTGTAGGAATTGGACATACAAAATTATCAACTATCATTGAACCGACCTTAACGACAGCACATTTTTATTATAAAACAAGTGGGCAAGATGGTGCTGAAATGTTATTAAATTTATTGAAAGAAAACAATAAAATAATGAAAGAAATTAAGTTAGGCTTTGAAATTATAGAACAAAACTCTACTTACTTTCTTGAAAGAAAGTAAGCAAAGAACTTTTATGCAAAACTTCGTTTTGCTGCTGTGCGATGAAGTTGAGTAGTTATTTTAGTAGAACGACAACGAACCACCAGTGGAAAAAGTAGTATTTGTTCCGTATGTGGAAGAAAAAGTTTTCTCAAGAACTTCTGTCTTTTTCACGCTTTCTTAAAAGAAAGTAAGCAAGAACTTTTATGCAAAACTTCGTTTTGCTGCTGTGCGATGAAGTTGAGTAGTTACTTTAGGAGAACGACAACGAACCACCAGTGGAAAAAGTAGTATTTGTTCTGTATGTGGAAGAAAAAGTTTTCTCAAAAACTTCTGTCTTTATTAAAAAAGTTAAAAACTGTTAAAGGAAAAAGAAACCCTTTAACAGTTTTTTTGTTGGTATTGACAGAAAATAAATAAAATTATTTGTTAAATTTGGCTCTATACAAATTTCTAAAATACAGTATAATAATAGATAACAAATGAAATCGATTTCATATTAGTTTTAAAAAAATATTATTATAAGAGGGTGAAAGTATGGATTATAAACAAGCAGCAAAAGAGGTTTATGAAAAGGTCGGTGGAAAAGAAAATTTAATTTCAGCAGCACATTGTGCAACAAGATTACGTCTTGTGATAGCGGATAATAGCAAATGTGACAAGGAAGCAGTAGAAGAAGTGGACGGCGTAAAAGGTGTATTTTTTGCTTCTGGACAGTTGCAAATTATATTTGGTACTGGTATTGTAAATAAAGTATATGATGAGTTTATTGCAATTTCTGGACTTACAGCAAGCACTAAAGAAGAAGTAAAAGCAGCGGCAACAGCACAAACAAATTTATTTAAAAGAGCAATTAAAACATTAGGAGATATTTTTGTACCAATTATCCCAGCTATCGTGGCAAGCGGTTTTTTAATGGGAATTATGGAATCCTTAAATTTTATGGTAAACAATCATATTATTGATATTGATACCACAAGCTCTATTTATGTTTTTGCACAACTTTTTAGTAATACAGCTTATACCTTTTTACCGATTTTAATTGCATTTAGTGCAGCAAAGGTATTTGGCGGAAATCCGTTTTTAGGTGCCGTTATTGGTATGATTATGATACATCCGAACTTGCAAAATGCTTGGACAGTGGCAACAGAAGGTGTATTGCAAAAACAAAGTGTATTTTTTGGACTTTATAGTATTGATATGGTAGGTTATCAAGGACACGTTATCCCCGTTATTATTGCAGTATGGGTATTGAGTACCATAGAAAAGAAACTTCATAAAATTGTGCCTGCAATGTTGGACTTATTTGTCACACCATTAGTGAGCGTATTTGTAACAGGATATTTAACATTAGCAATGATTGGTCCAGTATTTGTATTGATTGAAAATAGTATTTTAGGCGGCGTACAATGGTTAATTGCCTTGCCATTAGGCATAGGAAGTTTTATTATGGGAGCAGCATATGCAACAACAGTTGTATCTGGTATCCATCATATGTATACTATTATTGATTTGGGACAGATTTCTCAGTTTGGTATGACATATTGGCTTCCTTTAGCTTCCGCAGCAAATGTAGCACAAGGTGCAGCAACATTAGCAGTTTCTTTAAAAACCAAAAACAAAAAATTAAAATCAATGGCATTACCATCTTCCTTAAGTGCTTTTATGGGAATTACAGAGCCTGCAATTTTTGGTGTAAATATGAGATTTTTTAAACCATTTGTTGCAGCATCTATCGGTGGTGGCTGTGGTGCCTTGTATGCTTCCATTGTGGGCTTAGGTGCAACAGGTACAGGAGTAACAGGTATCTTTGGTATTTTACTTCATTTACATAAACCAATGCAATATGTCATTACAATGGCGATTGCAGTAGGAGTAGCCTTTGCATTGACATGGGTAATGTGGAAAGATGAGGAGGAAAAAAAGGAAAAGAAACAGGAAAATATAGAAAAAAAAGAACCTATAAAATCTGGAGAAGTATATAGTCCTATCAAGGGAAAAGTGATTGCATTAAATGCTGTAAAAGATGCAACTTTTGCAGGCGAATATCTTGGAAAAGGGGTTGCAATAGAGCCAGAAGAAGGTAGAGTTGTCGCTCCATTTGATGGAAAAGTAACAGTAGTAATGGATACAAAGCACGCTGTTGGTATGACCAGTGATAATGGTATAGAAGTATTGATTCATGTGGGAATGGATACCGTACAATTAAATGGAAAACATTATACAACACATGTCAAAGTAGATGATATTGTAAAAAAGGGAGATTTACTTTTGACGTTTGAGAAAGAAGCAATTCAAGCAGAGGGTTATGAAATTACAACACCAGTAGTTGTGACAAATACAGCAGATTTTGAACAGGTAGAAGGATTGACAGAGCAACAGGTACAAGAAGGAGATAAAATAATTAAAATTCAATGATTGTTTGAGGTGAAAAAAATGAATGTGTTGCGTAAATATCTTATGGAGCAGCTAGAAAAAGCAGAAAAAGATATAGATACAAAACAACAATGGAGGGCTGGGTATCATTTGATGCCCCCCGTTGGCTGGCTAAATGACCCCAACGGCTTATGTATGTATCAAGGAGAATATCATGTGTTTTTTCAATATTCTCCTTTTGATGTGGAAGGTGGTTTGAAATTTTGGGGACATTATAAAAGTAAAGATATGATTCATTGGGATTATGTTGGAGTACCACTTTTTTCTGACCAGCCCTTTGATATGCATGGTGTCTATTCTGGTTGTGCTTTGGTAGAAAAAGAAAAAATGTATTTGTATTATACAGGAAATGTAAAACTAGAGGGCGATTTTGATTATATCAATACAGGACGAGAATCTTATACAGTTTTTGTTGAAAGTGATGATGGAATTCATTTTAAAGATAAAGAGTGTATTATGACGCAAAAAGATTATGGAGAAGGTTTGACGCTTCATGTACGTGACCCCAAAGTATGGAAAGAAGAACAATATTATATGGTTTTGGGAGCAAGAACAAAAGAGGACAAAGGTGTTGTTTTGCTTTATGCTTCTGAAGATAAAAAGCATTGGAAGTTTCAAAATACCATTACAACAGAGCAAAAGTTTGGCTATATGTGGGAATGTCCAGATTTGTTTTCTTTAGATGGACAAAGGATTCTATCTGTTTCTCCACAAGGGTTAAAGGCAGAACAAAGAAATTATCAAAATATCCATCAATCAGGATACTTTTTGCTGCAAGGAGATATGACGGGAAAATATACACTGGAAAATTTTAAAGAATGGGATAGAGGATTTGATTTTTATGCACCACAAACATTTTTAGATGAAAAAGGTAGAAGAATTTTAATTGCTTGGGCAGGCATACCAGATGAAAAAGGCTATACCAATCCAACTATAAAAGATGGCTGGCAACATATGCTTACAATGCCAAGAGAATTAAAATGGAAAAATGGAAAAATCTATCAAGTGCCTGTGGAGGAATTTCAGCAGCTCAGAGGAGAACAGATAGAAGTAAAAAATCATATGCTGGTGTATCCTTCTTTTGAACTGGAATATCAAAATAAAAGTGGAGAAAGTTTTTTTGTGGAAATAGAAAAGGATATAAAAATAGCGTTTAACAAAGAACAGCAATATTTTGAAATTTCCTTTAAAGGCGAAATAGGAGCAGGCAGAAAAAGCCGTTCTGTTAGCTTAAAGCAATGTGACAAAATGACACTATTTGTAGACCAATCTATTTTGGAAATTTATATCAATGATGGAGAAGAAGTATTTTGTACAAGATTTTATCCACAAAATAGTAAAATTATGCTATACTATCATTGCAATATAAAAAATTGTAAATTGTGGAATACAAAAAGCTATAGCATAAGGAGGAATTTTGTATGAAAAAATTAGTAGCAATCGGAGAAGCATTGATTGATTTTATTCCAACAGAAAAAGGTTGTTCTTTGGGAGAAGTAGATACCTTTCATCCAGTGACCGGAGGTGCACCAGCAAATGTTTGTGGTGCTTATACAAAATTAGGCGGTACTTCTGAAATGATAACACAATTAGGCAAAGATGCTTTTGGAGATAAAATTGAAAAAGATTTAAACTATTTTGGTATTCATACAGAACATATTTTAAGAACAGAAAAGGCAAATACTTGTCTTGCTTTTGTATCATTGAGGGAGGACGGAAATAGAGAATTTTCTTTTTATAGAAAACCGAGTGCGGATATGTTATTACAAAAAGAAAGTATTCAGCAAAAATGGTTTGAGGATAGTTTTGCTTTACACTTTTGTTCTGTTTCTTTAGGGGAATATCCTATGAAATATGCACATAAAACAGCCATAGAGTATGCGCAAAAAGCAGGTGCAATGATTAGTTTTGACCCTAATATCCGTTTACCTTTGTGGGACGACCATGAAGCATTAAAAAAGACGGTATTAGAATTTTTACCTTATGCTGATATTTTAAAAATTTCTGATGAAGAATTAGAATTTATTACAGGGTATCAAACAGTAGAAGAAGCAAAAGATATTCTTTTTCAGGGAAATGTAAAACTTGTTTTGTTCACCAAAGGGGCAGATGGCGCAGAAGTTTATACCCAAAAAATAAAAGCAGTTTCCGAAGGAAAAAAAGTTAAAGCAGTAGATACCACAGGCGCAGGCGATGCTTTTATTGGTTCTTTTTTGTATCAGTTGTCAGTGGACGGAATGACAGCACAAAAGCTTTGTGATTTGTCTGAACAAAAAGCAGTAGAATATATGAATTTTTCCAATACATATTGTGCCTATAGTGTACAGGGAAAAGGTGCGATTGCTTCCTATGCTACTATGGAGGATATGGAGAAAATAAAAAAATAAAAAGCACTGATTTTAAAACATGCTTTATAAAACACATTTTTGTGTGCTATATTTTGTCTGTCAAGGGAAAATCAGTCACCACATTATGGTGGTCACTCCCAGTTTTTTTGGATAAAAAACTACCCTAGCTTTGTGAGAGCTATGATGGGTAGTTTTTTATTTTTTTCTTTTATTATACAATATTTTTTATGCGGTTGCCCTAAGTGGGAGTAGTTCACTATTGTAAAAAAGTCAATTTTAGAGTAAGATAAAAAAGGATAGGAGTGAGTGCTTTGATAAGAAAAATTATTAAAATAGATGAAACACTTTGCAATGGCTGTGGTGCTTGTGCAAATGCTTGCCATGAAGGTGCGATTGCTATCAAAAATGGAAAAGCAGTATTAGTAAGAGATGACTATTGTGATGGACTTGGAAATTGTTTACCAACTTGTCCCACAAATGCCATTTCCTTTGAAGAAAGAGAAGCAGCACCTTTTGATGAGGCAGCAGTAAAGCAAAATAATAAAAAATATAAGGAAAAGGAACAACAAATAGAAAGCAGACTAGAACAATGGCCTGTGCAAATAAAATTGGTTCCAGAAAATGCTTCTTATTTTTCTGGTGATATATTGGTTGCAGCAGATTGTACTGCTTATGCTTATGGAGATTTTCATAGGGATTTTATGCAAGGAAAAGCGGTTATTATAGGCTGTACAAAATTAGATGCGATAGACTATTCGGAAAAATTAGCAAAAATATTCCGCAACAATGACATAAAAAGTATTACAGTAACCAGAATGGAGGTTCCTTGCTGTGGCGGTATGGAGTATGTTGTAACAAAGGCAATCCAAGAAAGCGGAAAACAAATTCCTCTCCATGTCATAACAATTAGCAGAGATGGAATGATAAAATAATCGGAAAGCCTTATCCTGTTTTATGTGATAAGGCTTTTCTTTTGTGGAAAGGAGCGAAAAGATGGAGTTAGAAAAACAAAGACAGCCTATTTTAAATGGAGTGAAAAAAGAAATGAGTGTGGAAAAACTATGACATTAAATGCTGGGGAAGTAAATGCCACCTATATTGTGGAAAAATTAGATTTACCTTTACAAATGGAAAAAAGGTTGCAAGCATTAGGCATGACCTATGGAACAAAAGTAGAAGTATTAAACAACAAAAGCGGCGGAACCTTAATTATAAAAGTAAGAGGCACACGCTTTGCCATTGGGAAAGGAATTTCAAAAAACATAGAAGTAAGGAGGTCTTGGTATGGCGCATGATATTACAGTCGGTTTTATTGGAAATCCAAACTGTGGTAAAACAACATTATTTAATGTTTATACAGGTGCAAATTTAAAGGTTGCTAACTGGCCAGGTGTTACAGTGGAAAAGGTGGAAGGAACCTTGAAACAGCATGATTTGAATATCCGCTTAGTTGATTTGCCGGGAACCTATAGTTTAACCTCCTACACAATGGAAGAAAAAGTTTCTCGTCAGTTTATATTGAGTGATGAAGTGGACATGATTATTGATGTAGTAGATGCTTCTTCTTTGGAAAGAAATTTATATTTAACCTTGCAATTATTGGAGCTTGGTAAACCTGTGATTGTAGCATTAAATATGATGGATATTGTAGAAAAAAGAGGAATGGAAATTGATATGCACCGCTTGCCAGAAATGCTTGGTGTTCCTGTTATTCCTGTTTCGGCAAGAACACGAAAAGGAATTCCTACTTTAATGCACGCAGCAGCACATCACTATGACCAAAAGGGGCCAGAAATTTTAATCCATAACCATACGGGTGGTGAAAAACATCAAAAATATGCAATGGTCTATTCGGATAAGATAGAACAAAAAATAGATTGTATTGTAGAGGCATTAAAAAAATATCCAGAATTAAGCAATAAGCGTTGGTATGCTTTAAAACTTTTAGAAGGAGATAAAGAAATCACAGAAAAATACCCTGTTGATTTACCCAATGTTCTTGACCGCAGTTATGAATCTGATATTATCAATGAAAAATATGATTTTATTGAAGAAATTGTAGAAGAAGTTATTTTTCATAAGGCAAAAAGAGAAGCATTAACAGACAAGGTGGACAAGTTTTTAACCCATAGAATAGGGAGTATTCCTATTTTTTTATTGGTTATGGCTTGCGTATTTTTTTTAACGTTTACTGTAGGAGATTGGTTAAAGGGATATTTTGAAATTTTAATAGAAGTTATCAGTAATGGTGCAGTAGCTGCTTTAGAAGCAATGAAAGTCAGTGCGCCTATTATCTCTTTACTTGTTGATGGTATTATAGCGGGTGTAGGTGGAATTTTAACCTTTTTACCTAATATTTTTATTTTATTTTTAGCTTTGGCATTTTTAGAAGATAGTGGTTATATGTCCCGTGTAGCCTATGTGATGGATGGTGTTATGGGAAGGTTAGGACTTTCTGGAAGGGCATTTATTCCCATGATATTGGGGTTTGGCTGTTCTGTTCCTGCAATTATGGCTTCTCGTGCGTTGGAGCAAAAAAGTGACCGTTATAAAATTATGTTGGTTACGCCTTTTATGTCTTGTAGCGCAAGATTGCCGATATACATATTATTTTCTGGTATGTTTTTTGGAAAATATGCTATGATTACAGCCTATTCTATGTATGTGATTGGAATTATTGTTGCACTGATTGCATTATTTTTTATGAAAGTAAAAGGAAAAAAAGAGTTAAAAAATGATTTGCTGATAGAACTACCAGAGTATAAAATGCCTAGCATCAGAACTGTTTGGATTTATGTGTGGGAAAAAGTAAAGGACTATTTGACAAAGGCAGGAACAACTATTTTTATTGCTTCTATTATTATGTGGTTTTTACTAAATTTTGGTACAAGCGGATACTCTACAGATATGACAAATAGTTTTGGCGCAGGAATAGGGCATTTATTAGAGCCATTTTTTGCTCCTATTGGTTTGGGATATTGGCAAATTGCTGTAGCATTGATAGCAGGAATTTCTGCAAAAGAAGTGGTAGTATCCAGTTGCGCCGTATTATTTGCTGTACCTAATATTAATTCTGTGGCAGGTATGACAGCATTAGCAGATATATTAAATGGTATAGGATTTCATGCTTTAAATGCCTACTGTCTTATGATATTTTGTTTATTGTATGTTCCTTGTGCAGCGACCATTGCAACTATAAAAAAAGAGTCTGAAAGTTGGAAGTGGACAGGTCTTTCTGTTTTGTTTCAAATTGTGGTAGCATGGGTGGTTACATTTTTGGTGTATCAAATAGGTGGTCTATTATAAATTGGATAAAAGTTTTTCCAAAAACTTCCGACTTTTGTCAAGTTCATAATAAATCAGTTTTTTCACAAGATGTATAATTTTTATGTGGTTACCCTGCCCTAAAATTACAAAGTCTTGACATTATTTTAGAAATCTTTTATATTATACACTAAATTATTATACTATACTTATAGAAAGGAAACCTTACTTATGCAGCTCAAAATCGTACACCATATTGCTATTATTGCATCAAATTATGAACGTTCTAAAGATTTTTATGTAAATCAGCTTGGTTTTACCATTATCAGAGAAAATTATAGAGAAGATAAACAAGATTATAAACTAGACTTAAAATTAGATAATTGTGAGATTGAGTTGTTTGGTATTGCAAACAGTCCCAAACGTCCCAATTTTCCAGAAGCCTGTGGCTTACGTCATGTAGCATTTTATGTAGATTCTGTGGAAGAAACAGCAAAAGAATTACAGCAAAAAGGCATTGAAACAGAACCAATTCGCATAGATAGCTATACGAATAAAAAATACACCTTTTTTAAAGACCCCGATGGTTTACCTTTAGAATTACATGAATAATAAAAAATGCTTGATGGATGCCATCAAGCATTTTTTAAATTTACCAAGTTTTTACAATCTTATCTATTTCTTTTTTGACTTTTTCCATTTCCGCTGTAATATCCATTCCAAACACATCTAAATTATCTGCATGAAGATAAGTATTTTGATATTCTCCCAGTTCTGTCAAAACTCTTTGCATATAATCATAGCCCATATTTTGCTGTGCGCTTCCGCCTGCTGTGGTAAGATACAACATCTTTTCTCCTTTACAAAGCCCAACAGAACGATTTTCTCGGAATACAAAATTTAATTCAGAAATCATAATATTTTCCACATAAATTTTTAATGCAGCAGGAAAACTCCAATCCCAATAAGGTGCACCAATTACTATTTTTTCTGCTTGATTCCATTGTAAAGCATACTGCATCATGGGGTGACTCCAGTCTTTTTTTGCTATCAAGTCATTTCTTAAGTTTAATTTTTGTTCTGTCATTGGTAAAAGAGCAGTATCTTCACAAATTTTAATTTCTTCTATCTCTACATCAGGATGACATTCTTTATATTTTTGCAAAAAATAGCGACAAAGTTCCAAGGTTCTGGACTCTTTTCTAGCACAAGCATTGACAAATAATAATTTCATGTTATTCTCTCCTTTTTTGACAAGCGTTTCTAATTGCTTTTACAGTTTTATCACATAATTCTTCTATGGTAAATTTTTGCATTTTTCGCATCATCGTATAAATAGTGTCACCAATCGGCTGCACATATTTCTGCTGGTCTATGCCATAAAAATCAATCATAATTGCAAGTGCGTTTAAAATGGGTGCTGCTGTACAATCCACATCTTGCCCCAACATACATATAATATAGGCAGTTTTTTCAAAATCATTTTGTCCATACCACAAAGCAATGATTTCTGCTGCTGCATTGGGATAAGCATGTATCCAATGATATTCTTTAAAATATTCCTCACAAACACACCAAGCCTCTTGCCATGTATGATATTTTTTACATTGTTCTAATGCAAAGGATACAACAGAAGCATATTCACTTTTTTGTGGCAATAAGCTGATTGTTTTTTGTAATAATACTTTTGTATCTTTTTCCACAAAGCTCAATGATACCAGTATAGCATTAAACATACCACCTATCATACCATTATTAGAATGGGAAATCATACTATCATAAACAGCTAATTTTGCTGCTAATTTAGGATTCCCAGGTGCAACCATGCCATGAATCGCTGTTCTCATTTGTGCCCCTATCCAATCATAAAAATAATTCCCTATGATACCACTTTCTGGTGGTAAAATTCCCCTTCTTAAATTAGAAAGTGCAATTTCTTCTGCAGAATAGCCATCTGTAATAAGCGCAAGCCATTGTTGCGCAATATCTTCTGCTGTAATGGCATATCCTTTTTGACAAAATCCCTCTAAAAAAGCCAATTCATATGTAATATCATCATTATAAGTTTCCGGCTCTCGTAAATATCCTGTTACATCGCCAAATTTCTTTTTAATATTTTCTGCTGTATAACCTTCTAATTGCGTTCCCAATGCGCCACCTATTAATTGCCCAAGCCAACCATATTTTATTTTTTGTGCAAATGCATCACAAAATACATCTACCTCTATTGCTTCTGAAAAAATCACTTCTTCTTCAATATCCTGCCAAGTTCGATAGTGTTTATAGTTCCAATAAGAAGAAGTATTATTTTTTTCTGCCGTATTAAGCAAATGATAAATTTTTGCTGTAATTTGTTGGATAGCTGCACCATCTTTTTCTTTTTCTGCCTGCAAACCTGCCTCAATATATTTTTCTGCTTCTGTCACATTATAGCCTCTGTTATCCATGCTCTGTATGGCTGCCACTACCAAATGACAAGGTGCTTTTGAACCTGGCACCACACTAAACCAATCTGTAAATAATTTTTTGTCAGATGTTTTTCCTGCTTCCAGATATTCTAGCCAACTTTGTTCACAACTTTGCTCTACTGTTGGTGGTACTGCATTTTCTATCCAATCTCTCTCATATTCCCATGCTTTTTTTCTCACAAAACAACCTCCTTTATCCACTTATTATTTTTTTCTTTGCTTGGAACGAGAATAAGAATAAACAGCAATCGCAACAATGGTAATTACATAAGGAATGGTTTGTATTAACTGCGCTGGTAACTGCAATAACTGCAAGCGAATAGCAAGCGAATCTGCTGCACCAAACAACAATGCTGACAAGGTAACGCCCCAAGGTGTTCCACGTCCCATAGATTCTGCTGCCATACCAATAAAGCCACGCCCTGCAATCATTTCTTTGGAAAAGAAAGAAACATAACTCATGGACATATACGCACCGCCTAAGCCACATAATGCTCCTGCTATTACCAATGCCATATATTTATACTTTCCTACAGAAATTCCAACAGATTTTGCTGCTTCGGGATTTTCTCCTACCGAACGAATGCGCAAGCCTGCTGGGGTTCGATAGATAAAAAAGGCTAAAAGCACCATAATTAATAAACCGAAATAGGTCAAAAGGCTATGTCCTGAAAAAATTTCTCCTATAATTGGAATTTCTTTTAAAATAGGAATTTCTATATTAGGCACTGTAGGACTCATCAAACTTTGTGTAGACCCTTTTTCTCCTGTTGTATAATAAATGACAAAAATTGTCAAACCACTAGCCAAGGTATTTAAAGCAATTCCTGCTAATACTGGTTCACTTTTTAAGGATATTGTAACATATCCAAACAGACAAGCTAATATTGCACCAATTATCATGGCAACCAATACACCCATAAAAGCACTTTTTGTAAAATAACTTCCTAAGGGACCAGCTAATGCACAACTTAACATAATTCCCTCAGTGCCAATCGAATCAATGCCGCCTTTAGTAAACACCATACAAGCCAATGCTGCAAATAAAATTGGTGTCATTACACGAATGGTGGTAAAAAAAAAGTCCGTTGAAAATATAATATCAATCATGCTGTTTTTCCCTCCATTTCCTCTAATTCTTTTGCTTCTTTTACTACTAATTTTTGACGGTATTTACTTAAAATTGCTTGCGCTGAAATCAATACAATCATAATTGCCTGTATAATTTTTACAATTTCAAAAGGAATATCGGTATTTCTGGACATAATATCTGCACCGATTCTTAAATATGCTAAAAATAACGCCGCTAATGGAATGTATTTTGCTTGATACCGCGCTACAATCGCAATAAGCACACCATCCCAACCATAGCCGGGTAAACCTTGGTATTGAAATCTTTGATACATTCCAAACAGCTCCATAGAGCTACCCAAGCCTGCCAAAACACCACCTAAGATTTGTGAACCAATTATCATGGCACCCGCATGAATCCCAGAATATTTTGCCATTGTTTCATTTTTTCCAACTAATGTTACTTTATAACCAAATGATGTTTTATTTAATATCAGCCATACCACAACCACCATGACAAGCGCAATGATTGTTCCGGTATTGATTCTTGTTTTAGGAAATAATTTAGGCAATACCATACTATCTGCAAACATATAAGAATAATTGGAATTCATTTGAGGGTCATAAAAAAATGCTGTAATAATATATAAGCCTAAATACAAACACACATAATTTAACATTAAAGAAGTGACTAATTCATTTGCATGACATTTTACTTTTAAGACTGCTGGTATCAATGTAACAATTCCACCTGCTACCATTGCAAACAACATTGCCACCATTAAATTAACGCCTGCTGGTAAATCAAACAACAATGCACCTGCTGTTGCTGCTACTGCTCCGATAAAAAAAGCACCTTCCATTGCCAAATTAAAAAGCCCTGCTCGATATAGCATTGTAACAGAAAGTCCTGTAAAAATTAAAGGTGTCATTGCTTCTATTACATTTCCCATTCTTCTAACAGAAGTAAAAGGTCCAATTAAAAAATCTTTTAATGCAGAAATTGGTTGATTACTGACCAATAATATAATTGCAAACACCATTAAAAGAGAACAAAAGATTGCTACCATTGTTCTTAAAATTTCTACAATGGTTATAGCATTTATTTTTTGCTTCATTATGCTCCCTTCCTTTCCTGCTCTGCTTGCTTTTTAATGCCAAGCATATACATTCCCAATTCATACTCTGTAACATCTTTACTATTTTCAAAATAGGCTGCAATTTCTCCATCACACATTACTAAAATACTATCACTTAATTCCATTACTTCGTTTAAGTCTGCGGAAATTAACAAAATTCCTTTTCCAGCATCTCTTTGTTCCACAATTTTTTTCCAGATAAATTCATTTGCGCCAACGTCAATTCCCCTTGTGGGCTGATTTGCAATTAATAATTCTGGATTTGCAGAAAATTCTCTTGCCACTACCACTTTTTGCATATTTCCCCCGGACAACATCCCAGCTTGCTGTTGTTCATTTTTACAAAGAATTGCAAAATTGTTAATTAATTCTTTTGCAGTTTTTATAATTTTTTTATGATTTAAAATACCATTCTTTTTTAATTCTTTATGGTCAATTCTATCAGAAACCAAATTTTCCCATATACTAACATCTTTTGCAACTCCTGTTTTAATGCGGTCTTCTGGAATATAAGAAACGCCGGAAGAACGAATTTCATAAATTGTTTTTTCCAATAAATTTTGTCCATTAAGCAGAATCTTGCCTTGTATATTTTTATAAAATCCAAAAATACACTCTGCTAATTCATTTTGTCCGTTTCCTTCTACACCTGCAACTCCTAAAATTTGTCCTCTTTTTAGCTGAAAAGAAACATTATTTAATATTTTTTTATTTTCCTGATTCCAATAATTTACATTTTGTACTTCTAATAAGGTTTCTCCAAACTGTGCTGGTTTTTTATTGACTTTTAATACAACATCACGTCCCACCATAAAACGAGATATTTCTTCCTCGGTAGAATTTGCTACAGGCATAGTTCCCACATAATGCCCTCCGCGCAGCACTGTAATATTGTCACAAATTTGTCTTACTTCTTTAATTTTATGAGAAATAAAAATAATAGTATGTCCATTTTGTTTTAATAACATCAGTTGTTCAAACAATTCCTTTGTTTCCTGTGGGGTTAATACTGCTGTTGGCTCATCCAAGATTAAAAGTTTTGCACCCCGAACCAACACTTTTAAAATTTCTACTTTTTGTTTTACGCCGACCGATAAATCGGACACTCTTGCCATAGGGTCTACATTCAAATTGTATTTTTTTGCCATATCTTTTACAAGTTGTATGGCACTTTCTTTATCTGTAAAAATACCTTTTTTAGGTTCCATACCCAGTATTACATTCTCATAAACACGCAATGATTCCACAAGCATAAAATGCTGATGCACCATACCAATCCCTAACTGAATGGTTTCTGCTGCACTTTGAGAATTGACTTCTTTTCCTTCAAAATAAATTTTTCCGCTATCTTTGGGTTCAATGCCAAACAATATTTTCATTAAGGTAGACTTTCCAGCACCATTTTCGCCCATAAGTGCATGAATTTCCCCTGCATTGACAAACAAATTTACTTCTTTATTTGCCATAACTCCATTTGGATAAATTTTTGTAATTTGTTCCATACGCAAGATTTCATTCCCCATAGCAAAGCTCCCTTCTATATTTTACTTACTTTCTTGAAAGAAAGTAAGCAAAGAACTTTATGCGAAACTTCGTTTCGCTACTGTGTGTTGAAGTTAAACAGTTACTTTAAATGAACTACAACGCACCACCATACGTTAAAACTTCCACTCTGTTGTGTGTACAGAAGGTAAAGTTTTTGGTCAAGC
>CAJUKL010000011.1:33776-57301 GCA_910587195.1 uncultured Clostridia bacterium | reverse complement strand
TGGACGTTCAGAACCCCAAACCCTTACAAGCTTTTTGAAAAAAGTTTGACTAAAAACTTTTTCTTTTGCATACGCAACAGATTCTAAATTTTAACCGATGGTAGTCTGTTGTCGTTCCACTAAAGCAACCCTTCAAGTTCAACATACGGCTGCAAAACGAAGTTTTGCACAAAAGTTCTTTGCTTACTTTCTTTCAAGAAAGTAAGTAGATGCTGTTAGGCAATTTTTCATAAGCATTGCAATCGTCATAGGGCCTACACCGCCAGGAACTGGGGTGATTGCTTCTACTTTTTCTTTTACGTTTTCAAAATCCACATCACCGCAAAGTTTTCCTTCTTCATTCCGATTCATTCCTACATCAATGACAATCGCACCTTCTTTTACCATATCTTTTGTTAGAGTATTTCTTTTTCCAGTTGCTACTACAATAATATCTGCACGTTTGCATATTTCTGGCAAATTCTTTGTTTTAGAATGGCATATTGTAACAGTGCCATTTTCTTTTAATAAAAGCATAGCAACTGGTTTTCCCACAATATTGCTCCGCCCAATGACAACACATTCTTTTCCTGTAATATCATAGCCACTTCTTTTAATAAGTTCCAAAATCCCTGCGGGCGTACAAGGTAAAAATCCTTTTCCGCCAGTATGCAATGCACCTACATTTTGAGGATGAAAGCAATCAACATCTTTTTCAGGAGAAATTGCTAAAATTACTTTTGACTCATCAATGTGTTTTGGCAATGGCAACTGCACTAAAATACCATTTATTTTTTTATCTTCATTTAATTTTTGAATCAATTCTAATAATTCTGCTTCTGTTGTGCTTTCTGGCAATTCATAAGAAAGAGAGGAAATACCACAAACTTCGCAAGCCTTTTTTTTGTTATTCACATATACTTTTGATGCGCTGTTTTCTCCTACCAGCACAACAGCAAGACAAGGAAAAACGCCATTTTTTTGCAGTTTCTCTACTTCTTTTTTGACTTCCTGTTTTATTTCCAATGAAATTGCTTTTCCATCTATTATTTTCGCCATGCTATAACCCCTCCGTAAAATGTTAAACCTTAAAATAAACCTGTAATATTACCATTGTCATCAACATCAATATTGAGTGCAGCAGGTGCTTTGGGAAGTCCCGGCATTGTCATAATATCACCTAAAAGTGCTACAATAAATCCAGCACCAGCAGAAATTCTAATTTCTTTGACAGTTACTGTAAAATCTTCTGGTCTGCCTAAAACATTTGGGTCATCAGAAAGAGAATATTGTGTCTTTGCCATACATACCGGAAAATGCTCAAAACCTAATTTTTTAATCTGCTCTAATGTTTTTTTCGCTGCTGCTGTAAAGTTTACAGTACCTGCTCCATAGATTTCTTTACAAACTTGATTAATTTTTTGTTCGATGGTTAAATCATCTGGATACAACAGTGTAAAATTGCTTTTTTTGGTTTCTAATGTTTGCAAAACCTTTTTTGCTAAAGCCTGTCCACCAGCACCACCTTCTGCCCATACATGAGCCACCTCAAAATCTGCGCCCAATGCTTCACAACGCTCTTTGACATAAGCCACTTCTGCTTCTGTATCTGCCACAAAATGATTTAAAGTTACTACAACTGGCACTTTAAATTTTTGTATATTTTCAATATGTTTTTCCAAGTTTACAAAGCCTTTTTTTAATGCCTCTAAATTTTCTTTACTTAAATCTGCTTTTGCAACACCACCATTATATTTTAAGGCTCTTACCGTTGCAACCAATACAACTGCATCTGGTTTTAAGCCTGTTTTACGACACTTAATGTCAAAAAACTTTTCTGCGCCCAAATCCGCACCGAATCCAGCTTCTGTAATCACATAATCTGCTAATTTTAAGGCTGTTTTGGTTGCTCTTACACTATTACAGCCATGAGCAATATTAGCAAATGGACCACCATGAATTAATGCAGGTGTATTTTCCAATGTTTGTACCAAGTTTGGTTGTAAGGCATCTTTTAACAAGGCAGTCATTGCACCATCTGCACCAATATCATGCGCTGTTACTGCTTTATCATCATAAGTATAGCCAATTATAATTTTACCTAACATTTCTTTTAAATCTTTTAAGTCTTTTGCTAAACAAAAAATTGCCATAATTTCAGAAGCAACGGTAATTTGAAAACCATCTTCCCGAGGCACACCATGTGCTTTTCCACCTAATCCGACAACAATTTGACGCAAGGCTCTATCATTCATATCTAAAACGCGTTTCCATACAATTCTTCTTACATCAATATTACAAGCATTTCCCTGCTGAATATGATTATCTATCATAGCAGAAAGCAAATTATTGGCGGTAGTAATGGCATGCAAATCTCCTGTAAAATGTAAATTAATATCTTCCATTGGCACAACCTGTGCATAACCGCCACCTGCGGCTCCTCCTTTAATGCCCATGCAAGGCCCAAGAGAAGGTTCTCTTAACGCTGCAATCGCATTTTTTCCTAATTTTTGAAGTGCTTGTGTTAAACCAATCGTAACTGTTGTTTTGCCTTCTCCTGCGGGTGTTGGATTGATAGCAGTTACTAGAATCAATTTTCCATCTTCTTTGTCCTTTATTTTATCATAATATTCGTTGCTAATTTTTGCTTTATATTTTCCATAACATGCAATGTATTCTGTTGGAATCCCTGCTTTTTGTGCAATTTTTTCAATATGCTCCATTGTACACTCTTGTGCAATCTGTAAATCTGTTTTCATAAAAAAAATCCTCCTTTATTTTCTACTATCAAAAAAACCGACAGGCTGAGCAATTTGCCCAGACGGTCGGCATTATTTTGTCATACTCCACGTGGTTTTATTCCACTTCCGTCAGTCATATGACATTAAAATTATGTTACTATAAATGGATTATTTTGTCAACGCTTTCTTGACGCTTTCTTGAAAGAAAGCTTAGCAAAGAACTTTGTACGAAACTAGCGTTTCGCTGCCGTGTGTTAGAGTTGAATGGTTGTTGTAGATGAACGCACCATACGTTAAAAAATTTGTTCTGTTCTGTATGCAAAAGGAAAAGTTTAGGGGCAAGCCATTTTCAAAGGGCTTGCGAGAGTTTAAGTTGCAAAACGTTCAGTGGACGTTTGTTCTGCAACGACCGGAATGAAATGGAGACCAGAGCTCTCAAGGTCTTTTACGTTTGCAAGCGTGTTTTTAAAGAGAGTTCTAAACATCCGGTGGACGTTCGTTTAGAACCGACTGGAACGAAGTGTAGACCTGGAGGAACTTTTAAAAGTTTTCCCAAGAAGGTTCAACTTTTGTCAAGTCCATACTAAACTTTTTTAACACATTGAAGCCATTATCTGACCAGATAATGGCTCTTTTTATGACCTGTAAAAAGAAACCTTTGACTATTTTTCATTCTCACTTTATAATAAATGGAAAAAAGGTGGTGAGAAAAACATGAAAAAACTTGCAATTATTTTCCTTTCTTTCTTTTTCGCTTTTTTTAATACAGGCTGTGTGGTGCAGGAAAAAGTAAAAAAACTTGCAACAGATTGGAAAGCAGAAGGCAGAGAATATGGAAAAGAAAAAGTATATTCTCCAGATGATACAATCGAAACGGCATTTTTTAATCTAAAAATAAATAGTATCACAACAGAAAGTGAAATTGAAGGTTATGTTCCAGAGGATATTGCCCATCAATTTATTGTTTTAAATGTAACAATAGAAGATACAGACGAAAATTTTGAAAGTATCAAAATGCTTTGTGATGATTTTGAACTCACTTGGGCAGACTTAGAAGGAGAAACAACATTCCCAGAATATCAATTTTATGAAGAACAGTTACCCGATAGCTATGATTTAAAATATGGTGAAAGCAAAACAGGAAATTTAATCTTTATTACACCTAGGATGGTAACCAATTATCAATTAAAATACTATGAATTATGGGATGATAATTTTGTAGGAAATACATATTATATTAATTTTGATATAGAACAAGAATAATAAAAAAAGCAGGAGAAAATACCTGCTTTTATTTATTTTAGCGTTATTTTATGTTATGATTATAAATTGAGGGGAACAAAGGAGAGGGTTCTATTGAAGATTACAGCGATTACACAGCAGGTACACCATCCTGATAGATATTCTATATTTATTGATGATACTTTCGCTTTTGGCTTAATTTTACAGGATATTCTTTATTTTAAGCTAAAAGAAGGGGAAGAAATCTCACAGGAAAAATTTGACTTTATACAAAATGAATTGGTTTATGTGAAAGCGCAGGATATAGCATTGCATTACATTGGGTATAAAATGCGAACAGAAACAGAAGTGCGTAAAAAATTACAAGAAAAAGAATTTACACAAGAAATCATAGAGCGTGTGTTGGAATTTTTAATTGCATATCATTATGTGGATGACATACAATATTGTAAAAGTTATATAACACAAAGATTGCACTGCAATCCCAAAGGAAGTTATGTATTAAAAATGGAACTAAAACAAAAAGGAATCCAAGAAAGTATTATTTGTAAAACATTAGAACAAATGGATATAGATGAGTTTGGTGATGCTGTTAGATTATTAGAAAAAAAATGCGCTCGTTTTGATACGATTGACGAAAAAGAAAAAAAAAGACTTTTTGCATTTTTGCAACGCAGAGGATATTCCTATGATATAATAAAAGAAGCCTTTTCCTATGTTTTAAAGCAATAAAAGTAAATGGAAAGGATTTGATGTGTATGGCTTTTTATATTGGAGAAATTATGAAATTAAGGCGAGAATTTCAAGAAGCTCACCAAAACGGAGAATATATGGAAGCAATCGCTTTAGGCAAAAAGATATATGATTTATACAGAGAAAACAACGATTGTAATACAATGGAATATGCCATTGATGTGAATAATTTGGCGATTGCATTTGATGATGTTTGTATGTATGAAAAGGCACAAAAATATTATAAAGAAGCTGCAAATTTAAAAAGAGAAATCGGTGGAGAATGTAGCTCTTATAGTGATACCTTAAATAATTTGGCAATCACATATAGCAATATGGCAAAATATCAAGATGCTGTGACACTTCAAAAACAAGTTTTAGAAATTAGGGATAGATTATTGGGCAGAGGGCATGAAGATTATGTAGCAAGTTTATATAATTTAGGAAATGCTTATGAGGACATCAAAGAATATGATAAAGCAATAGAATTGCACAATAAAGCACTTTTAAAAGGACAAAGACTAAATACCGTTTCAAAAATGGATTTAGCAGATATTTTAACCAGTTTAGGACGTTCTTATGAAAAACAAGGAAATTATAAAAAAGCAGAAAAAGTTTTAAAAAGAGCATTGGATATTTTAAAAGTAGAGCGTGGAGAAGAAAGCCATTATTATATGATGAATCTTTTACGCATGGCAACCGTATGTGAAAGAGCTGGTTTATTGGACAAAGCAACTTCTTATTGTGAAAAAGCAATGAAAATTAGAAAAAAGGTTGTTGCAGAAAGTCAATTAGAATATATTACCAATTTGAATAGCCTTGCTGCATTATATACCAAAAAAGAAGATTTTTCTCGTTCTCTAGAAATTCACCAACAAGTACAATCCATTGTAAAAAATCTTTTGGGAGAACATCATACTTTTTATGCAGAGTGTTTAAATCATATGGCAATGGATTATTGTGGACTAAAAGATTATGCAAAAGCATTACAATATAATGACATGGCATTAGATTTAAAAAAGCAGTTAATGGGAGAAAAACATGGGCAATATGTTTTGAGTCTTTTAAGCAAAGGAACTATTTTAGATAAAAAAGGCGACTATGAAGAAGCATTACAATGCTACCAAAAAGCATTGGATATGAGAAATGAATTATATCAGGGAAAAAGCATTGCCTGTGCAGATACTTTATTAGCAATGGCAAGAGTTTATCTTCATAAAGGAGAAATGGAACAAGCAGAAAGCTGTTTGTTACAAAGCAGAACTTTAAGAAGGGAGTTAAAAGAAACAGAGGATGTTGCTTATGTATTAAATTTGGAAATGTTAGCAGAACTTTATTATAACAAGGAACAACTGAAAAATGGAATTACCTGCTGCAAAGAAGCATTAGAGATTCAAAAAAAATTATTTGGCGAAAATCATCCTAGTTATGCAAGAGTATTGGCACATTTAGGAAAACTATATGCTACCATAGGTGACAAGGAAAATGCTTTAAAAACATTACAAAAAGTGGTTGAGATTGAAGAAGAAACCTTAGGAGAAGAAAATATCCGCTATAAAATGAGCATGGAAATTTTAGCAAGAGTTGCTTATCAAAATGGTGTTTATGAATTATCTATGTCCTGCTGGGAAAAATTAGATAATATGAATTTTGAAGAAAGTGCAGAAAAGAGGTTTGCTTCTGCAAAATTAGAACTTTGGATGGCAAGTTGTTGTTTACAAATGGAAAATCCGTCCAAAGCAAAGGCATACTATGAAAAAGCAATGGAAAAAAAAGAAAGCTGTGGCATAGAAGCTGACCAGGAATGGGGGCTTATGATAAAAACATTTCTTTTAACATTGGCTAGAAAAAATCAAGAAAAACTCCACAAAGAAAGAATCAAAAAAGAAGAACAAAAAAATGACTTTGGAGAAGAAGAACAATCTTTTCTATCTTTTTATGAAGAAAGGGTGGAAAAATTTGGAGAACAAGATACACAAGCATTACAATGTTGTATTGATTTAGGTGATTTTTATGGAGGAGCTGGAAAATATGACAAAGCATTTTTTTGGTTAGAAAAAGCTGAAAAACAAGGAGAAGGTCATATTTACGAGGAAGCACTCAGAAAAATAGGAATTTTATATCTTTTAACAAGAAAATATGACAAAGCATTTGAAAAACTTACTTGTGCTGTTCGATACCAAGAAGAATATGGTTCTACAGAAGGAGAAGAATATTGCATTTTAATGGGTTTAATGGGAGATTTTTATTTTGCGCTAAAAGAATTAGAAAATGCGCTTTATCATTATGAAATATGGTATCAACTATTTCCGGGAAAAATCATAAAAAATCAATTATACTTGGAAAGAGTACAAAGAATGGGAAAAATGGCAGAACGCTTAAAAAAAAAGGGACAAGCAAGCAGCTATTATAAAGAAGCAGCAGACTATATCCGACAACAGCAAGGAAGTAGTCTTGATTTAGCAAAGGTTTTGTTAAAATCTGGAGAACTTCTTTTAAAATTAGATAAAGATGACGAAGAAGGAAAAGAAAATATCAAGAAAGCTATTGAAATATTTGGAAAGGAAAAAGGAAAAGAAAGTAGAGCCTATGGAAAATTAATGAGTAAATTAGGTGTTTTATATCTTTCTTTAGACAAAATAGAAGAAGGTATTGCTTTTTTAGAACAATCTTATCAAATTCAGTGTTCCTATGAACAGGCAAAAATATTAAGTAAAAAGGGCTATGATATGCTGTTAAAATACTTAAAAGAAGAAAAAAATAATACAAAATATCAGCTTGTTAAAAAAGGAAAACCTTTGTACTAAAAAAAATTGTCATTTCCGATACCATAAAAAAGAATGGGTGATAAAAGATGAAAAAACAAAAAATATATCTAGCAGGGGGCTGCTTTTGGGGAACAGAAAAATATTTACAAACTTTGGAAGGCGTTTTAGATACAACAGTAGGATATGCTAACGGAAATACAGAACAAACAGATTACGAAGCAGTTTGTTCTGGCAGCGGTCATGCAGAAACGGTGGAAGTTATTTTTGATAGTGAAAAAATTTCTCTTTCCACGCTGTTGGAGGAATTTTATCAAACAATAGACCCTACTTCTCATTATAGACAAGGGATGGATGTAGGAATACAATATCGAACAGGCATTTATTATGTGGAAGAAAGCCAAAAAGAAGTTATTGCAGCATCTTTAAAGGAATTACAAAAGCAGTATCAAAAGCCAGTTGTTGTGGAAAACTTACCTTTACAACATTTTTGTATGGCAGAGGAATACCATCAAGATTATTTAACCAAAAACCCCAATGGATATTGTCATATCAATATTGAAAAAATTGTAAAACAAAAACAGCGTATTGTAGATGAAACAAAATATCATAAACCAGATAAACAGACTTTAAAACAAATGCTAACACCATTACAATATGCTGTAACACAGAAAAATGAAACAGAGCCGCCTTTTCAAAATTTATATTGTGATACCAAAAAAGAGGGAATTTATGTTGATATTACAACAGGAGAACCATTGTTTTGTTCTACAGATAAATTTCAATCTGGTTGTGGCTGGCCAAGTTTTACAAAACCAATCGACCCCAATGTACTCCAAGAATATGATGACTTAAGTCACAATATGATTCGAACAGAAGTAAGAAGCAGATGCGGAAATGCTCATTTAGGTCATGTGTTTACGGACGGCCCCATAGAAAAAGGTGGTTTACGGTATTGCATCAATAGTGCAGCATTACGTTTTATTCCAAAAGAGGATATGAAAAAAGAAGGATATGAATTATTTTTAAAACTTTTGTAAAGATTTTTTATCAAAGAATAGCAGCATAAACTGGAAAGGAAAGAAGGGAACCCATTGGATTTCATACAAATAAAGGATATTTATAAAAATCAAAAAGACTATCTGCAAAAGGAAATTCAAATAGCCGGCTGGATTCGTACCATTAGAAGTTCAAAAGCATTTGGATTTTTAGAATTAAATGATGGAACTTTTTTAAAAAATATACAAGTGGTATTAGAAGCAGAACAACTTCCCGATTATACAAATATTGTTAAGCGGAATATTGGAACAGCAGTAATTATAACTGGTATTTTGGAGGAAACTCCAGATGCAAAACAGCCTTTTGAATTAAAAGCTAAAAAGGTAGAAATAGAAGGAGAGTGTGATGGTTCTTATCCTTTGCAGAAAAAAAGACATTCTTTTGAATATCTTAGAAAAATTGCTTATTTACGTCCCAGAACAAATACTTTTTCTGCTGTGTTTCGCGTCAGAAGTCTGATTGCTTATGCAATACACACATTTTTTCAGGAAAAGGGCTTTGTATATGTACACACACCTATTATTACAGGTAATGATTGTGAAGGGGCAGGAGAAATGTTTTCTGTTACAACAATGCCACTCAAAAATGTACCTTTAACAGAAAAAGGAGAAGTTGATTTTTCCAAAGATTTTTTTGGAAAAGAAACAAATTTAACCGTAAGTGGTCAGCTTTCTGGCGAAACATTTGCAATGGCGTTTCGCAATATTTATACGTTTGGGCCTACCTTTCGTGCAGAAAATTCCAATACAACACGCCATGCAGCAGAATTTTGGATGGTAGAGCCAGAAATGGCTTTTGCAGATTTAAACAATAATATGGAAATTGCAGAGGAAATGCTAAAATATATCCTGTCTTTTGTGCTGGAAAAAGCTCCCGAAGAAATGAATTTTTTTAATCAATTTGTGGATAAGGAACTTTTAAAAAGATTAAATAATATTATATCTTCTGATTTTGCAAAAATAACCTATACAGAAGCAATACAACTGTTAGAAAAAGCAAAACAAAAATTTGTTTATCCTGTAAAATGGGGGATGGATTTACAAACAGAACATGAAAGATATTTGACAGAGCAGATATTTCAAAAACCAGTTTTTGTAACAGATTATCCCAAAGAGATAAAAGCCTTTTATATGAGAATGAATGAAGATAATCGAACTGTTGCAGCAATGGATTTGCTTGTGCCGGGAATTGGAGAAATCATAGGCGGAAGCCAAAGAGAAGAACGACTAGAAAAATTAGAACAACGTATGCAAGAATTATCTATGAAAAAACAAGACTATTGGTGGTATCTGGATTTAAGAAGATATGGGGGTACACGTCATGCAGGCTTTGGCTTGGGTTTTGAAAGAGCAGTCATGTATTTGACAGGCATGAGTAATATTAGAGATGTTATCCCCTATCCTCGAACAGTTCATAATGCAGAATATTAAGATAATCTATAAGGAGGTTTTATGATGATTGATAAATATATTGTAAGTGGGATAAATGAAATATGGTATTATTTAAAAAAATACAAAAAAAGAACAGATGAATGGAGAGCGGATTTTTATGATGCAGAAGGACAACTGATTTGTAGCTTTGAAGGGGACGAAGAAACAATGGAGCGTTTAAAATCAGATGAAGAAACCTATGCATTAGTAACAGAAATGGTTGATGTTGCAATTATGATGGGCGTAGATTTTGTATTGTAAAAAAAACTTTTATTTTAGGGAACTAATTTCTATTTGCTGCCGTCTTATATTACAGAAAACAAAAATGAATTATCTTTAGGAGGAAGAATGATTATGAAAAAAAGAATATTTGCAGCAATGCTTGCTTTTAGTGTATTAGGTTCCATCAATGTTTTTGCAGAGCAAGTAAAACAACCTTTACTTATTTCTGCAAACCAAGAAATAGGAGAACAAGACATGGCATTAGAAAGTCAATATATGACAATGGCAGGAAAAATAGAATCTATTGAAAAAGGAAAAAATGGATATATCATTTCTGTAACAAATGAGGATATGGGCGTTAGATTTACAGCAGAAGAAACTGCATTTATTGTCAATAGTAAAGATGGCAGTTTTATGACATTTGACGAATTACAAAAAGACATGGATATTACAGGAATTATTTTAAAAAATGGCCCTATGACATTGAGCTTACCTCCTATGACAAACGCATTTGGTTTTGTTGTGGGAACAGAAAATTTTGTAACAACAGGTTATTTTGATGAAGAATTAACCAGCCAGGATGCACAACCAATGTTACAATTAAACATTGCAGAAGAAACAAAAATCGTTGATAGCAAAGGCAGTAAAAAGGTGTTTACAGCAGATGATGTAAAAGAGCAAGATTGCATGGTGGTATATGGCGCAACAACAAGAAGTATTCCAGCACAAACAGCACCTGTATTTGTGATGATATTGGAAGGTGCAGAAATTGCAGAAGAACCAATTTTAGAGCCAACAGAAGAAATACCAGAAGAAAAAAAGTCAGAAGAACCTGTAGAAATAAAAGAACCTACAGAAGCATCTCCATCAGAAATGCAAAAACCTATAGAAATAGTAGAACTTCCAGAGGCTAAACCAGAAACACAAAAACCAGTGGAATTAGTACCTTTACGCGAATCTGCTGAAAAAAAAGGCTTTACTGTAACATGGACTGCAAATGATAAACCTGTTTTGCTGCAAAAAGATGGTGTAACAATCGAAATTACCTTAGGAAAAGCAGAATATAAAAAGGGAAATGAAGTATTAAAATCTGAAAAAGCAGCAGAATTAAAAGATTCTAAAATTTATGTAGGTAGTGATGTCATCGAATAAAAAAAACCCGCCAGATGGCGGGTTTTGTCTGTTAAAAACCTTGAGGGCGTTGCCCTCAAGTTCCTACAAGCTTTTTAAAGAAAGCTTGATCAAAAACTTTACTGGAAAAACTAGCGTTTTTCCTTATAAAATCAATATCTTTTCAATATTTTTAAGGATGCTGAACATCCAGAATGAAATGGAAACCGAAATCTCAAGGTTTTTTACCATAAATCAAGCATATCAAAATCGATACACTCTAAATTATCTATATTTTTCCAGTCTTTTTGCAGTATAATATTATCAACTTGCCTTGCAGTATATAATTGGTCAAGGTTGCTATAATTCTGTTCTCCACTTCCATCTTTATAACCACACCGCTGAAAAGAACAATGGTCATCATATATAATTATCATGTATTCTTTTTTATATAAATAGATGCGAAGTTCTGCTTCATATCCCTTACAAATACTTATTTGTAACAATTTTTTAATTTCTTCAAAACTATACATTATGTCACCTGCATTCTATTTTTATACTCTTAATATCATTTAAAGTGCAAATATCGGTATCCAAAAAGAAAGAATAGTCACGATGTCCATTTCCTTGTCCTTCTTCTACGGAAAGAATGTTTATTTTTTTTCATTAAGATAGATATTAATATGCTCATTTGCAACATGAGCATCTTCTTGTATGATTTTTCCTTGAAATAATTTGCGTACAAGTTACTTATTAAGAATATCTTGTAGTATTACATAAAACATATCTTTGTCTATTAGAAACTCTACTTCTAAACGTAAACCATTGGCTTTACCATAAGTATATAAATCGCATTGTAATAAATAACTATATTGTGTTTTTTTAATTTTTTTCTGTAAAGGAGTGTCATAAGGGCTATCAATTATAAGTGGTTTTCTTTTTTCATTTCCACATCGTAATAGCATATAAAAATCACTTTTTTTCAAAGCACTATAATCAAATTTATCCAGAAAGCCATCTAAATCATTTTGAGATAATGCAACGATTGCTTCTTTTAACCATACTGTTATGGCTTTATGAGGGGATGATGTTATTAAAATCATAGTATCATATAAAATCTATAAATTTTTCCACTCTCATGTGAAGCTTATATTTTTTGCGAAGTTCTGCAATCGTTTGCATCATTTCTGATTTATGGTGTATATCCAAAGCCTCCTGATTTTTCCATCTATCTACTAATAGGACTGTTTCACTATCTTCCATAGGAAAAAAATATTCATATTGTTCATTTCCTTCTTCTGCACGAATCGCTGCAACGGTTCCACTTGTAACCATTTCTTCTGCAAATTTTTTAGCATTTCCATTTGTTCCTGTATAATAAATATTTACTGTAAAACTCATATGCTACCTCCTACTATTGATGAAAAAGCAGGAAATCCTTTTTGATTTCCTGCTATATTTTTATACAAAGTCTTTTATTTTTCCCTGCTGTATGGCTGCGATATTTTGAGAGATTCGTTCTTTTTCCCAATCCCACCATTTTATTTTTAGCAATTCAGAGATAATATCATCAGAATAGCGTTTTCGTATTTGCTTGGCAGGGATACCACCTACAATGCTATAAGGGGGAACATCTTTTGTAACAACTGCACGTGTTCCAATAATTGCACCATCACCTATTGTAACACCAGCCAAAATAACTGCTTCATAACCAATCCAAACATCATTTCCAATGATAATATCACCTTTATTATCCCAAGAATCAGTAACCGATTCTTTTTTTAATTCCCATTCTTCATAAAAAAGTGGGAAAGGATAAGTTGACAAAGATTGAAGGGTATGGTTTGCACTATTTAACAAAAAACGAGCACCACAAGCAATAGAGCAAAATTTTCCAATGACTAATTTATCATGGTTAATAGGATAGTGGTATAACACATTCTTTTTTTCAAATGCTGTAGGGTCTACAAAGTCATGATACATAGTATATTCTCCCACCATAATATTGGGATTTGTAATTACATCTTTTAAATAAATCGTTTGTTTATCCCCAGTCCGAGGATATATTGGAATCGTCATATCTATTCTCCTTACTTATGATTTGTTTTAAAAAACGATTCCAAATACTACAATACAACGCTTCACCTTACCACCTTCTTCCCATAATTATCGAATAAAGCTTGTTACAATTTTTTGTTCTTTTTCTGGTAAGCCATATTTTTCTTTGCCAAGTGCAATACTTTTTATTAAAAATGACATGCTTTCTGCTAAAGTCCGCATTGTTTGTAACCCTTCTTTATCCTGTGCTGCTTCTTCTGCACTATTACCATGCAAACTATTCCAATATTGACTTGCTGCTACAGGCATACCAGAAATCGTAAAATATTTGTTTAATTCATCAAAAGTAGCGGATAAGCCACCTCTCCTTGCAGTTACAACACTTGCTCCTACTTTCATTGTTTTATCAAAATGGGTGCTATAAAAAAGTCTGTCTAAAAATGCAACTAAAGTAGCATTTGCAGAAGCATAATAAACAGGACTAGAAACAACAATGCCATCTACTTTTTCAAATTTTGGTGCTACTTCATTTACAATATCTGTAATGGCACATTTGCCATGTGACATACAGTAGCCACAAGCCATACAGCCACGAATCGCTTGATTTCCTACCGGAATAATTTCTGTAGCAATTCCATTTTTTTGAAAAACTTTTTCTATTTCACTTAAAGCAGTAAAGCCAGCACCTTTTTCATGAGGGCTGCCATTTATCAATAATACATTCATGTTTTACCTCCTTATTTCAATTTTGCTGTAAAATCTGCCATTGCTTCTGATATTTTAATTTGCTGTGGACAAACTGCCTCACAGCTTCTGCAACCAATACAAGCACTGGGTTGTTTTTCCTTTGGAATGGTTGAAATTACCATTGGTGCAATAAAGCCACCACCTGTAAAATTATGTTCATTATAGAGTTCCAAAAGTCTTGGAATATCTAATTGCTGTGGACAGTGACTGATACAATAATGACAAGCTGTACAAGGTAATTTTCCGGTTAACATACCATCTGCAACAGATAACAAGGCTTGCATTTCTGTTTTATCTAGTGGTTTTTCTGTTTCAAAGGTTGCAATGTTCTGTTTCATTTGCTCTAAATTGGACATACCCGAAAGTATCATGGTTACTTCTGGAATAGTTTGTAAAAAACGAAAAGCCCATTCTGTTGCATCTATGTTTCTAAAATCTTTTAATGGTTTTACTTCTTCTTCCGAAAGTTTGCAGAGTTTACCACCTCTTAATGGTTCCATGACCCAAACAGGAATCTGATATTCTTTTAAAAGTTCTATTTTAGATTTGGCATCTTGGAAAGAATAATCAATATAATTTAACTGAATCTGGCAAAACTCCATATCTTCCCCATATTTTTCTAAAAATCGTTTCATAACATCATAACTGCCATGGGCAGAAAAACCTAAGTGTTTGATTTTCCCCTTTTGTTTTTGTTCCATTAAATAGCTATGTATTTGATAACTTTCATCTAAATAAGCATCAATATTCATTTCACATACATTATGGAATAAATAAAAATCAAAATAGTTTGTTTTACATTTTTCAAGTTGTTTTTCAAATATCTCTTTGACTTTGCCCATATTAGAGAGGTCATAGCCAGGAAATTTTGTAGCTAAATAATAATTTTCACGAGGATATTTGCTTAAAACATTTCCCATTACAATTTCTGAATTTCCGCTATGATAGCCCCAAGCAGTATCATAATAATTGATTCCTTTTTCCATGGCATAAGCGACCATTTCGGCTGTTTTTGTTTCATCAATATTTGCATCTGTTCCATCTGCCAGTGGCAAACGCATACATCCCATACCAAGCGGGGATAATTTTAAATCTTTAAAATTTTTATAAATCATTCTAATTCCTCCCTTTATCTATTGTATTTTAAATTATACTACTTAGAGTTTACTCTAAGTCAATCCTTTTGCGGAAAAATAATGATTTTTTTAAATTTTAATCCATACTGATATTAATTCCGCCCATTCTTTCATTTGGCTGTATAATGACAGATACTCTTTGATGTCCGCCCCATTCAAAGCTATAAGATTCCCCAGAAGATTGTCCTATAAAGGTTTTCCAGTTGACATCCATTTTAATATCTGGGTCACAATGTCCATTTCCTACCCAACAAACAACAGCGTCCGGGTCAACAACAAGCGTGTTTCCAGTATTGATATTGCTTAATACAAGTGGATTTCCGTCTACTAAAATAGCAACATAAGAGTTTTGTCCTCGTCCTGTCAAGGTAGAAGTTGCAAGCCCTTTTTGTGATAATATACCACTACCAATAAAACGAATGTCATATTTACATTCTGAAGTAAAAGCAAGAATATTTTCCGATTCAATAGAAAGCACTTCTCCTGGTGCAAGCTGATATACTACCACATGCTGCCCACGATTTGCATAATAGGTGATACTATCTCCGCCTAACATCACTTTTGTTAAAGCAATATTTTCGCCTGTCACACGTCGCTTAAGTGAACCGAATAAGGCTTGTCCAATATCTTGCTGTGGGCCTAGCAATAGTTTTTCAAATTTATAATTTTTATATCCACTGTTTTCTCCACCAATAAAAGTACCTGTTTTTATAATCAATTCCTCTGTTCCTTTACAAGTCACTTTTAAAGTTAATTCATTGATTGTTTCGAATTTTAACATGAATTTTCCTTCTTTCCTCAACACACTAAATTACTTCCACACCATACCATTGACATAACCCTGCCAAGTCCTGTGCAATGCCATCTCCAATCGCATTAAATTTCCATTTTCCCTGATATAAATATAATTCCCCTATCATCATAGAAATAACATTCGTATAATATTCTGTCATCATAAAACTTGCTATTTCTTTTTCTTTTTCCATAATTCTAATATAAGCATCTTTTATCATGCCAAAATGTAACTTTTGTGTCAAAGCTTCATGAATAGTCAATACAAACACAATTTTTTTTACTTTGGAGTGAATCTTTTTAATATCAATTTTTATTTTTTGATGGTCTATTACGGCTTGTTCTAGTATAACACTTCTATCCGGGCTTTCTGTTTGTCCATAAAATACAAACCAATTATCTCCTAATACTTTATCATTTTCTCCAAGTAAAAAAGCAGATACATCAACATCACAACGGTTATCGGTTGTGCTCCAGCCAAAACACGCTTCAATCACATTATGGGATAAAATAGGTATTTTTTGCCCTTTTTTAATACGATGATATAATTCAGCTTGTTTGGTATTTATATGTTGCAAAACAGGCGTAGATGGATTTTTTAAAAAATTGACAGATTGTATATTCTTTTGATTTTTTATGCTTTCTGGATTTGTGACATTGATAGATAAAATAGAATTTTGATTGACAGCACCTTTTGTTATAGTATTAATATCTAACACAGTTATTTCTCCTTATATTATTTTTTTCATGCTTACTACTGTTTCCACATGAACTGTTCTGGGAAATTGATTTACTAATTTTACCCTTTTGATAGCATAACCATTTTGCTGAAAAATTTGTAAATCTCTTGCTAAAGAAGTAGGTTTGCAAGAAACATAAATGATTTCTGGTGCATCAAATGCAATCAGTTTATCAATCGCCTTTGGATGGATTCCATCCCTTGGTGGGTCTACGATTATCAAATCTGGTTTTTCTTGTAATTCTTCTACTTTTTGAAGCACATCCCCTGCAATAAAAGTACAATTTAATAATCCATTTCTTTGCGCATTTTCATTTGCTGCTGCCACCGCTTCCTCTATTAATTCAATTCCGATAACTTTTTTTGCTTTTTTTGCCATAATTTGTCCAATGGTTCCTGTTCCACAATAGAAATCAAATACTGTTTTATTTTGTGCTTCTCCAGCAAAATCTTTTACAATGCCATATAACACTTCTGCGCCTTTTGAATTAGTTTGAAAAAAGGAAAATGCAGTTACTTTAAATTCTAAGTCAAACAACTTTTCTAATAAATAATCTCTGCCATATACTATTGTTGTCTGGTCGCTCTGTACAATATCTGCAAAACTGTCATTTTGGGTATGTAAAATGCCGCAAATGATTCCTTCTAAACGTAAAGACAATAATTCCTGTTGGTATTCCTCCAAAGAAAAATTTATTTCTGATGTTGTTACTAAATTAATTAAAAATTCTCCTGTTGCTTCTCCTTTTCGAACCACTAAATGACGTAAAATACCATCATGACGTGCTTTATGGTAAAAAGGAATCTCTCTTTTTTGAAAAAAATGGAGTGTTGCCTCAATGATTTTTAAATAATCCTTATCAATAATATTACAATCTGTCAATGTAACAACTTCATAATAACTTTGTCTTTTTCTCATACCTAAAGCTAAAGGCCCTTCTTTGTGCTCGTCGCCAAAAGAAAACTCACATTTATTCCGATACCCTTTTTGTTTTGGAGAAGATAAAATGCCTTCCCAACTTTCTATGATAATTCCTGCTTGTTCCAATAAAGATTTTACTTGTTTTTCTTTTAAAGCAATTTCGGCTTCTATTTTCATATTTTGGTAGGTACAGCCACCGCAAAGTGAAAAATGTGGACATTCTGCTTTCTGTTCCAAAGGAGAAGGAGTTAATACTTCTTCTAACTGTCCTTCTATTCCACTACTTCTTTTTTTCTTGATACGCACCGCAACTTTCTGCTCTGGCAAAACATTTTTTATAATTACTTTTTGTCCTTCTATATGCCCAATGCCCTTATTGGGAAACGCCACTTCTTCTATGGTTACTATCATTCTATCATTTTTTTTCATTCCAAATTCCTCCAAAAAAAGCCTATAAAATTATTTGTATTTTTGTATAAATCATGTTATACTTGTTACGGTAAATGAATACAAATGACTAAAAAAACTATGATTAAATCGAATGGGAGTGTAAAATTTAATGTCAGAAAAAGTTCAAGTAGGTAATATTGTTGAAGGTAAAGTATTACGCATCAAACCCTTTGGTGCTATTGTTTCATTGGGTGACAAAGTACAAGGATTGGTTCACATTTCACAAGTGGCAAACACTTTTGTACAAGATATTAATGAGCATGTTGCAGTTGGCGACATCGTAAAAGTAAAAGTCCTTTCTATAGATGAGGCTTCTAATAAAATCTCTCTTTCGATGCGGGAAGCACTCGCTCCAAAAGCAAAGCCACATTATGAAAAAAATTTCCGTTCCAAAGAAAACAAGTCAAACTATGAAAACAGAACCATTCGCCCTTCGGACGACTACTTTAAACCACAATCAACTTCTTCTGATTTTGAAGATAAAATGAAAGACTGGCTCAAACAGTCCAACGAACGCCAAGCAGGTTTAAACAAAAGAGCAAACAAGCGCTCTTAACGCTTTCTTGAAAGAAAGCTTAGCAAAGAATTTTGTGCAAAACTTCGTTTTGCTGCTGTGTGATGGACTTGCGTGGTTACTTTAGATGAACGACAACGAACCACCATACGTTAAAACTTAGATTCTGTTCTGTTTGCAAAAGATAAAGTTTAGGCTCAAGCCCTTTTCAAAGGGCTTGTAGGAGTTTGAGGGCAACGCCCTCAAGGTCTTTTACGCTTGCAAGCGTGTTTTTGAAGAGGGTTCTGAAGTCCGGTGGACGTTCGTTTAGAACCGACCGGAGCGAAGCGTAGACATGGGGAAACTTTTTCACAAGTGAAAAAAGTTTCCCCAAGAACTTCTATCTTTCATTAATACATAAGCCATTTTTTCAGATTAAAGCTTCAAAGTCTTTTTTATACTCTTTTGGCATCGCCCCAAAGATGGTCTAAGCTATAAAATTCCCGTTGTTCTTTGTTAAACAAATGTACTAAAATATTTCCAAAATCTAAAAGTATCCATGTTGCAACACTATATCCTTCGGAATGGTGTAATTTAATACCCGCTTTAAATAGTTTTTGTTCCACTTCATCTGCCATTGCTCTTAAATGGTTAACATTATTGCCACTTGCAATTACAAAATAATCTGCAATATTGGAAATTCCTCTTAAGTCCAATACCTTGATATCTTCTCCCATTTTATCCTCTAATGCTGTCTGTATGATTTTTGTAATTTCTACTGCTTCCACACAATTCCCTCCTTTATTTATTTTTAAAATATTCTAATGCTTCCAATGAAAGCGGATGCAATTTTAATTTTCTTTCTTTGACATAAGATATGGTATGCTCTAATGTATAGCGCATTGCCATGTCTAAGTCTAAATAAGACAATCTTCTGGCTTCTTCCAAACCGTCAAACATTTCTCGGTTTGGCTCAATATAATCTGCTAAAAAGATAATTTTTTCTAGTAAACTCATTTCTTTTCTACCAGTTGTATGGTATCGGATGGCATTCAAAATATCCTCATCTTCTATCAGATATTCTCTTTTTGCAATTTCGGCACCCAAAAAAGGATGGATTAAATCTTTTTGCTCTTTTAAAACATCATCTAATGGAACATGATATTCTTTGCACAAACGAACTTTTAAATCATTTGGATAATTTTTAGCACAATCATGTAATAATCCTGCAACTTCTGCTTTTTTTCTATCCTGTGCTGTTCCATAAATTTCTGCTAACTTCATTGCTTCTTCCGCCACTCCCATGGTATGAATATATCTTTTTACAGACAAGGCGGATTGCAATTTTTCCTTCATTACCTTTGTTGTTAACATAAAACTTACCTCTTTTTCTGTCGGACTGGTATACAATTCAAATTTATAAATATAATCTTCTACTTCCTGCGGTAAAAGGTATTTAATAGGATTTCCATTTTGTACTCGTTTTCTAATATCAGAAGATGAAATTTCTAAGCCTGGAACTTCCATATAATGGATTCTACTAGCAAATTTATCTCTGATTTCTGTTATTTCATCAAACAATTTATTTTTGCCATAACCAGAACGAGTTACGGCTACGAAATCACACAGAGTCAATAATTTTTCTGCATTTTTCCATGTAAAAATTTGATGAATTGCATCTGCTCCCGTAATAAAATATAAACGTGCATCTGGACGACATATCTTTTTTAATTCTTCAATCGTATCAATGGTATAGGTAATACCAGGACGCTCAATTTCAATACGAGATACATCAAAATTTTCATTTCGCATGGTTGCTAATACGGTCATTAAATATCTATGCTCATGATGTGTTACAATTTTATTGGTCTTGTGTGCTGGATTTCCTGTGGGCATAAATATCACTTTGTCTACTTTAAAACGATGTCGAACTGCCTCTGCTGTTGCTAAGTGTCCATAATGGATAGGGTCAAAAGTTCCTCCCATAATGGCAATGCTTTTGCAATCTTTAAAATTTTTAATATCACTTCTCATAATCGTTACACTCTTTTCATTATTTTGGCAATTCAATCACTGGTTTCTTTTTTGACTGACGAAATAAAATAAAACGGTTTCCAATAACTTGCACAATATCTGCGCCTGTTCTGTCAGCCAATATGCCTGCTGCTTCTTTTGCTCCTATCATAGTATTATCTAAGACGTTCATTTTTATTAATTCTCTTGCCTCTAAGGCTTTGTCAACTGCATCTCTCAATTCTGGTGTCACACCACTTTTCCCCACTTGAAAAATGCTGTCTAAACCGTTTGCCATGCCTCTTAAATAGGCTCTTTGCTTGCTTGTCAACATGATTTTCCTCCTGCAAATGTGTTTCATTATTTATAATAATCAAATTCCAAGCCATAAATCTTTACAGTATCTCCCTCTTGGATTCCCTTTTCTTCTAATGCTTTAATAATTCCTTTTTCCCTCAAATATCTTTGGAAAAAAGCAAATCCTTTTTCGGTGTCAATATTGGTATAACCAATCATTTTTTCCACACCTGTACCTGTTACTACATAATAATGTTCTTCTTCAAAAACTTCTATGCTAAATGGTTCTTTATCCATTTCAATTTCTTGATATTCTTCATAATCCTGTTCAAATACAATATCTTCTGGATAATCCTTTAATATTTTTGCAACTTCTTCCAGCATAGCATCAAGCCCTTGATTGGTTGCTGCGGAAACAGCAAACACTGGATACCCTTCTTTTTCATAAGCTTCTTTTAAACGAAGTACATTTTGTTGTGCTTCTGGAATATCTGTTTTGTTTGCTGCAATCACTTGGGGACGTTTGAGCAATTCGGGATTATATTCTCTCAATTCTTGATTGATTTTTTGGAAATTTTCTACAGGGTCATCTCCCTCTAAGGCTGCTGCGTCTACAACATGGATAAATACCTTTGTTCTTTCCACATGCCTTAAAAATTCATGTCCCAATCCAACACCTTCGCTTGCACCCTCTACAAGTCCTGGAATATCTGCTAATACAAAATCTTCGCCGATTCTACTTTGTACCACACCAAGATTTGGTGCTAATGTTGTAAAATGATAATTGGCAATTTTAGGATTTGCATTTGTTACCATAGATAAAATGGTTGATTTTCCAACATTTGGAAATCCAATTAAGCCAACATCTGCAATAAGCTTTAATTCTAGTATAACATCATATTCTTTTGCCACTTGTCCCCGTTCTGCATAACGGGGAGCTTGTCTTGTTGGGGTAGCAAAATGTTGATTTCCTTTTCCACCCTTTCCACCTCGGATAATTACTTTTTTTTCTCCTTCTTTTGCAATATCTGCCATGATTTTATTAGAATTTGCTTCTCTAATAATGGTTCCGACTGGCACTTTAATCACAATATCCTCGCCGCTTTTTCCAAAGCAATTTAATTTTCCGCCATCTTGTCCATTGCCTGCTTTAAAAGAGCGTTTATATCTAAAATCCATTAAAGTGTTCATGTTACTGTCACCGATAAAAATAACATCACCACCTTTTCCGCCATCACCACCATCTGGGCCGCCATGCGTAATGTATTTTGCTCTATAAAAAGAAACCATGCCATTACCACCATTCCCGCCCTTGATATGGATTTTGACTCTATCTACAAACATATTTTTCACCTCTCTTTTTCTTTTATATGAAAAAATAGAGCTTCAAATGTTGGTCATTTGAAGCCCCATACTTTTTTTATTCAGCTACTGCTAAATCCACTGGATATACAGAAACTTGTTTTTTATCTCTGCCTTTTCTTTCATAACTAACACGACCATCTACTAATGCAAAAAGGGTATCATTTCCACCTTTTCCAACATTAACACCTGGATGAATTTTTGTTCCTCTTTGTGTGTATAAAATATTGCCAGCTTTCACTACCTGACCATCTGCACGTTTTGCACCAAGTCTTTTTGCTTTGGAGTCACGTCCGTTTCTGGTAGAACCAACACCTTTTTTATGAGCGAAAAATTGAAGGTTACATTTTAACATCACTACACCTCCTTATAGTTTAATCGGATATATTTTTTATATTCTTTTGCTAAATCTTCTAAACCTAGCACCATAGCTTTTAATAATAATGCAGCATCATGGTCTATTTCTTTTTGAAACATCACTTTTAGATAACCGCCTTTTTTTTCATCAGCCTCACAAGAAAAAGGAGTAGAAGTAAGTTGTTCGATGGCATTGACCGTATTGATTGTCAATATAGATACAGCCGAGCAAACAATATCCTCTCCTGCTTGTGCAAAGCCGGCATGTCCAGAAATGCGGTATCCACAAATTTCATTTTTTTTGTGATATATGATTGCCTTTATCATAAAAAATTACAAAGAAATTGCTTTAATTTGTAATTTTGTAAAAGGCTGTCTATGACCTTTTTTCTTGTGGAATCCTTTTTTAGGTTTGTATTTATAAACCACAACTTTTTTTTCTTTTCCTTCACCTAATACAGATGCGGATACTTTTGCACCAGCAACATAAGGTGCGCCTACTGTTACATCGCTATCTTTTGCAACAACAAGAACTTTATCAAAGTCATACTCTTGTCCTTCTGCAACAGCCAATTTTTCAACTTTGATAACATCGCCTTCTGCTACTTTATATTGTTTTCCACCTGTTTCAATAATTGCGTACACTCTGTACACCTCCTCATAACGATACTCGCCGGATATGGTATTTCCGGAAGAAATTTGTAACCTCTCCGTGCGGCTAAACACTACGTTATGGTATCATAAGTAATAACATCTGTCAATAGTTTCGTTCAAAATTTCAGGGTAACCGCATAAAAAATATTGTATATAAAAAATGTAGAATTTGTTGCGTGTGCGAAAGGTAAAGTTTTTGGTCAAGCTTTTTTCACTTCCTTTCTT
>CAJUKL010000011.1:4638-33676 GCA_910587195.1 uncultured Clostridia bacterium | reverse complement strand
TGTGCAAAACTTCGTTTTGCTACTGTGTGTTGGAGTTGAATAGCTATTTTAGATAGACGACAACGGAGCACCACCAGTTAAAATTTAGAATCTGTTGCGTGTGCGAAAGGTAAAGTTTTTGGTCAAGCTTTTTTCACTTCCTTTCTTGAAAGAAAGGAAGCAAAGAACTTTTGTGCAAAACTTCGTTTTGCTACTGTGTGTTGGAGTTGAATAGCTATTTTAGATAAACGACAACGGAGCACCACCAGTTAAATTTTTCACTCTGTACCGTTTGCAGAAGGTAAAGTTTTTGGTCAAGCTTTTTTCAAAAAGCTTGTAGGGTTGGATAGCGTCCAAAGTTTTAAATTTTTTGGATTCTGTGAAATCCTCTTTTATCAGAAACCGCTTTCAAAACAAAATTAAATTGATTTGGTGTAGTAGCAATAAAAAAATCCCTTTCTGGACATTGTTCTTGATTTTCTGGATTAAAAAAACGTTTTCCTTCTAAATGGCGCAAACTAGCTAATTTTTCCATTAAAGGATAATTTTGTTTCAAAAGCAAACTTTGAATATATTCTGCGCAAAAAGTATCTTCTTCTGTTGGAGAAATAGCAGCCTTTCCCATACATACCAAAGAAACCACTTTAGGATTTTTTTGGTTGATATATTGCGCAATGGCAGAAGCATTGACAAAACTTCCTGTTATGATTTCCTCCGCATAAGAAGCATTGGCAATGCCCTGTGTGCCTGCGCTTGTGGTGTGTACAATCGTCTTATTTGTAAAATCAATTTTTTCAATTTTTGCTGGAGAATTTCCATAGTCAAAACCGGGAAGCATAACTTCTTTTCTTTCTCCTGCTAAAATATAATCTGGGTGTTCTTTTTTGAGAGCATAAGCAATTTTTTCATCGCCTACAGCAAAAATTTCTTTTGCACCATTTGCTATAAAAAAACATTCTGTTGTAAATGCTCGAAAAACATCAATAATAACAGCAAGCCCCTTCGCCTGTTTGGCACCCTCTAATTGTTGTAAAATTTGTATTTTCATGTTTATTCATCCTTTTTTATTTCCTGCAAAAAACTAGTAGCTGCAAAATTAGCTTGTAAATCTAAATAATCAGAAATGGTTTGCCCTAAATCTGCAAAAGTATCACGAATTCCTAAATTTACATTTTGCTTAATTGTTTTGCCATATACCAACAATGGGACATATTCCCTGCTGTGGTCTGTACTTGATGTGGTAGGGTCACAACCATGGTCAGCAGTAATAAATAAAATATCTTCCGGCTTGAGGGCTTTCTCTATTTCTGGTAATTTTTGGTCAAAATATACTAAAGCATTTTTGTAGCCTTCTATATCATTCCGGTGTCCATAAATCATGTCATAATCAACTAAATTTGTAAAGAGGATTCCTTCAAAATCTTGTTTAAGATATTCTACTGTTTTTTCAATACCATCTGCATTGTTTGTAGTATGGTCTGTAATGGTCATACCTCTATGCTCAAAAATATCTTCTATTTTTCCGATAGCAACAACGGCTTGTCCTTTTTGCTTTGCTAAATCTAGGATTGTAGTACCTGTTGGTGGCAAAGAAAAATCCTTTCTGTTTTTAGTTCTGACAAAATTTCCTTCGGTGCCGATAAAAGGACGAGCAATGACACGAGCAACACCCCACTCTCCTGTTAATAATTCTCTTGCTGTTTGGCAGATTTCATATAATTTTGGCACAGAAATCACATTTTCGTGTGCTGCAATTTGAAATACACTGTCAGCAGAAGTGTATACAATAGGATAACCTGTTTTCATATGTTCTGTGCCAAGCACTTTTATAATTTCTGTACCAGAAGCAGCATAATTTCCTAAAGTTTTTGTACCGATTGCTGTTTCAAATTTTTCCATTAATGCTTGAGGAAATCCATTTTTTGTAAAAGTAGGAAAAGGTTTTTCTGTAATAACACCAGCCATTTCCCAGTGTCCTGTTGTGGTATCTTTTCCAATGGATTTTTCTGCCATTTTTGCAAAACAACCTTTTGGATGTTCTACTTTTCCCAATAAAGAAATTTCTTCTCCCTCAATATTGCCTAAACCTAAAGTACACATATTTTTTAAATCCATGTCTGGTTTTGCTTTTTTAATATTGACAAGTGTATTACTACCTGCATCACCATAGGCAGAAGCATCAGGTAGTTCTCCAATCCCGACACTGTCTAATACAATGATAATTGCTCTTTTCATATTTTCACTCCTTTTTACGACAGTTATTGAATAACATCTAGTATTAATGGTGGAACAGAAATCTTATTTTTTCCAATTTCAAATGCATTTTCTATAATCGAAAGTGCATTTTGTCCCTGCTTTTCCGTACTACTATAAATTTCTGCAATTACCACTCCTTTTGTTACACTATCACCGATTCTTTTTTTCAACACAATCCCTGCACCAAAATCAATAACATCCGTTTTTTGTTTTCTACCTGCGCCAGTTTCTTGGGAAGCTCTGCCAATGGCTGCGGTATCCATTGCTTGAACATAGCCATCAGAAGGCGCATAAAAATATACTTTGTGGCTGGAAAGTGGTAATTTTTGATAATCATTAATAATACTGGCATCGCCACCTTGTTGTTTTAAAAGTTGTTCAAATTTTGCAAGTCCTTTGCCATTCTGAATATTTTGTAAAAGTAATTGTTTTCCTTGTTCTTCTGTGGAAACTTTACCAGCTAATAGAAGCATATGCGCTCCAAGAGTAAGAGAAACCTCTAATAAATCTCCTTGTACCTTTCCCTTTAAAGTTTCGATTGCCTCTATTACTTCTAAGCGGTTACCAATATAATTGCCTAAAGGCTGTGCCATACTGCTAATAACAACAGTTATTTTTTTGCCAACATGCTGCCCCATAGATGCCATACATTTTCCTAACTGTTGCGCATCTTCTAATGTTTTCATAAAAGCACCATTTCCACATTTGACATCTAATACAATGCCATCTGCACCTGCTGCAATTTTTTTAGACATAATACTGGAGGCAATTAAAGGAATACTTTCAACAGTAGCTGTTACATCTCTAAGCGCATATAATTTTTGGTCGGCTGGCGTTAAATTTTTGCTTTGTCCCATAATTACAAGATTGCTTTGTTTTGCCCATTGCAATGCTTGTTCTTGCGTAACTTCTACATGAAAATTAGGAATAGATTCTAGTTTATCAATCGTTCCGCCAGAAAAACCTAGTCCTCTGCCACTCATTTTAATAACTGGAACACCAGCAGAAGCTACAAGGGGTGCTAATATCAATGTTGTTGTATCTGCAACACCACCTGTGCTGTGTTTGTCTACTTTAAAGCCTAAAACGGAAGATAAATCTAAAGTTTCTCCAGAATTTGCCATAGCAAGTGTCAACTGTGCCGTTTCTTGTTCATCTAATGACTGAAAATAAATTGCCATTAAAAAGGCAGATATTTGATAATCAGGAATTGTTCCATCTGTAACATGTGCAATAAAATTTTCTATTTCCTGTTTTGTTAGTTTTTTGCCCTCTCTTTTTTTGATTAAGGTATCTAAAAAATCCATACTTCTACTCCTTTTTTAATAGAATTGACGATAAAGGGAAGGTTTTCTATCCTGCTTTAAAGGAAATTCCTGTCTATATTTTGTTACTATACTATCATCAATTTCTCCGACTATGACAGTTTGAGATGCTTCTTTTGCCATAGCAACTATTTTTCCGTAAGGGTCAATTATCATACTATCTCCGCTATATTCTAAACCATCCCCATTTCCACAACGGTTGACACCTAAAATATAACATTGATTTTCAATAGCTCTTGCTTTTAAAAGGGAAATCCAATGACATCTTCTTGGAGTAGGCCAGTTTGCAATGATAGTAATGACATGACTATGAACAGAACATGCCTGAAAAATTTCTGGAAATCGTAAATCGTAACAGATGAGGGGAGAAACTGGAATCCCTTTGATAGTACAAGAAGTAACATGTTCCCCACCACTATAAAATTTTGACTCTGTACCATAGGAAAATGGATGTATTTTTGTATAGTCTGTTATTATTTTTCCTGTTTCATCTACTATCATACAATGATTTTCTGCCTTTTCCCCATTTTTTATCATTAGTCCGAACCCGATTGCCATTTGATATTGTATTGCTTTTTGCTGAAAAAATGTAATAGAAGGGGAATCTTGTAAATTTTCCGCATATGTACTTGTGTTCATAGAAAATCCGGTTAATGTCATTTCTGGAAAAAGAATAAAATCTGCACATTGTTTTTTTGCTTCTTCCAACAGAACACAACAGCGTTTTTGATTTTCTTGCTTATCTTCCCACGCAATATCTAATTGTGCTAATGCAACTTTCATTTTGATTGCTCCTTTCCTTGTTAATTAGGTTTCCATCTTGAAATGAAGTACCTATATTTTACACGAAAATAGGGGAAGAAACAATAGAAAGGCTATGTTATTTTGTGGTAGTCAGTATAAAAATGTTGTGCTATAATGGAAAAAAATAAAAGGGAGGAATACCATTTGAAACTAATATCATGGAATGTAAACGGATTACGTTCTGCTGTAAATAAAGGATTTTTAGAATATTTTTATGAAGCAGATGCAGATTTATTTTCTTTACAAGAAACAAAATTGCAAGAAGGACAGCTTACATTAGATTTACCAGGTTATTTTCAATATTGGAATTATGCAGAAAAAAAAGGGTATTCTGGAACAGCAGTTTTTAGTAAAAAAGAACCTCTTTCCGTTACCTATGGCATTGGCATTCCAGAACATGATAAAGAAGGTCGTGTGATTACCTTAGAATTTGAAAAATTTTATTATATTACAGTATATACTCCAAATTCTCAGCCAAAACAAGCACGTCTTGCCTATCGTATGGAATGGGAAGATGCCCTTCTTGCTTATTTTAAACAACTCAAAAAGCCGATTATTTATTGTGGTGATTTGAATGTTGCGCATAAAGAAATTGATTTAAAAAATCCAAGTACCAATAGATTTAATCCGGGCTTTACTGATGAAGAAAGGGGAAAAATGACAACTCTTTTACAAAATGGTTTTGTGGATACCTTTCGTCATTTTTATCCCACATTGGAAGGTGCTTATAGCTGGTGGAGTTATAGAGCAAATGCCAGAGCAAATAATTCTGGTTGGCGAATTGACTATTATATTGTTTCTCAAGAATTAACACCCTATTTAAAAGATGCTAAAATACATCGGGAGGTAATGGGGTCTGACCATTGCCCAGTAGAATTGCAAATAGAATGGTAGTGATTTTATGGAAAAAAAATGTCCTCGTTGCAACGAAACAATGATACTAGAATGTAGTTTGAAAATTTATGAAGGAACAGGTGCCCTTTTTACTCATAAGCAAGATTATTATGTATATAAGGAAGGAATAGGCTGGGGAGATGAACTTCCAATTTATTTTGCTGTTTGTCCAAAATGTGGCTATTTAGAACCTTATGTAAAAAATCCTGAAAAATTAAAATAAAACCTTGAGAACTTTTGCCCAACTTTTATTTCGGTTGGTGCAGAATGTTTATTGGACGTTCGTTTAGAACCGACCGGAGCGAAGCGTAGACTGGGCAACGCCCAAGGTTTTGACTTTATTGACAGACTAAAAGGAGAACTTTCGTTCTCCTTTCTTATAATAAATTTTGATATGCTTGTTCCTTCTCTATCTTTTGGAATCCTTCTTTATATTCTAAAAGCACTTGATAAGAATAATAATAAAAACTATAAAATAATTATTCCATATCTTCTACTCTTACTAATGTATGTTATTCATTGTCATTATGCTAATATCATTTTTGTTAAATCAATTGGGTCTACAATGTTACCATCTTTATAAACACGCATATTTCCAGAAGCAATTTCATCAATCAATATAACTTCATCGTTGTAGTAACCAAATTCTAATTTAATGTCGTAAAGGTCTAATCCTTTTTGTGCTAAAGTATCTTTGATAATGGTACAAATTTGCTTTGTTTCTGTGGTAATGTCATCAAATTGTTTTGCTGTCATAATATTTAATGCTTGTAACCCTTCTTTTGTAATCAATGGGTCACCTCTGCCATCATCTTTGCAAGTGATTTCAACATAAGCATCTAAAGGAGTACCATCTTCTATATAATTACCATAACGGCGGATAAAACTTCCAGTTGCTTTAAAGCGACAAATAATTTCTAATCCCTTTCCAAATACTTTTGCTGGCAAAACTTCCATTGTGGAAGCACCTACATCTGCATTGACATAATGTGTTTTGATGCCTGCCTTTTTTAATATTTCAAAAAAATAAACACTTGTTTTTAAATTTTCTTTTCCAATTCCTTCAATAGATAAACCTACTGTATTTGCACCTGGGTCAAATACACCATTTTCTCCTGTAACATCATCTTTAAATAAAAGCTGAAAATTTCCGTTATCTAATTTGTATACATCTTTTGTTTTACCTTGATATACTTTTGTCATGCAAAATTCCTCCTAAAATTTGATATAGTTGTAGTATAGCATTGAAAATATGTGGTGTCTATACAAAAAAATCCTTTTTTTGTCAATTTTCAAAAAAATAAAATCCTTTTTCTGTAATAACACCGTCTAATAAAATATCAGTATCCTCCATTTCCAGATTTTCAACTATCTGCGCAGCAAAAACAAACCCTATTTTAAAACCATTTTTTATTTTTGCAAAATAAGTATCATAATATCCACCACCATAACCAATTCGCCCACCTTTGTTATCTATTGCTATTGCTGGTACAAGAAAAATACTTTTTTTTGTAGGGAGGGCAATGGTACTTTTTGATTTTTCAGGTTCCGGAATCCCCCATTTTTTTTGCGTCAATTCCTCAAAAGCATTTAAAAATACAAAATCCATTTTTCTATTTTTTTCTGTGATAGGAACGGCAATTTTTTTCCCATCTTCCCAAACCTGTTTAAAAAATGATGTGGTTTCCGCTTCCTTGTGAATAGAAACATAAGTAAAAAGAATATCTGATTTTTGATAGATTTCAGTTTTTGTTAAATGCTGCCACATCAAGGCACTGTTATTTTTTGTTTGTTGTTCTGGCATAGCATTTCTAATGGTTAACATATTTTTTCGAATATCTTGTTTTTTCATTTCTTTTTTCCCTCGAAAAATGTACCTACATCTTCACCATCTATAATTTTGTGTATGATTGTTGGTTCATTTCCTGCTGCAACAACCATATTGACACCTGCTTTTTGACAAATTTCTGCTGCTTGTACTTTTGTTGCCATACCACCTACACTAAATTTAGAGCCTTTTTGTCCTGCCATTTTGTGAATTTGCTCTGTAACTTCCGGAATATAAGAAATTCTTTTGGCATCAGCATGTATTCTGGGGTCTTTGTCATAGAGTCCATCAATGTCTGTTAAAAGTATCAATAAATCTGCTTCTATCATCTCTGCTACCATAGCAGAAAGATTGTCATTATCACTAAATTCAATTTCATAAGTGGAAATGGTATCATTTGCATTGATAATTGGAACGATTCCTAATTTCAGTAAAGTATGCAAGGTATTTAATGTATTATTTCGCCTTTCTTCATTTTGTATTTCTTCTTTTGTCAATAATATTTGCGCAATCGCCTGATTATATTCTTTAAAAAAATTTTGATAAATCTGTATTAAGACAGCCTGTCCTACTGCTGCAGCAGCCTGTTTCTTTTTCATTTCCTTTGGTCTTTCAGAAAAAGCAAGTCTTGCAGCACCAACACCAATTGCACCTGATGTAACAAGTACGACTTCTTTTCCTTGATTTACTAGGTCAGATAATACCCAAGCCATACGCTCAATACATTTTAAATTTAAACGACCATTTTCGTAGGTCAATGTGGAAGTACCTACTTTTACTACAATTCTTTTACTTTGTTTTAATGTTTCCCTCATTATTTTTCTCCTCTTTGTTATTATTTGACTGTTATTCTACTACAAATGGTATATTTGTGCAATAAAAAATGCCCTCTCAAAGGGCAACCGCATAAAAATTGTAAAATATTCATTTCTTCAATAATTTTTTTATTTTGTATGCAAAAGAAAAAGTTTTTGGTCAAGTTTTTTTCAAAAAGCTTGTAGAGTTTGAAACGAAGTTTCAAGGTTTTTACACTTGTAAGCGTGTTTTTGAAGTGGTTCTGAACGTTCAGTGGACGTTCGTTTAGAGCCGACCGAAGCGTAAACTTTGGAGGAACTTTTAAAAGTTCCTCCAAGAACTTCTGCCTTTTATTAAGTTCATAATAAGCTGTTTTTTTATTTTACTGTCATTTCCTCAATTAATTTCGATTTTAATGCACTCAATTTTTCAGATAAATCGACTGGAACAATATGAGGATTTTTATTTCTTTTATGTTCTTCCCACAAAGTATCTTTTTCTTGATTGCAATATGCTTGTATCTCCATAACTTTTGGAGATTGATAAACACAATTTCCATCTTTAAAGATAGGTACTAATAATTCTCTTGTGGTATAAGTACCTGGTTGTAATGTCATGCGTTTCCATTTTGCGCTGTCATCAAACAACGTCAATACTTCTGTTTCGTCAACAGTTTCTTCTTCCAAAGCAATGACATCTGCCTTCATTTTACCGGTTTGTTTGTCATAAATACGAATTATTTTTTTAATGCCTGGGTTGGTTACTTTTTCCACATTATTAGACAATTTAATTTTAGGGATAAAGTTTCCATTTTCATCACTTTCTGCTGCCAATTTATAAACACCGCCAAAAGCAGGGCAATCATCACTTGTAATCAATTTTGTGCCTACACCCCAAAGTCCAATTCTGGCACCTTGCAACTTTAAGTTTGCAATTAAGTACTCATCTAAATCACTGGAGGCACTGATGACAGCATCTTCAAAACCAGCATCTTCCAACATTTTTTTTGCTTGCTTGGAAAGGTAGGACAAGTCACCACTATCTAAACGAATCCCATAATTTTTTAATTCGATTCCTTTGTCACGCATTTCTTGAAAAACTTTAATAGCATTTGGAACACCGGATTCTAAAGTGTTATAAGTATCAACAAGAAGCGTACAAGCATTTGGAAATAGTTCTGCATATTTGCGGAATGCGGTCAATTCATCTGGAAAGCTCATTACCCAACTATGGGCATGAGTTCCCTTTACTGGCACATCAAACAGTTTTCCTGTTAAAACATTGCTAGTGCCACAACAGCCACCAATGACTGCTGCTCTTGCGCCATAGGTACCTGCATCTGGACCTTGTGCCCTTCTCAAACCAAATTCCATAATAGGGTCGCCCTGTGCTGCCCAAACAACACGGGAGGCTTTTGTTGCAATTAAACTTTGATGATTAATAATGTTTAACAATGCTGTTTCAATGAGTTGTGCTTCCATAATAGGGGCTTTAATACGCATTAAAGGTTCATGAGGAAACACAACAGTTCCTTCTGGTATGGCATAAATTTCACCAGTAAAATGGAAGTCTTTTAAATAATCAATAAAATTATCTGAAAAAATATTTAAACTTTTTAAATAGTCAATGTCTTGTTTTGAAAAGTGCAGCTGATTAATATATTCGATTGCCTGCTCCAAGCCTGCCACAATAGCATAACCATTTCCGCTTGGATTTTTTCTGTAAAACAAGTCAAACACTACAATTTTCTTTTGTAGTCCTTTTTCTTGATAGCCTTGCATCATTGTCAGTTGGTATAAATCTGTCAAAAGTGTTAAATCATTTTTTTCCATGAGAAATCCTCTTTCCTTATTTACGATATACAAATAGTAACACTTTCTATTATACACCTTTTTTCTACAAAATCAACTTACTTTCTTGAAAGAAAGGTAGGAAGGAACTTTGTGCAAAACTTCGTTTTGCTGCTGTGTGTTGGAGTAGAATAGCTACTTTAGATGAACGACAACATACCGCCATTCGTTAAAAATTTCATTCTGTATCGTGTGTAAAAGATAAAGTTTTTGTTCAAGCTTTTTTCAAAAAGCTTGTAGAGTTTGAAACGAAGTTTCAAGGTTTTAATCTTTTAAAAAATAGCAAAATACAGTGTTACTCAAATCAATGCCTCGTTCCGTTAAAAAATAGTGGTCTTGTTTTTGCTGCAACAAATTTTGTTTTAATAGTATTTCTATCTGTTTTCCATAAACAGATTGTAGCGAAACACCAAAGCGTTTTTTAAAAGTAGTAGCGGAAACTCCTTCTGTCATACGTAACCCCATAAACATAAACTCACTTTGTAATTCGGTCATTGTTAAATTTTCAACATCCTCCGCTAATATTTTCCCTTTGGAAGCAATATATTTTTTGATGTCATAAGGATTATGAAATCTCTTGTTTTGATAATAGGAATGTGCCCCCAAACCAAACCCTAAATAATGTTTTGTTTGCCAATATACTTTGTTATGGCGACATTCATAGTCTTTTTTAGAAAAATTAGAGATTTCATATGGATGATAACCATGAGTTGCAAGAATTTCTTTTGTCATATAGTACATTTTTCTATCTTGTTCTTCCTCTGGCAGTATAAGCTTATTTTTTTGAAAAAGTTCAAAAAATGGTGTACCTTCTTCAATAATTAGGCTATAAGCTGAAATATGTTCTGGCTGTAATGCAGCAACTTCATAAAGCGTTTGTTCCCATTGTGCTTGTGTTTGCTCTGGCAAAGAAAACATAATATCTATGTTGATATTCTTAAAACCAACTTCTCGTGCATGATAATAATTTTCCAAAAACATAGAAAGTGTGTGAACTCTACCAAGCTTTTGTAACAAAATATCCTGCCAAGCCTGCAAGCCAATACTAAGTCGTTGAAATCCCATTTGATAAAGTGCCTTTAAAACAGGAGGGGAAAGTGTACCTGGATTTGCTTCTATTGTAATTTCTGCATGGGGCGAAACGGTATAATATTTAAAAATAGCATTCATTATGTTTTGTAACAAAGGAATTGGTAAAATTGTTGGCGTACCGCCTCCAAAAAAAATAGTTTTTAAACATTCTCCCTGAAAAAGGGGAGCTTTTTTTTGAAGTTCTAAAATTAAAGCATCTGTATAATTGGCATATAAGGCTTGTTTTCCAGCAAAAGAGAGAAAATCACAATAAAAACATTTTTTGATACAAAACGGAATATGGATATAAATGCTGTGCATATTAACACTCCTTTTTTTGATTCTTTTTTCGATAGTTACTAGGTGTCATTCCCATTTTTTGATGAAACAGTCTTGAGAAATACAATGGGTCAGCATAGCTTACAGAACGTGAAATGACATGAATTGACATTTCCGTATCTTTTAAAAGAATACACGCCTGTCGTATTCTATAATCCAACAAATAGCTTTGTATCGAAACATTTGTAAAAGATTTAAAAATACGATGCAAATAGGAACGGTTCAGGTTTAAATGGTCTGCAACATCTTGTACTGTAATCGGGTCACAATAATGTTCCTCTATAAATTGCAATGCTTCTTCCACATAGTTTGACTTTTTTTCATTCGTTGTATCTTGTTCACTTGGAAACTTGCAAGTTAAAAGAAAAAGATACTCATATAAAATGCGATTCAGCATTAAATCACGATTTTTAGGAAGTTTATCCGCTTCTGCCATTTTTTCATGGCAGAGTTTTAGCTGTTGGTCATCTCCATAATGTACCACAAGATTTTCAAACAGGGAAGTTCTTTGTAAATATCCTTTTATTTTAATTCCTTGCATACCAATCCAAGTATAAGTCCATGGAGAATACATATCTGCCTCATAATAAATTAGTTCATCTGGACAAATTAAAAAGGCATCTCCTTTTTTTAGTCGGAATAATTTTCCTCTTGTTTTATAAATTCCTGTGCCATTTAGGACATAATGAATTAAATAGCCATTCCGCAAAATAGGGCCGTAACTATGACCTGGTGTACAGCTTTCATAGCCGCAAGTATAAATCATTGCATCAATGTTTCGAAAAAAATCATTTGAAAAAATATAGTCTATCATAGTATTCCTCCTAAAAATTTAAAACCTTGAGCACTTTGGTCTATACTTCGCTCTGGTCGGTGTAGAACAAACGTCCATCAGACGTTTTGCACCGCACAAAAGTTCTTTGCTACCTTTCTTTCAAGAAAGGTAGCGTGAATGGTCAATATTGAAGTCACATACATCCATATACATTTGATTATAACAGCGTATAATTATAAATACAAGGAGCAAATAAAAAAACGTTTTTTTACTGTAGCTATGGGGATTTTTAAACAAAAGATGCTTCTCTAAAAAAGAAAAGGAGGATTACAAAATGGACGAAAACAAAAGACAGAGATATGAAAAAATATCCATAGAATTAACAAAACTCGTTGGTGGAAAAGATAATATTCAAGGTGTGGCACACTGTGCAACTCGTTTAAGAATCGTTTTAAAAAATAACGACCTTGCAGATTTAAAAGCCATTGAAGATGTAGACCTTGCAAAAGGTGTTTTTGTAGCTGGTGACCAAGTGCAAATTATATTCGGTGCAGGGCTAGTGAATGATGTATATGAAGTGTTTGCAGAACACAATAATATGAAAAATATGAGTCTGAGCGATTTAAAGACAGTGGCAAACCAAAAAATGAATCCAATTCAAAGAATTATTAAAGCTTTATCTGATGTATTTGTAGACATTATGCCTGGCATCCTTGCAGCAGCATTATTAACAGGGCTTTCTGGTGTATTAGGTAATTTTGAATTTGTAAAAGCAAATGAAACACTTTATGGTATTAACCGACTAATCAACATTTCATCAGGTGCAATTTTTGGTTTTCTTCCTTTAGCAGTTGCATATAGTGCCTGTAAACGGTTTGGAGGCAGACCCATTCTTGGTATTGTCATCGGCTGTATTATGTTAAGTAATAGTTTAGCTGATGCCTATGCAGCAGCACAAGGAACGGTAGAAGTAACGGTATTACATATTTTTGGATTAGGTGTAAAATTAGTTGGTTTTCAAGGTGGTATTATTGTAGCTTTACTGATGGGATTTGTTACAGCAAAATTAGATAAATTTTTTGAGAAAAAAGTGCCAGAGGTAATTCGTCTTTTACTCTCTCCGCTACTTACAACATTAGTTGGTGCGCTACTTTTGTTTACTATTATTGGACCAGTAGGTCGTGGGCTTTCTTCTGGAATTACCAATGCTTTGGTATGGATGACACAAAACTTAGGTGTAGCAGGATATGCAGTATTTTCTGGTTTACAACAGTTGGTTGTTATCACAGGGTTGCACCATATTTTTGGAGCAATCGAAGCACAGCTTTTAGCAGATACAGGAAGAAATTTTATCAATCCTTTGATGTCTGTAGCTATTATTGCACAAGGTGGTGCTGTTCTCGGTTATCTTATGATGCATAGAAAAAATGCAAAAACAAAAGAATTATGTATTCCAAGTTTTATATCTGTTTTGTTTGGAATTACAGAACCTGCTTTATTTGGTATTAATTTAAGATACCGCTTCCCCATTATAGGTGGCTGTATAGGTGGCGCATTAGGTGGTGTTATTGTTTATCTTACCAATCTTGCAGCACTTGGTTTTGGTACAACAGTTGTACCGGGAATTGCTTTAGCTGACCCGGTTAATAACGGATATGTCAACTATATTATTGCACATGCAGTTGCTATTGCAGGCGGTTTTATTATGACATTAGTATTAGGCAAATTTATGGATAAAACACCAGTAGAGGTGCCTACAGCTTCAGTGGCTTCAGAACAGCAAGAAGTGCCACAGGTTTTAGCAACACCAGAAAAAGAAGAATTTTTTGGATATGCACAAGGGCAAATGATTGCTATGGAAGATGTTAATGATGAAACCTTTAAAAATAAAATATTAGGAGATGGTATAGCAGTTATTCCAAGCAGCGGCAAGGTATATGCTCCAGCAGACGGCAGAATTATCAGTATTTTTGATACAAAACATGCTATTTGTTTTGCAAGCAATTACGGAACAGAAATTTTAATTCATATTGGGGTAGATACAGTAAACTTGCAAGGAAAATATTTTACACCTCATGTCAATACAGGAGATGTTGTAAAAAAAGGACAGCTTTTAATTGAATTTGATAAAGAACAGATTCAAAAAGCAGGCTATGACACCGTTATTCCCATGATGTTTACAGATTTCCCAGCAGAAAAAAGATTAGAAATAGCTGCACCCGGAGAAATGACAGTAAATACAACAACAGCCGTTGTTTATAAAGCATAAAAAAAGGAAAGAGTTGAATAAAAAATATGGATAAAAAGTTGATTTTTTTAGATATTGATGGTACTCTAGTTGCAGAGATGTTACCTCCTTCTGTCAATGTAGTGGAAGCAGTACAAGGTGCAAGAGAAAAGGGTCATAAAGTATTTTTGTGTACTGGGCGAAATATGCCAATTATTGGAAAAGATATTATAGATGTTGGCTTTGATGGTGTGATTGCAAGCGCCGGAAGTCATATTGAAATAGAAGGAAAAGTTCTTTTTGACAATATCCTTCCAGAAAAAACCATACAGGAATGTTTATCCGTTTTTCATCATCATGGTATGTATTGCAGAATCGAAACACCAGAAGGTATTTATACAGACCCACAAATGGAAGAATTGATTAAAACCGAAAAGCCAGACAAAACGAATTCTGAATTAATTCGTATGCAAAAAGAAATTGAAGCAGGAATTCCCATTTTACCTTATAAGGAATATCCCAAAAAAGGTGCTTACAAAATATGTTTTACTAGCACCAATCAAGAAGCGATTGAAAAAACAAAAAAATATCTGGAAGATAGATTTCACTATGCTGTATATCCTTATGCAAATACCACTTCTTGTTTTAACGGTGAGATTATTCCAAAAGGAATTGATAAAGGTAGCGCAATGGCTATTGTCTGTCAATATTATGGTATTGCTAACAAAGATACGATTGCTTTTGGAGATAGCATGAACGACTATGAAATGATGAAAGCAGCCGGTATTAGTGTTGCAATGGGAAACGCTTGCGAGGAATTAAAAAATATTGCAGATGTTGTATGTGGAAATGTTTGGGAAGATGGCATATATTATGAATTTCAAAGAATGGGTCTTTTTTAACTAAAAAAGCAAGTTCTTCTGTGCTGTAAAACAGAAGAACTTGCTACAATTCAAATACAAAAGCAAACGATGGGAGAATGTAGAGATGGCAATTATAATTAACAAAGATATTTTTACGATACAAACCAAAAATTCAACCTATCAAATGAAAGTAGACCATTATGGTGTGTTGTTACATACCTATTATGGCGAAAAAACAGACAATAGTGACAAATCTCTTTTATATTATCAAGCAGATAGAGGATTTTCTGGCAATCCTTATGCTGTGGGGAAAGCTGACAGAACCTATTCTTTGGATTCCCTTTCACAAGAATATAGTGGCTTTGGTGTAGGAGATTATCGTATTACAGCTGTGAGAGCACAAAATGCAGATGGAAGCCAAGCTGTAGAATGGAAATATATGGGCTATCAATTGGAAAAAGGAAAATATGCAATTCCTGGTCTGCCTGCTGTATATGCCTCACAAGAACAGGCAGAAACTTTGATAATTCAACTAAAAGATACAACTACAGGCTTAGAAGCTACCCTTTATTATGGCGTATTAGAACAATGTGATATTATTACAAGAACAGTAAAAATTACAAATCAAGGAAAAACAGATGTCATATTACAAAAAGCTGCAAGTTTACAATTAGATTGGGAATATGGCGACTTTTCATTAATTTCATTTTATGGACGGCACAGCATGGAAATGAATTTACAAAAAGAAAAAATACATCATGGTGTGCAATCTATTGGTAGTGTAAGAGGAATTAGCAGCCATCAATACAATCCTTTTGTCATGGTGTGCGAAAAAAATACAACAGAAACAATGGGTAGTTGCTATGGTTTTTCTTTTTTGTATAGCGGAGAGTTTTTAATTGAAGTAGAAAAAGACCAAATTGACAGAACAAGACTTCTTTGTGGAATCCACAGCGATAATTTTCAATGGACACTCCAAGCCCAAAAAAGTCTTTGGCTACCTGAAGTTATTTTGACACATAGTCAACAAGGTATGTCACAAGTAAGTAAAAATATGCATACTGTCATTCGAGAACACGTTTGCAGAGGAGTATGGAAAAACAAACGCCGTCCTATTTTAATCAATAACTGGGAAGCAACTTATTTTAAATTTACTGGCGATATGCTCGTAAAGATTGCAAAAGAAGCTGCAAAACTTGGAATTGAATTATTTGTTATGGATGATGGTTGGTTTGGAAAAAGAGAAGATGATAACACAGGCTTAGGAGATTGGACATCAAACGAAAAAAAACTGGGTTGTACCTTAAAAGAATTATCTCAAAAAATTATCTCGCAAGGAATACAATTTGGAATATGGATAGAGCCGGAAGGAATTTCCGAAGACAGTGATTTATATCGAGCACATCCAGAATGGGTAGTAAAAATTCCAAACAGAAAGCCATGTTTAAGCAGAAATCAATTTGTTTTAGATTTTTCCAGAAAAGATGTCCAAGATTATATGATAAAAACCATATCCAACATTATTAAGGAATCTTCTGCAAGCTACATAAAATGGGATTTTAACAGAGCAATTTGTGACAAATTTACCAACGCTTTAACGGCAGATAGACAAGGAGAATTTTCTCATAGATATGTATTAGGTTTATATAGAGTATTAGAACAATTAAACAATGATTTTCCAGAGGTATTATTGGAAGGCTGTGGCGGTGGCGGTGGTCGCTTTGATGCAGGAATGTTATATTATACACCTCAAATTTGGGGCAGCGATAACACAGATGCAATAGAGCGTCTTAGCATACAATATGGTGCTTCTTTTGGCTATCCTGTTTCTGTTATGGGAAGTCATATTTCTGCAGTTCCAAACCATCAAACGGGGCGCATTACTCCCCTTTCTACAAGGGCTTGTATTGCAATGGCAGGTACCTTTGGCTATGAATTAGATATTGCCGCATTGACAGCAGAACAAAAACAAGAAATGAAACATCAAATTGCTGTTTTTCAAAAATATTATTCTCTAATTCAGTTTGGTGATTATTATAGACTTTCTAGCCCTCTGGAAGGAACTTGTACCATATGGGAGTTTGCAGACCCACAAGGAAAAGAAGCCCTTATTAGTGCAGTTTATCACCATGTGCAAGCAAATTCTGTGCCTGTAAGAGCAAAAGTTTATGGTTTAAAGGATGATGCAATGTATCAACTTTCTTTGCAGGATTACGGCGAAAAACAGCCCGAAAAATTACCTTATGGTTTTTGTTCTGGGGAACTGATTAGCGGTGCAGCATTAAAACAAGTTGGATTTGTCATACCAAGTGCAGTAAATGGTTTTCAGGCATGGCAAATTTACATAAAAGAAAAATAAACAAAAAGAAACAAAAGAAAATATAGGAGGGAGTATAATGGCAGAAAACAAATATGAACAAGAATATCAATCCAGATTTTTAAAGTATTATGATGAATTAAAGTGGTTATATTGCGAATTATATGAAAATCGCATGGACGCTTTTCATAAACTTTGTGAGATTATGTATCAACAATATTGCACAAGGAAACAGCCATTAAAAGAATTAGATGCGCAAAGAGCAAAAAATTCAAACTGGTACAAAGGCAATCAGTTATTAGGTATGATGTTGTATGTCGATGCTTTTGCTGGAAATTTAAAAGGTGTCAAAGAAAAATTAGATTATATTCAAGAATGTAATGTAAACTATATCCACCTTATGCCATTGTTGGATTCACCCGAAATAGAAAATGATGGTGGTTATGCTGTGTCTGACTTCCGGAAAGTAAAGCCACAATTAGGCACCATGGAAGAATTGGAACAACTGGCAGATGATTGCCATAGCAGAGGAATCAGCCTTTGTTTAGATTTTGTTATGAATCATACTTCCAAAGAACATGAATGGGCAAAAAGAGCAATGCAAGGTGAAAAAGAATATCAGGACTATTATTATTTTTATGATGATTTTGGTATTCCTGGCGAATTTGAAAAAACAGTTCCACAAGTTTTTCCAACAACTGCACCAGGTAATTTTACATGGTATCCAGAAGTTCAAAAATTTGTTATGACAACATTTTATCCTTATCAATGGGACTTGAATTATGCAAATCCTGTGGTATTAAATGAAATGATGGATAACGTTTTAAATTTAATCAACAAAGGAATTGATGTTATAAGAATTGACGCTGTGCCATATATCTGGAAACAGCTGGGAACAAATTGCAGAAATCTTCCACAGGTACATAATATTGTTAGAATGATGAGAATTATTTGTGAAATTGTTTGCCCAGGTGTACTGCTACTTGGGGAAGTTGTTATGGCTCCTGATAAAGTTGTGCCTTATTTTGGAACTGTGGAAAAACCGGAATGTCATATGCTTTATAATGTTACAACAATGGCAACTACATGGAACTGTGTTGCAACAAGAGATATTCGTATTTTAAAACAACAGATGGATATTGTAAACCATTTGCCAAAAGAATATGTATTTTTAAATTATTTAAGATGTCATGATGACATTGGTTGGGGCTTAGATTATCCTTATTTAATGCAGTTTGGCATGGGAGAAGTAAGCCATAAAAAATATTTAAACGACTTTTTTACTGGAAATTTTGAAGGCTCTTTTGCAAAAGGAGAATTATATAATTCTGACCCAACTTCCGGAGATGCAAGATTATGTGGTACAACAGCATCGTTATGTGGCATAGAAAAAGCACTTCAAAATACATATGATTTGGAACAGGCAATCCAACTGGATTTTATGCTCCATGCCTATATGTTAGTACAATCCGGAATCCCTGTTATTTACAGTGGTGATGAAGTAGGACAATTAAACGACTATACTTATCATGAGGATTTAAAAAAGAAAGAAGATTCCAGATATTTACATCGTGGGAATTTTTTGTGGGATTTAGCACAAAAAAGAAAAGAAAAAGACAGTGTGCAACAAAAATTGTTTGACGGAATTGGAAAACTTGAAAAAATAAGAAGTCAATATTCTGTTTTTGAGGTTGGTGCAGATGTTTGGACATTAAATACTGGCGATACTTCTATTTTAGGAATTGTCCGCTCTTATCAAAAGGAAAAACTGATTGCATTGTTTAACTTTAGTGAATTTGACAAAACTGCTTTTATTTATCAAAATGATGGAATATATACAGATTTAATTTCTGGTGCAGAAATGCAAGCAAATGAAATAAAAGTTCCGAAATATGGTGTATATTGGCTGTTAAAAAAAGATTAAAAATACTTTTGGAATATCTCAATTATGGGATATTCCTTTTATTTCTTATCAAATAGCACGAAAAAACAAGAAAAATGTAACATAATAAATAGTTGTTTCTGTTTCTTTTTTATATTATAATAAGATGAAAAGGATAGAAAGGAAGTATAACAAATGGAACATTACCAATTATCCGAACATAAAATGCTATTGCTTTACTTTGTAAAAAAAATGGGAATTGCACTCTCTAACAGTGAACTCTGTCAATTTGCACTCGAAAAAAATTATATGGATTATTTTACAATACAACAGCATATTGCTGAATTGGTAGAATCGCATTTGTTTGAAAAAAAGAAATTTAAAAATCATACCCACTATGCGCTCAGCAAAGAAGCAAACGAAATTACATATGACTCCTCTCTTTCCGAAACAATACAACAAGAAATTCATCAATATGTACAGGAAAACAAAAAAAGAATCCATACAGAATTGGAAGTAACTACAGATTACTTTTTAGAAAATAATGATTATGTAGTAAAGTGTGCCTTGTGTGATACAGATGGTATTAATTTGATAGAAATTAAATTGACTGTTGCTACACAGGAACAAGCAGAAATTATTTGTAAAAATTGGAAAAATGATGTCAGTAGAATTTATAGCTCTGTATTAAATACACTTGTAAGTCAACCAAAAAAAGAAAAACTTTAAAATTGTTTATTTGTAAAGGTTGTTTAGTTGAACGACAATGAATCACCAACGGCTAAAAAATCGTTCTGTTCCGTTAGCGAAAGGAAAAGTTTTTGGTCAAGCTTTTTTCAAAAAGCTTGTAGGGTTTTAGGGACAACGTTCCTAAGATCTTTTACACTTGCAAGCGTGTTTTTGAAGTGGTTTGGAGGAACTTTTTACAAGTGAAAAAAGTTCCTCCAAAAACTTCCGACTTTTATCAAGTTCGTAATCAACAAAAACCTTGCGCAATTTACGCAAGGTTTTTGTTGATTATATTTTTTCAACTCCAAGTGTTACCTTTTCGCCGTTGATATTCCATTCTTTTACAAGTGTGCCACCTTTTCCAGCTATAAATTCTTCTGCAAGAACATCTGCTTTCATATCGTTATTTGCAATAATTTCAGCAATTTTTGCGCTGCCATCATGATATACTTTGATTTTATCCATTACTTCAAAGTTTGCTTCTTTTCTCATGGTTTGAATTTTACTTGTAATTTCTCGTACAAAACCTTCTTCAATGAGTTCTGGTGTCAAATTTGTATCAATTACAACAGTTACATCATTGCTTTGAGAAGTAACAAAACCATCTTTTTCTGCAGTATCAACCAATACATCATCTTGTTCCAATACAACGCTTTCGCCATCAATTTGAAGGGCTGCTTTACCATCTGCTTTTAAGGTATCCATAAAGGTATTACCATCCACTGCTTTTAAGGCTTCCCCAATTTTTGGCACAAGTTTTCCATATTTTTTGCCTAAGGTTCTTAACTGTGGCTTAAAGGTATAGGTGGTAAATCCTTCTACATCTTGGGTAAAAGTAACATTTTTAATGTTCAATTCTTCTTTAATAATTGCTTGATATTCTTCAGGCAATTCCTGTTCTGCTTTGACATACATCATTGCCATAGGCTGACGGTTTTTGATATTAGCCGCATTTCTTGCAGCACGACCTTCTACAACAATTTTTAATACAAAGTCCATGTTGTTTTCTAATTCTTTGTCAACCCATTCTACATGATATTCTGGCCAGTCACAAAGATGAACACTTTCTTTTGCTGTTTCATCTACCTTTTTCACAATGTTATTATAAATTTCTTCTGCAATAAATGGAGTAAAAGGTGCTGTTAATTTTGCCATTGTCACCAAAACAGTATGCAGCGTCATATAAGCGTTAATTTTATCCTGTGGCATATCTTTGCCCCAGAAACGTTCTCTGCTTCTTCTGACATACCAGTTACTTAAATCATCCACAAATTCTGCCATTGCTCTAGCAGGCTCTGTAATTTTATAACCTTCCAAACTTTCGTCTACGAATTTATTTAAGGTTTGTAATTTAGAAAGAATCCATTTATCCATAGGAGATAATTTTTCATACTCTAATTGATATTTTGTTGGATTAAACTGGTCAATTTCTGCATAAAGCACATAAAAAGCATAGGTGTTCCAAAGGGTACCCATATATTTTCTTTGCATTTCGTTAACAGCTTCTTCATAGTAACGGCTAGGAAGCCATGGAGCACTATTTGCATAAAAATACCAACGAACAGCGTCAGCACCTTGTTTATTTAAAGCGTCCCAAGGGTCAACAACATTGCCTTTGTGTTTACTCATTTTTTGACCATCTTTATCTTGCACATGTCCCAATACAATACAATTTTTAAAAGAAGATTTATCAAAAAGCAAGGTACTAACTGCAAGCAAAGTATAGAACCAGCCTCTTGTTTGGTCAACCGCTTCACTGATAAAGTCTGCTGGGAAATTTGCATCAAAAAGTTCTTTGTTTTCAAATGGATAGTGGAATTGTGCAAAAGGCATACTTCCGCTGTCAAACCAACAGTCAATTACCTCTGGTACTCTTGTCATTAATTTTCCGCATTTTGGACAAGTAATATGAACTGCATCAATAAAAGGTTTATGCAATTCAATATCTTCTGGACAATCTGGGGACATTTCTTTTAATTCTGCAATGCTGCCAATGGTATGTCTATGTCCACACTCACATTCCCAAATAGGAAGTGGTGTACCCCAATAACGTTCACGACTCAAACCCCAATCAATTACATTTTCCAAAAAGTTACCAAAGCGTCCTTCTTTAATATTATCTGGATACCAGTTAATAGTACGGTTATTGGCTACTAAATTATCTCTTAATGCTGTCATTTTGATAAACCATGTGCTTCTAGCATAATAGATAAGTGGTGTGTCACATCTCCAGCAGAAAGGATAGTTATGTTCAAATGGGATTGCTGCAAACAAGGCACCACTTTCTTTTAAATAATCTAATACTAATGGGTCAGCTTCTTTGACAAATTTGCCAGCAAAAGGGCCTGCTTCTTTTGTCATAAAGCCTTGGCTATCCACATATTGACGGAAAACAATATCATATTTTTGGCATACACGAGCATCATCTTCACCAAATGCGCCAGCAGAGTGAACAACACCTGTACCATCTGTCAATGTAACATAATCATCACAAGTAACAAAAAAGCCTTTTGGGTCTGTTTCGATAAAATCAAACAATGGTTCATATCTTTGATATTCTAATTCTTTTCCTGTTTTGGTTTCCACAACTTCATAGTTGCCTTCTCCTAAAACGTCATCTAATAAAGCAGAAGCCAAAATAAAATATTCATCTTTATATTTTACTTTTGCATATTCTTCTTTTGCATTCACTGTCAAAGCAACATTAGAAGGTAATGTCCATGGAGTTGTTGTCCAAGCAAGGAAATACTCATTTTGTGTACCCTCTACTCTAAATTTTGTAATACAAGAAGTTTCTTTGACATCTTTATAGCCTTGTGCAACTTCATGGCTAGACAGTGCTGTACCACAACGAGGGCAATAAGGCACCACTTTATGACCTTTATAAAGCAAACCTTTATCCCAAATTTGTTTTAAAGCCCACCATTCAGATTCAATATAATCATTATGATAGGTAACATAAGGCTCATCCATATCTGCCCAGAAACCAACACGGTCGCTCATTTCACGCCATTCACTCTCATATTTCCAAACGCTTTCTTTACATTTAGAAATAAAAGGTTCAATACCATATTCTTCAATCTGTGGTTTTCCACTGATGTTTAAAGATTTTTCTACTTCCAATTCAACTGGTAAACCATGCGTATCCCATCCTGCTTTTCTCAATACCTTATAACCTTTCATGGTTTTATAACGAGGGATTAAATCTTTTACTGCACGTGTAATAATATGTCCAATATGAGGTTTTCCATTTGCAGTAGGAGGGCCATCATAAAAAGTAAAAACAGGGCAGCCTTCCCTAGATGCATTACTTTTTTCAAAAATATTATTTTCTTTCCAAAACTTTTGTACTTCTACTTCACGTTCCACAAAATTAAGGTTCGTTGAAACTTTATCATACATAAAAAAATCCTCCTTTATTTTTATTTTGCAGCATATGCAATTTAAAAAAAGTCTTTTTTTCCAAAACAGGACAAAAAGACTCTACCACCTGATTACTATTTTCATGTGCATAACCAACATTATGTTTTCCATAACGGAGAAATAGCCGTCAAAACCTACTAGAAACTCTTTCAGCCTGCCACTCTAGGGTGATATTCAGAACTTTGCATATTGTCTTTCAGCAAAACGACAATTCTCTGTCAAGGTGTTTCAAAGTCTTACTGTCCCTTTCCTTGTGTTTTATAATATACGCAAGATATTATACAATGGCTTGTGTTTTTTGTAAAGAACTTTTTTAAAAAAATATTGCATAAAATGTAAGAGAAAGACTTTGCAAACGGAATAAAATCTAAACTTTATTTTTTGTAAGCAGAACGAAAGTTTTAACGGATGCTATTCTATTTAAAAAAGTTAAACCTTTTTAGCTAAAAAGAAAAATAAATATTTCATAATGACAAAATACCTTTTATTGTTTATAATAAAACTACAAAAATATTATTTTTTATAATGAGGAGGGATTTATATGGAGCTTTCTGGAAACATCATTTTTTCTGCACCAGTATTAGGAATTGCGGCATTAGTTTTTGCCTTTTTACTGGCATCAAAAATCAACAAAGAACAAGAAGGAACAGAACGTATGCAGGAAATTGCCCTAGCCATACGAGAGGGTGCCAATGCTTTTTTAAAAGCAGAATATAAAATATTAATTATTTTTGTATTCATATTATTTTTATTAATTTGTTTTGGCATTGGTATGACAACGGCAATTTGTTTTGCTGTTGGTGCTTTGTTTTCCACGTTAGCAGGTTATTTTGGCATGAATGTAGCAACAAAAGCCAATGTACGTACCGCAAACGCAGCAAAAACAGGTGGTATCAATAAAGCACTTTCTACTGCTTTTTCTGGCGGGGCAGTTATGGGAATGTCTGTTGTTGGTTTAGGTTTATTTGGAGTAAGTGTTGTATACATTATAACAAAAGATGTTGGTGTTCTTTCTGGTTTTAGCTTAGGGGCATCTTCTATTGCGCTATTTGGACGTGTTGGTGGTGGTATTTATACTAAAGCAGCTGATGTTGGTGCAGATTTAGTAGGTAAAGTTGAGGCTGGGATTCCGGAAGATGACCCTCGTAATCCAGCAGTTATTGCGGATAATGTTGGTGATAATGTTGGTGATGTAGCGGGTATGGGTGCAGACTTATTTGAATCTTATGTTGGCTCTATTGTTTCCGCCATTACTTTAGGTATCGTATATTTTAATGCAGAAGGTGCTCTATTTCCTTTGATACTTTCTGCTTGTGGCATTTTAGCCTCCATTATTGGTACTTTTTTTGTACATGGAGGAAATAACAATCCACAAAAGGCATTAAGAATGGGTTCTTATGTTTCTTCTGCTGTTGTGATAGTTGGTTCTTTTGTATTGAGCAATTTATTTTTTGGCAATATGAAAGCTGCTATTGCAGTCATTGCGGGTTTAGTTGTGGGGCTTCTGATAGGTATTATTACAGAAGTATATACTTCATCAGACTATAACTTTGTAAAGAAAATTGCAGACCAAGCGGAAACTGGCCCAGGAACAGCCATTATTAGTGGATTAGCCGTTGGAATGCAGTCTACTGCTGTGCCAGTTATTTTAATTTGTGTTGGTATTTTTGCAGCATATTCTGTCAATGGGTTATATGGTATTGCTTTAGCAGCTGTTGGAATGCTTTCTACTACAGGCATTACAGTTGCAGTAGATGCTTATGGGCCAATCGCAGACAATGCAGGTGGTATTGCAGAAATGAGTGGATTGGAACATTCTGTCAGAGAAATTACAGATAAATTGGATGCTGTAGGAAATACTACTGCTGCAATGGGAAAAGGATTTGCTATTGGTTCTGCAGCCTTAACCGCTTTGGCATTGTTTGTATCCTATGCAGAAGCAGTTTCTTTACATTCTATTTCTATTTTAGAGCCACGTGTCATTATGGGCTTGTTTATTGGTGGAATGTTACCATTTTTATTTTCTGCTTTTACAATGGAATCGGTTGGAAAAGCTGCATTTCAAATGATTGAAGAAGTAAGAAGGCAATTTCATACTATACCAGGCATTATGGAAGGTACTACAAAACCAGACTACAAAAAATGTGTTGAAATTTCCACAACTGCTGCTTTAAAAGAAATGTTAGTACCTGGTATTATGGCAGTTGTTTCTCCTTTAGCAGTTGGTATTCTTTTAGGCACGGGTGCACTTGGTGGTTTACTTGCAGGCTCACTTGTAGCAGGTGTTATGATGGCAATTTTTATGTCAAATGCAGGTGGTGCTTGGGATAATGCAAAAAAATACATTGAAGAAGGAAATCATGGCGGAAAAGGAAGCGACGCACATAAAGCGGCTGTAGTGGGAGATACTGTAGGTGACCCATTTAAAGATACTTCTGGCCCTTCCATCAATATTTTAATTAAATTAATGACGATTGTAGCATTAGTATTTTCTCCATTATTTTTAGCCATTGGTAGTTTATTATAAAATGTACGCTTTCTTGAAAGAAAGCTTAGCAAAGAACTTTTGTGCAAAACTTCGTTTTGCCGCTGCGCGTTGAACGTGAACAGTTATTTTAGATGAACGACAACGAACCACCATATGTTAAAAATATATTTTGTTCCGTTTGCAAAAAATAAAGTTTTTGCTCAAGCTTTTTTCACTTACTTTCTTGAAAGAAAGTAAGCAAAGAACTTTTGTGCAAAACTTTGTTTTGCCGCTGTGCGTTGAACGTGAACAGTTATTTTAGATGAACGACAACGGAATACCATCGGTTAAAACTTTTGTTCTGTTCCATTTGAAAAAGATAAAGTTTTTGCTCAAGCTTTTTTCAAAAAAGTTGGTAAGGAACTTCTGATTTTTGTCAAATTTTATCTAACATATAAATAGGATCTTAAGTATTTTTATTTAAGATCCTATTTTGTCTGTCAACTCTTTTTTTAGCAAGCAAAACATTTCGAAAGAAGGGTAATTGCTTTGTTTTCAATCATAGTTTCACCATGTTCAATGAGGTAATACTTGGAAAGCTGTACAGAAATATGTTTTTGTCCATATTCTCCTAATATCAATTCTAACTCCTCTGTTTTATTTTCATCTCCATCCTGTTTCATCTGCAATACAAGGAAATATTTATGTTCCAATTTGTAAAGAGAACTTGCATCATGGTAAGTATCAGAAATACGCAAACTAAAATCAATCACATCATCTAACTTTTTAAAAGAATAAATTAGGATGTCACTATTTTTATCTGCTTCTCCCTCTTGAAAAACAAGGGGTTTTCTTTTAAAGCGGTGTAAATCTTTTTGCTGAGATAGAATTTTTGCTCCAAGTGATTCCTGACCTTTACTATCTATTTTTGTTACAATAATCATAATACCATCTAGTCCTACTGGCACAGCCTCTACCATAAGTGGTGTATTCTCTGAAATAAAATCATATTCTTCTAAAGCCTTTTCCATAATATCATGAAAAAGAGCTTGTGTTTTTTCAGATGGTATTGTTAAATCTTCTAATTTAATGTTGCGTTCTGATAGGTCAGCTTGTGTCAGTATGAGTTTAATTTGACTTTCATTAATTTTTTCTATTTTCAATTCAAATCACATCCTTATTGAAATACATTTACCGATAACGTAATTCTATTATAACATATTTTTTATATTATACAAATAGTATGCAGCATTTGTTACAGAAATGTAGGATAACAGCAATTTCCCTCATTCAGTATACTCAATCTTTGCTATAAAGTAAAGAGGATAATCCATACAGAAAAATAATAATTTTTTGTCGAAAATGTATGTAAAGTTTATTTTGTTTTTCTTTTAGAAGTAATAGTGAATAATTTACAATCTGCTAAAAGTGTAAAGTTTGAAAGTCTTGCCTTTTCTTAAAAAACATTTTTAGGCATTGTTATCTTAAAAAATGTATTAGTTGACACTTTCCGCATAAATGATTAAAATAGTAAAAGAATATATAAAATAAAAAGCGTTTTACGTGTCGGATTTATCGACACGTTGCTGTTTTTGTGATAAAATAAAAAGTGTACCTTGTCGTGTACAAAAAAAGTGGAGGATATATATGGAAAAAGAAAACTATAACGGATATGACAATAAGGAACGAAAACGGTATGAAAATCTACAGCCAGACGAGATTGTTGAAAGAATTATGGATACTCATGCGCTTGCTGGTTCTGATACTGCGACCATGTACCGCAGAAGAAACAAACAAAACAACATGGAGCAAAATGAAGTGAGCCAAAACACAACAACTTCTGTAGATTGGAGTGGTGGTGCTGGAGAAGAAACCATTATTGGCAGAAGAACACGTCGCTATGCGCAAGAAGATGGCGACCAACAGTATACTATGAGATTTCAAACCATTCAGTCAGAAGACGAAAGTATGTATCATACACAAACAGGATTTGATAATCAGTATCAAGCAGAATTTGACAATATGTATCAAACACAAACAGGGTTTGACAATCAGAAACAAAATATACAATTTACGCCTCAATATTCGCCACACCAGCCCAATTATGACAATTTCGAAGATTATACTGACTTATACCAAGAACAAGCAGACTATGAGCCAAATACAAATTATAATGTATATCAAAATTCTTATCAAGATTCTGAATACCCTGACAATAACACATATCAAGAAGAAAAACCACGCAAAGGACCTTTAATGCAGGAAATTGAAATCACACTTCCTGGTCCTGGCGGAAAAGAAGAACCCATGGAAGGCAGGGAAGGTAGAAGAAATCGTCATTATGATTTTGATGATTATGATTTAGCAAGAGGCGCAAAACAAATGGATTTAGATGAACTATACAGCGATGATTATGATGAGGAAGATAGCATTTCTTTTCGTCCTGGTAAAAAGTTAGGCATTTTATTTTCTGTTATTTTAATTGCTTTGATTGGTTTTTTAGGATTTCGTTGTGTTTCTTTGGCAAGCAAATTAAAAGCAGCTGAAAAAATTATTGCAGAAAATGAAGATATTAGTGCAAAATATGAAACTTTACAAATGGACAATCTAAAATTAGAAGAAGAATTAAATACTTTAAAAGCAGGAGGAACGCCTACACAAGCAGAAGGACAAAGTCAGGAACAAGGGCAGGAAAATAATACAACAGCAAATGCAAATAACAATGATGAGGGAAATTTTGACTGGTATACGGTAACAGGAAGCGACACTTGGTGGTCATTGGCACAAAAATTTTATGGCGATGGTACACAATATACTAGAATATTAGAAGCCAACGGAAAAAAAGAATCAGATTATGTAAAAGCTGGAGATAAATTAAAAATACCCAAAAAATAATATACAAATGAAACGGCTATTCAATTTTTAAAAAAATATAGAATGGAGAAATGATATGGGGCGAGAAGATTTAGCGAAAAAAACACTACCAGAATTACAACAAATTGGAAAAGAAATTGGTTTAAAATCAGTCAGCAAATTGCGTAAAATGGAGCTAATTGAAGCCATACACTTTCATCAAGAACAAAAAGAAGTAGCACCCATTAAAAAAATTACTACATATGGGTTTGAGCTAGAAAAAAAGAAACCACTTGTTGAAATTGTAGAACAAAAAAATGCTGAGCAAGAACAAAAAAATGCTGAGCAAGAACAAAAAAAT
>CAJUKL010000011.1:0-4538 GCA_910587195.1 uncultured Clostridia bacterium | reverse complement strand
AGAACAAAAAAATGCTGAGCAAGAACAAAAAAATGCTGAGCAAGAACAAAAAAATGCTGAGCAAGAACAAAAAAATATAGAAGAAACAAAAGAGCAAAAAGAAAAAACATTACAATCTTTAGACAGTGGTTTAATCGGAGAAGGCATTTTAGAAGTTATGCCAGATGGATATGGTTTTTTAAGAGCAGAAAATTTTTTAAGAGGAAACGGAGATATTTATATTTCTCAGTCACAAATTAAACGGTTTAATCTTAAAACGGGAGATTGTGTCAATGGTAATATCCGTGTTGCAAGAGAAAATGAAAAATATAGTGCCTTACTTTATGTTAAAACAGTAAATGGAGATTCTCCACAAACAGCTGCAAACAGACCTTCTTTTGAAGATTTAACACCAATTTATCCAGAAGAAAAATTAAAATTAGAAACAAATAGAATTTCTCTTTCTGGACGTTTAATTGACCTAATTGCACCCATTGGAAAAGGACAAAGAGGAATGATTGTTGCTCCGCCAAAAGTGGGAAAAACAATGCTTTTGACGCAATTAGCAAATGCAATTACCAAAAACCACAAAGAAGTACATTTAATCTTTTTGTTGATTGATGAAAGACCAGAAGAAGTAACAGATATTCAGCGCTCCATTACAGGAGATAATGTAGAGATTGTTTATTCTACCTTTGATGAAGAACCAGAACATCATAAAAGGGTCGCAGAAATGGTATTAGAAAGAGCAAAAAGAATGGTAGAACAAGGAAAAGATTTAATTATACTTTTAGATAGCATTACAAGATTAGCAAGAGCCTATAATTTAACCATTCCCCCAAGTGGAAGAACCTTATCTGGTGGACTTGACCCTTCTGCACTTTATATGCCAAAGCGTTTTTTTGGAGCCGCAAGAAATATTGAAGATGGCGGAAGTTTAACAATATTAGCAACAGCACTTGTTGATACAGGAAGTAAAATGGATGATGTAATATTTGAAGAATTTAAAGGCACAGGAAATATGGAATTAGTTTTAGATAGAAGATTAGCAGAAAGACGTGTTTTTCCAGCTGTAGACATTAACCGTTCTGGTACAAGGAGAGAAGATAAACTTTTGACAAAACAAGAAATGGACTGTATTTTTGTATTAAGAAAAGTAACAAGCAATATGAGTGCAGTAGATTTAACAGAAAGTGTTTTAGAATGGATGAAAAGAACAGAAAATAATCAGGAATTTATTAGTAAATTGCCCATGTTTGAAAAAAGTTTGAATACTAAATTTGAAAAATAATCTCATAGAAATATAAAGAGGCTGTCTATTTGGACAGCCTCAGCTTGTTAGGGTAACCACATAAAAATTTTTTTGCAAAAATTACAATAATTTGAGTTTGAAAATAAAAAAAATGACACAACTTATCAAAAAAATGGCTTATTATGAGCTTAACAAAAGTCAGAAGTTCTTGGAGGAATTTTTTTCATTTATGAAAAGTTCCTCCAAAGTCTACGCTTTGCACCTCTGCAAAAACACGCTTACAAGCGTGAAGCCCTTGAGAGCTCTGCTCTCAAACTCTCGCAAGCCCTTTAAAAAGGGCTTGACCCTAAACTTTTCTTTTTGCAAACGCAACAGATTCTAAATTTTTTTTCTATACAATATTTTTTATGCAGTTGCTCTGCCTTGTGCAACAAAAAACTTGACAAAAATTTCTCTCTATAGTATAATAACTAAAATATGCGGATATGGCGGAATTGGCAGACGCGCAAGATTCAGATTCTTGTCCCAATATTGGTGGTGCAGGTTCAAGTCCTGTTATCCGCATAAAAAAACCCTTGATTTTTTCAAGGGTTTTTTATTTCGTATCTCAATATTTGTAAAATGGTTTACTACAACAAAAAGGGGAGCAGTCCCCCTTTTATTAGATATTTGTTTGTTCTGTACCAATAATAATTTTAATATCAATATCTGCTGGAAGCAAATTTTCCTCATCTAATTCTACTTTTGCATCTTTGAAATATTCTTTTAAATCTCCGCCTATGCCTTTTTCTTTTACAATAATGCGAGTATATTCCTTTTTTGCACCTGTATAAGTAGAAACACCTGAAATGTTATATCCTTCCTCTTGCAAGTAATCCCTTACTCTGCCTGCAAGACCTTCTGTATAACCGCCATTTGCAACTTCTATGCGATATTCTCTGCTATCACCAGTTTCTTCTTCCTCATCTAAGCCAATGCCAAAGAAAATTCTATCTACCATCTTTTTTGTTTCTTCTTCATTATAAATATAATAAGAAGTTTTATCAATATCCTGTGGCACACCTGGCAAAAGTTCCATTTTTATTTTATTAGGGTCTACCATGTTCACATAGTTTACATATTTTAAAGCATCTGATAAAGTAACATCTGTTTCCACATCGGAATAAAGCATCTCAATATAGCCTGGTATATTTTTTATAATGGTGTCACTACTGGTTACCTTTTTTGCAAATGCTTTTAAAAATTGCTGCTGCACTTCTACACGGGCAATATCTCCCATTTTATAGCTTCTAAAACGAACCAGTTGCTCCGCCTTATCCCCATCTAACACTTGTCTGCCTGCTTTTAAATTGATAACTAAATTTTGAACAGGGTCTTTATAATACATATCTTGTGGAACATTTACTTCTACACCACCTATAGTGTCTACAATTTTTCGAAATGCATCTAAATCTACTTTCACATAATGGTCAATTTCTATTCCAAGCATACTTTCCAATTGTTGAACAAGCATTTTACAGCCATCCTCTTTTCCCGCAAAAGCATGTACTGCATTTAATTTTGTGGGAGATTGATAATATCTTTTTTTCTGTTTCATTTCACTTGTTACAGCAGGTATAATTTCAACCCTTGTATCTCTTGGTAAAGAAACAAGATTTGTCATTTGTTTTTCGCTGTCAAAATGTGCAACAAACATAACATCTGTTCTTGTACCATCTCCATCTACCCCAAAGACCGCCACATTAAGTTTAATATCTTTCTTTTTTAAGGCATCTAAAAGACTTGTATCTTTTGCTGTACTGGAAGTAGGTTGTTTTTCTGTTGCTTGTCCTTGTTGCGTCTGTTCTGTTTGAAATCCACCTGTAATTTTGTAGTAAGCAAATGCTGCACCGCCCGCTCCAATACAAAAAATAAATAGAATACTTAATACGATTTTAAAAAATGTAGCGAGTAAACCAGACTTTTTTTTCTGTTTTTGTCTTGGCATACTTCTTTGCAGAGGTGGCTGATGAAATCTACCTTTCTTTGCATACCTATCCATTCTTTTACCCATTTTTCTCCACCTTTATGATTCTCTTTTATACAGATTTTTCTGTTTTTTCTAATTCTTCTGGTTGCTCTAATTCTTCTAATTCTTCTGATTCTTCTTTTTCTATTCCATAAAATACTCTATCAACTAATTCTTTTGTACCTTCTTCATCATGGTCAAAATAAGCACCACCAGTTCCGGGTATGGTTTCCATTGTCATTTTATTTACATCAATATCTTTAAGATATTTTGCATATTTTAGGACATCTTTCAAAGTTGCGTCAGTTTCAATAGAATCCCATAAAACTTTTGCAATATCCGGCAAATTTTCGAGGATAGTAGAAGTAGAACTAACCTTTTCCAGCAATGCCTTCATAAAATCTTGTTGTACTTGAATTCTTTTTAAATCTTTTTGAGCATAGCCTTCTCGAAAGCGTACAAGTTGTTCTGCTTTTTTGCCATCAAGATGCTGATAACCAGGTTGTAAATCAATATACAGATCTTGGAAGGGGTCATTATAATACAAACGTTCCTCTACTTCCATATCCACACCGTCTACAGCATCCACAATTTCGCGGAAAGCATCTAAATCTACTTTTACAAAATAATCTACTTTAATACCTAATAAATCTTCCAACATTTCCACAGAAAATTTATCTCTATAATCCTCTCCTGCATAAGCATGTACTTCTGTCAATTTACACTGTCCTTTGACACCATTTCTGTAAGGAATAAATTTATTTCTTTCTTCTAAAGAAGCAAGCATATCCTCTGTCATAACAACACGAGTATCTCTTGGAACAGAAACAAAATGTATATCTTTTGTTTCTTCATTAAAAGAAACTATAAAATTGACATCTGTCCGAAATCCGTCATTATCCACTCCAAACACAGCCACATTCACTGGTTTGACAGGTTCCTTTTCTTTAATTTCTTCTTTTAATTGTTCCACCTTGACAGGTTCCGGATTCACTGCTTTTTTACTATGGTCTTTTCCGACACCTTCTTTTCTCAAGGTCATGCGGAATCCCACAACACTACATACTGTAATAAGTAATAGTAAAAACATAAGAAGCATATTTCTTCTTCTTTTTCTTTTCTTTTTTTGGTATCTTATCATTCTTGGCCCGTTCACAATTACTTTCTCTCCCACTTCATTTCATATCATCATTTACTGCTTTACCGTCTTTTATTATAGCAAAATCCCCAAAACAATACAACACCTTTTTCACTTACTTTCTTGAAAGAAAGGTAGCAAAGAACTTTTGTGCAAAACTT
>CAJUKL010000010.1 GCA_910587195.1 uncultured Clostridia bacterium | reverse complement strand
TAAAATGTCCAAGGTACGAATGGAAAGTAATTCGTGAAAACCGTGGGACACATGGGGTTAGCTCGCTTATGCTTAGTACATTGGTACTATTGAACGAGAAGCCCCCATCTCTATGCGTTAGCATAGGCGGTGGGAGTATGTCACAAGTAAACAATAGGAAGAAAAAGTGCCACATATTCCATATTGTTCTGTTTTGGATAAAGTGCATTTTAAAGCACCATAACCACCCATAGACCCACCTAGTATGATGGTATCTTCTTGATGGGAGGAAATAGGAAAAAAGTTTTTACAAATAAGAGGCAATTCTTCTGTAATATAGTCAAAATAAGGAAAACCATATTTCATATTTGTGTAAAAGCTTCTTTCTGCATCAGGCAAAACATAGATTGTATTACCTTCTATAGCATAAACAGGCAACATAGAATAATCTAACCATGTTTTGTTGTTTCCACAAAGCCTGTGTAATACATAGGCTACTTTATATTGCTTTTGTTTTGATAAGTCATTTGGTGTAATAATTGTAATACCTATGTCTTTTTCAAGTACATTAGAAAATATTGTACCACTTAATTTCATAATAAATATGCTCCTTTACTGAAATAGTTATCTGTTATACTATTTCAGTAAATACAATGCACAGCCTCATGGCTATCACCTCTTTTATGGTATCATTTCAATCGTATTCCATACAGCTTCATTTCGTTCTATTTCTATATCTGCAAGCCATTGGTTTAGTTCATCTGTAAATGCTTGCTGTTTAATAGAAGAAGTATATTCAGAACGCATAAGTTCTTTTAAAGCAGTATCATCTGGAATGGATTTTTTATCAATACGAATGACAACATAACAACCTTCAATAGAAATTGGTTCTGTAATTTCTCCTTCTTCAAAGTCAAAGTCCCTATCGAAAGAAGAATCTAAACGACTCTTATAGGTTGTTACTACACCACCTGTTTGTTTTTGCTGTGGATTTGTTTCATAAGTTTGAAACAATGTTTGAAAATCTTCTCCTTCTGTAAAGCGTTGAAATACTTCTTGCGCTGCTTGTTGGTCTGTAACAGAAATTGCGCTAATGGTATATTCTGTATATGCTTTTCTTTGTATTTCTTTATTTTGCTCGAAATAAGCGTTAAAATCTGCCTCCGAAACATGATAATCTTTTGTAACAGCTTCTATTACTTTTTGATACAATAAAGTATCTTCCATAATTTTATAAACATCTTCTTCGGAAAGAGAAACAATGTTTTTTTGTTCTTCTGTCATAGAAGCAAGTTCTGCTTCCCCTCGCATTTGTGCAACTGCTTTATCTTCCTCAGAAAGAGAAACTTTATATCTGCTTGCTTTATCTGCTGTTACTTTGATATGGAGCATAGTTGTAAATGCTCTTTCTTTTACAACATCTTCGGCAGATTGTCCATCAAAATCTGTTTCCCATATATCGTTACCACCAATTTCATTAAAATCTCTTGTTGCCTCATATAAATATAACATGTATTCTGATTTAGAAATTGCCTTGCCGCCTACTGTTGCAATCATGTCTTCTCTATCAATTTGCTTTGAGCAACCGACAAACAGTGAGAAACAAAGAAGCACGGCAAGTATAAATTTTAATTTTTTCATGTATGCACCTGCTTCATTTTAAAATCAATTATGTGTAGTTTTTATTATACACTAGAAAAATAAAAAATCCTAGCATTTCAATGCTTGTAATAATATTTTAATATTGTTTAATAAAGTACTTTCTTTTTCTTTTTTGTTGATATTGATAGTGAGATAGGGAGAAGCACCTGCTGTAAAAAGATATTTTCCTTTGCCGCTGACAATAAGAGAAGTAATCCGTTCAGGGTCTATAGCAGCATCTGGTTTTAATTGTAATACAATACTGTTCGATTTTTGTGCAATAGAAAGAATATCTAAATGATGTGCTTCTGTTTTTAACAATACAACATCTAAAAGTGTTTGCGCACTTTTTGGTAAATTTCCAAATCTATCCTCTAGTTCCTCTTGAATAGAATAATAATCTTCTTGGCTAGAAATGGCAGATATTTTTTTATACATTTCCATACGTTGTTGTTGATTTTGAATATAAAAATCTGGAATATAAGCATTGACATTGAGGTCAATCGTTGTTTCAAAATATTCTTGCTTTGGCTCTCCTTTTGTATTTTGTATTTCTTCCTCTAATAAACGACAATACATATCATAACCAATAGCCTCCATATGTCCATGCTGCTCTGCTCCTAAAAGATTTCCTGCTCCTCTAATTTCTAAATCTCTCATTGCAATTTTAAAACCAGAACCAAATTCTGTAAATTCTCGTATGGTTTGCAATCTTTTTTCTGCTGCTTCTTGTAATACTTTATCTTTATGATACATTAAGTAAGCATATGCCATTCGATTAGAACGTCCTACACGTCCCCTTAATTGGTAAAGCTGTGAAAGTCCCATACGGTCAGCATCTTGTATAATAATGGTGTTTGTGTTGGAAATATCAAGCCCTGTTTCAATAATGGTAGTACAGACAAGAACATCTATTTCTTTTTCTATAAAATCTGACATGATATTTTCAAGCTCTCTTTCTGTCATTTGTCCATGCGCATAACGAATTCTTGCTTCTGGTACAAGTTTTTGTAAACGTAAGGTTTCTTCTGCAATATATTGCACACGGTTAAATAAATAGTATACCTGTCCATCTCTTGCCAATTCTCTGCGAATGGCTTCTTTGATAAAAGCAGAATGACTTTCTAAAACATAAGTTTGAATAGGATAACGCTCTTGTGGCGGTTCTTCTAAAACACTCATATCGCGAATACCCGATAAGCTCATGTGTAGGGTGCGAGGAATAGGAGTTGCAGTTAAGGTTAATACATTTACATTTTCTCGTAAAGATTTTAATTTTTCTTTGTGTCCTACACCAAAACGTTGTTCTTCATCTACAATGATTAATCCTAAATCTTTAAAAGAAACATCTTTTGATAAAATGCGATGTGTTCCTATTACAATATCTATAAGTCCATTTTTTAAACCTTCTAAGGTTTCTTTTTGTTGTTTTGGTGTGCGAAAACGAGAAAGTAACCCTACTTGCACAGGATAGTTTGTCATTCTTTGCAAAAAGGTATTATAATGTTGCTGTGCAAGGATAGTTGTAGGAACTAAATAAGCAACTTGCTTGTTATCTTGTACTGCTTTAAAAGCTGCCCTAATGGCAACTTCTGTTTTGCCATAACCAACATCCCCACAAATCAGCCTATCCATTACTTTGCCATTTTCCATATCTCTTTTGACATCTTCAATCGCATCTAATTGGTCTTCGGTTTCCTCAAAGGGAAACCCTTCTTCAAATTCTTTTTGCCATAAAGTATCTTTAGAATAGATAAACCCTTTAGCATCTGCTCTTTTGGCGTAAAGTGCAACTAAATCTTGTGCTAATATTTTAATAGCAGAACGGGCTTTTGTTTTGGCTTTTCCCCATTCTGCTCCCCCTAGTTTGTTTAATTTTGGCGCAATACTATAATTGCCAATATATTTTTGAATTAAATTCATTTGATTGACAGGAACAAAAAGATTTCCGCCATCTGCATAGGAAATTTTCATGTAGTCTTTATTAATTCCATCTACTGTAATTTTTTCAAGTCCTTGAAAAATACCAATTCCATGATTGTCATGAACAACATAATCTCCTGTTTTTAAGTCTGTAAAATTTTCTATTATACTTCCTTGTTTTCTTTTGCTACGCTTTTTTTTCCGGCTTCCTTCTCCAAAGAATTCTTTGTCTGAAAAAATAGCAAATCCAATCTCTTGATAGGAAAACCCTCGTCCTAGCTTTCCTGGTGTTATCATAATACTACCTTTGGAAATTGGTTTTTCAAAATCTTCTGAAAAAAAAGAAGAAATGTTTCTTTCCTCTAATTCTTTTACCATTCTTTCACAACGAGTATGCCCTCCAGCTAAAATAAGAATACGATAATTTAATTTTTTGAGTGCAGTGATTTCATTACAAAATAAATCAATTCTTTTTTGAAAAGCAGGTGCAGATTTAATAGAAAAGAAAAAACTATCTTTTACAGTAAAAGCAGGTGTTTTTTGAGATATTTTTGTCAAGAGAATTTCTGAAAAAGCAGATGCTTCTTTTAAAATATGAACATAATCAAAAAGTAAATCTTGTGTTGGAAGAATATACCCTTTTTCTATTCGCCCTTTCATGCTTTCTGTGTATTCTGTAAAAATAACATCCATATGTTGTTGTATTTTGTCTGGTTCTTCAAAAAATAAAAGCGTATCTTCTGGAATGTAAGAGAAAAGACTAACCGGATTTTGATAAAAATAAGGAATGTAATTATTAATATTACTATGATTTTGTCCTGTCTTTAATGCCTCTAATACTTGTGTTGTTGTTTCTTGTAAACGCTCTGCATATTCAGGCTGATTTTTAAATTTTTGTAATGCTGTTTGATATTCTTTTTTAATTTTTTCTATGGCAATTTGTGCAAGCTCATTTGTATAAACTAATTCTCTCATAGGGAAAATAGAAATTTCGTTTATTTTTTCTGTAGAACATTGTGTATTAATATTAACAGTACGAATGGAATCTATTTCATTGTCCCAAAATTCAATGCGAAAAATTTGTTCGGCAGTAGGAGAATAAATGTCTAAAATACCACCTCTCACTGCAAATTGTCCTGGTGCTTCTACTAAGTCTGTCCGCTCGTATCCCATAAGTATCAGCTTTTGCAATAACTGTTTGCTGTCAACCACATCTCCCTGTTTTAACTCTATAACAAAAGAAGAAAAAATATCTTTTGGTGTCATCTTATCAAGTAAGGCTTCTACAGAAAGAACAACAAATGGTTTTTCGCCAGAAAGATATTTATGCAACACACAAAAACGCTGACAAGTGATTGCTTGACTATGAACATCAGCGCTATAAAATAATAAGTCTTTTGCAGGATAAAAAAAAGTATCTTTATGAAAAAAACAAAAGTTTTCATAAATTTCACGAGCTCTTAATTCGTTATAGGTTAATATCATAGCAGGACGCTGCAAATGATGGCAAATTCCCGCTATCATATGCGTTTGCTGTACATCAATCATACCAGAAGCTAATACAGGTGTTTTATTTTGTTGAATATCCTCTAGCATTTTTTGATAGGATTGTAATTCTAGTAAAGGCTCAAAAAAAGTATTCAAGAAATCACCTCACTTTTATTTTTTTGATTTGTTTGGTTCATCGCTTCTTTTATCCCTTTGGTTAAAAGAAGTTCTACAGCATGGTAAGCCTTATCCACACCACTTAAAATAAGTGGTTCCTCATCTTTTGAAAATGGTGCAAGTACATAGTCTGCTAAATCCCAGCCATTTGGTTTTTCTCCAATCCCTACTTTGATGCGCAAAAAGATATCTGTACCTAAATGTGCAATAATATTTTTAATGCCATTATGTCCGCCAGCACTTCCTTTTTCCCTGATACGTACATTACTAAGGGGTAAACTTGTGTCATCATAGATAACATAAAATTGCTCTAGTGGAACTTTATAAAATTTTATAATTTCTCTAATGCTTTCCCCACTTAAATTCATATAGGTTTGTGGCTTGACAAGAAGCACTTTTTTCCCTGCAATGTTACCTTCTCCAATCAATGCTTTGTGTTTAAATTTTGTTACTTCAATATTGTATTCTTTTGCGAGTTTATCAATTACCCAAAAACCAACATTATGTTTCGTTTTATCATATTGTTTACCAGGATTTCCTAGACCTGCAATAATTATCATATTTTTGTCACCTCTTTGTTTAAAAAATGGTAGAAATGATAGTATCATAAAAAGCCTCCTAAAAAGCATTTGTTAACAAAAATACTAGGTTTTTATAGAATAAGTTCTAACAAAAACTTAGTATTTTAAATGATTTATAGTTTAATTATATCCATTGAAACATAAAAAGCAAGGCATTTTCAATGGAGGGATTCGACAAATTGAGAAGGAGAAACAACTTTTAAACAGTGTTTTTCCAATGCATAGAAAGGTGCAGAAAGAGCAACTGCTTCTTCTATATTATGGGTAATGATAAAACAAAGTTTATGAAGTAATTTTTGTTTTAAAAAGGAAATAATTTGTTGCTTTCTTTCTAAATCAATGCCAACAAAAGGCTCATCTAATAAAAAAATATCACCATCATAAACAATGGCTTTTGCTAATGCTACACGGCGCAACATACCCCCACTTAATGCACTGGGAAGTTTTTTTTCTATGTGAAATAAACCAAGTTCTTCTAAAATAGAAATGCAATATTCTTTATCTTTATTGACAACAAGCATATTTTCTAAAACAGTAAACCATGGTAATAGTCTGTTTTCTTGAAAAAGAAAAGATATTTTTTGGGCATGATGTGTAATGAAACCACTTTCTGGAAGAAGTAATCCACTCGCTAATTTAAAAAAGGTGGTTTTGCCACAACCGCTTTTGCCTAAAATACAAAAAATTCCTTCTTTAGAAAAAGAACAGTTAAATTGCTGTAATATAGGTTTTTCATAACCAAAAGTTACATTTTGAAATTGTAACAGTATATTTGAATTCATAAAAAAATTCCCATCTTTCTTGTAAAATAATAAAGTAATTTTAAAAAACATTTTTCAAGTAAAATACTAAATAAAATGGCACAAATAGTCCATACAAATAATTCGGATGTTTCTAAATAAATTTTTGTTTCATAAATTTTTTTTCCTATAGAAGCTGGTGGTGTACAAATGACTTCTGCTGCAATACCTGCTTTCCATGCCATACCAATTCCAGCATGACAGGCAGAAATAAAATAAGGCAAAACAGATGGAAGATAAATATAGCGGCAGGTTTTAAGTGGTGAAAAACCATATACCTTTGCCATTTCTAAATATTGTTTTTTTGTTTGGGAAATTCCAATCCTTACATTTGTCCAAATAGAAGGAAATACCATTAAAAAGGAAATTACGACAGGTACCATATCTGTCTTTACCCACAAAAGAACAAGAATACTAAAAGAAGCAACTGGTGTTGCTTTCATAACTTGAACAGCAGGTAAAAAAATTTCATATAATATTTTACTGCGATAACAAAGAATTGCAAATAAAATACCAAAAAAAACAGAACATAAATATCCAATTAAAATACGAAACAAAGAAGAAAAAATGGTAAACCAAAAAGATTCCTCTAAACAAAGAGAAAAAAATGTTTGAAAAACATGGATAGGTGAGGCAATTAAAACTTCCTTGTTTACCATGATAAATAAAATTTGCCAAAATAACAGCCATACAATTAGTATGGCTGTTTTAGATACCCACTTATTTTTTGTAATAAAAATCTTCATTAGGCAATGCGCCCCCTATAGATTTTGGATTTGCTTCAAACAAAACATGATAAAAACCAGTTAGTGCTTGTTCCATTTCTTCACCAGAAACAAAAACAATGTTGCAGTTAGGAATTGCTTTTTCTGCGGCAGCAGCAGAATCCATAATACCATATTGCTCTACCAAAGCTGCTGCTTCTTTGATATTATTGTTGACATAATTTACAGAATCTTGATATTCTTTTAGAAAATTTTCAAAGGCTTCTGGATTATTTTCTATAAAATCTTTTCTTGCAACAATACAGCCCATAGCAAGCTGGGAGTCTTTCAATGAATTTGTTTTTTGTGTTTTATTCCATTCTTCTGTTAAGTCAAGCACACGGCGAATCGTATCATCTTTTAACAATACAGCTGTTGCATTTGGCTCTGGCAAAAGTGCAATATCAACATTACCAGCTAAAAAAGCAGCAGCAAGTTCTGCATGTTCTGTCATATATTCTACTGTCGCATGAATGTTATTTTTTTGTAAAATATAATTGAGAACATATTCTGGAGTAGAACCTTGTCCTGTTGCATAAATTGTTTTTCCTTCTAAATCTGCAATGGATTGTATACTATCACCACGTTCTAAAAGATGTAAAACCCCTAAAGTATTGATAGCTGCAACAGAAACTTCTTGCTCTGATTTGTTGTAAACAGCAGCAGCAACATTGGTAGGAAGTGCAGCAATAGCAACACCTCCATTTATTAGTTCTGCCATTACTTCATCTGGTGCAGAGGAAACTTCAAAAGTATAATCGTTTGATGTATCTGTAGAATTCATTAATCCAACTGCACCAATCCCAGTTGGTCCTTTTAAAAATGCAACGGATACTTGCGGTTTATCGACAGATGTTGCAGGGTTTGTTAATGTTACTGTATTAGAAGGGTCATTGGAATTGTTTGCATTATTGAAACAAGCAGTTAAAAAAAAGGTAATTAGCAATAAAATACTGAAAATATATTTTGTTTTTTTCATGTTTCTTTTTCCTTTCTCTTTTAAAATTTTGTGTCATAAAAATTGGAGGAACTTTTTAGGTTCCTCCAATTTGTAGTTTATGCTTTATCATATTCTCTTTCCATTTGGATGAGAGATAAATCAAAATCACCTAATGCTTCTAAACTATTGGCAGAAGTAGCCGCTTTACCATATTGCGTAACATCATTAATCCCTTTGGTAGCATGACACATGGAAGCAGCACCACCTGTACAGCCATTTTTACAAGCCATACCTTCAATAAAATTACCATTTAATTTACCAGCAGCAGCAAGACGTAATGCTTTTGCACATTCATCTAAACCATTGCAACGTACTGGCTGAATGTTTACATCAATGTTTTGTATTTCTTTTGCTTGGATAACACCTTCTGTTACGCCGCCTGTTCTGCCAAATACTCTACCATAATAAGAAGATGGTCCAAGAGGCATTTCTTCTAATTCACCAATATTAATGTTTTTAGCATCTAGTACAGATTGCAATTCTTCAAAGGTTAATACAATATCAATCGCATCTCTAATATCATTTTGTTTGATTTCTACTTTTTTTGCAGTACAAGGTCCTATAAATACAATTTTTGCATCTGGATGCTGATATTTAATCATTCTGGAAACAGCAACCATAGGAGAAACTGCAGTAGATACATGTGACATTAATTGTGGATAGTGACGTTTTACAAAGTCAACAAAGGCAGGACAGCAAGATGAGGTTTTCCAACCCATTTCTCCTACTGTTTCTGCAAATTCTTTTGCTTCATAAAGGGAAACCATGTCTGCTCCAAGCGCAGCTTCTGCAATATCATAAAAACCTAAGTTTTTAATAGCAGTAAATACTTGCCCTAATTTATATTCTGGGAATTGGCTCGCAATGGCAGGCGCAATGACAGCATATACTTTATAATTTGTATTGCTCCAAGATTCTTTGATAAGATTTAATACTTCTTTTATGTATGTTTTGTCTACAATGGCACCAAATGGACACTGGTAAACACAAGAACCACAGGAAACACATTTATTATGGTCGATTCTGGATTTACGATTATCGTCCATTTCAACCGCTTTGACAGGACAGGCACGTACACAAGGACGTTTTACTTCACTAATAGCATTGAATGGACAAACTTCTTTACATCTTCCACATTCAATACAAATTTCTTGGTTGATATAAGAACGATGGTTAACAATGCTAATGGCGTGCTTTGGACAAACTTCTTTACATTTATGACTGATACAACCACGACATGCTTCTGTAACAACAAAACGGTCAATCGGACATTCATCACAAGCAGAGTCAAGCACATTAATTACTCTATCATCTTTACTTGGTTTTAAAGCAAGCCGTACCCTATCCTCTATAATGTGACGCTCTTTGTAAATACAACAACGAAATTGCGCCTTTGGCCCCGGAATGATGGCTTTCGCAATTTCTTGAAAAGATTCTTCTTCCTCTGTGAGTATGCCCTTGAAAAAACGTGAGGCAATTTCTTTATTTACAAGGTACTTAATGTATTCTACATTACTATCAAAATGCTTCATTTGATACACTCCTTCTCTTAAAATGCTACAATGTTATTAAGTATCTAGCTGTATTATAAGGTATCTATTATGCTATGTCAAAGAAAAGATAACACAAAATCTATTTTTGTATGCTTTTACTAAAATGACCTTGAGGCTATTTTTTTCCTCAAGGTCATTCTGCTTTTATTGCTCCATTTGCTTGCCTAAAAAACCAGCAGCAGATTGCGCTAACTTCCCTTCTAATTCACCCATCTTTTTATCCTGTGATAAAAAAATGACTGCTCCCATCGCATCTCCTTCCGAAATGATGGGCGTAATAAGCTGATAATTATAACCCTCTGTTTCACTGTCCTCTAACATTGGCACAAAAGTGTTTTCTTTCCTATCTGCTATCACTGTCGTTCTTTGATTAATACATTGCTCTAATTCACCACTGATATGCTTTTCAAAAAACTCTTTTTTGCTGCCCCCTGATACTGCTATGATTTGGTCTTTATCTACAATACAGGTTAAATGTCCCGCTGTTTGCGCTAATGATTCTGCATATTCTCGCGCAAAAGCACCTAGCTCTCCTATCGGCGAATACTTCTTTAATATGATTTCTCCTTCTCTATCAGTAAATATCTCTAAAGGATCCCCTTCGCGGATTCTTAATGTCCTTCTTATCTCTTTTGGAATGACTACTCGTCCTAAGTCGTCAATCCTTCTTACGATTCCTGTTGCTTTCATCTCATTTCCTCCTATTTTATAGCGGTACAAAATACCGCTTTTTGATTATATTTTTTGACAATAGTGTTTGTAAATCTGCAAAATTTATACAATTTTTTAGATGGATTTTTCTGGAAATGAAACGCGCTTTACAAAAATACTTTTTTATGCTATCATTTTATTAAGAAAGTGACCGCTGCCCTCTGCACAAGGGCAGATGGGCTGGCTTGACTTCTTTCCGTAGGTGAAGCTTTTAAAATTAAAAAATATAAAAAGCTATCCCAATTTGTTGGAAAAGAATTTGGTGGGATAGCTTTTTATCTCACTTTTTTATCATAAAGATGAAAGTAAGTAATGCCAGTAGAAAATTACCAGCTAAAAACAACAAGGTTAATACCTGATATGTATCCACAAGCAGCACCTCCTTTCTAAAAGGAACTAGAAAAAAGGCAAGCTAACCCATCACGGTCACTCTATGTCTATTATATTACAAAATATGCTCCATGACAACAAAAAAAGCAGTTCCCTTTTCATATGATGAAGCGGAATCCTGCTTTTTTTATTGACTTTCTGACCTACCAGAAAGCCAAAAAAGCTATTTTATATGGAAATCGTAATGCTCATCAAGAAAGTATCTTGATGAAAAAAAGTGAGATTCATATAAAGTATAACATAATTTTTAATCTTTTTCAACTAGCTTTTGAAAATAAAACAAAATGAAGTGTCTTTATTAAGGAAGGTTTTTTATAAGCATATTAAAACCTTGGGCGCTGCCCAAACCTGCAAGCTTTTTGAAAAAAGCTTGACCAAAAACTTTACCTCTCGCACACGGAACAGATTCTCTCTTTTAACCTCTGGTGGTGCGTTATCCTTTCACTAAAACAACCTTTCAAGCACAAAGTTCTATGCTTTCTTTCAAGAAAGCGTGAAAGATTATTAATATAGTAGAAACTGCTTCAAGAATGTATTTTGTTTTACAAAAGTTACAACGAAATTACAGTTATATTACAATATGACCAAAAGTATTGCGCCGTTTTTTATGTTGGGTTATAATGTGTTCAGCAAAGGGGATATGACAGTTTCTTAGCGAACAACCTGTAATCTGCGCGACGCCGGAGGGGGTCATTTGTGAGGTCTTTCAGTTTTCATTACAGTGTTGTTACAATTTGTTTGAAACGGTTGACGAGATTTTGACGCAATGCTATAATACATCTCAAATCAAGGGTAACCCCCCTTTGAACACTTAGGCAAAATTTTTGCCCTCTCTACACACACAACAATACAAAACATTTTGGTTTTTTTATTAAAAGGAGGAAATTAACGACATGAAAAAGTTTATTTCATTTGCTTTAGCAGCTTCTATGGTGATTAGTATGGTTCCTGCTACAGCATTTGCAGCGAGTGATTTGACAACTTCTCACTCTAACATTAGAGTTACATCTGACACAGAATTTTATCCAGAAACAGTAGAAGGCGAAACAAAAAGAGATATTCCTTATATCCGCATTGAAGCTAAATCTGATTTCGTTTCTCCAACACAAACATTTGAACTTGTTCTTGAAAATGCTGAATGGTTGGAAGACAAAAACAACAGCGACAAAATTTATATGGAATTGAAAGAACACATTGCTGACAAAATTACTTTGAAAAAAGCAGATGGCAGCAGCTCAACAACTCCAACTACACCAACTGAACCTAAGGGCAAATTGGAAGTTGCTTACCAAAAAGCAGCACAAGATGTAAAAACAGCAGCTGATGCATACCTTGCAAGTTTATCAAGTGCAGCAAAAACTGCAAAAAAGAAACTTGATGAAGCAAAAACAGCATATGATACTGCAGTAAGTGCTGAATCAACAGCACAAGAGAAATATGATGAAGCACAAAAAGGTTTAGGAAACATTGATCAGTTGATAGCAGATTATGATGCAGTTGTTGTAGAAACAAAAGATACAAAAACTCTTTACAGTAAAGATACACAAGCACCAACACTTTCAGCAGATTTAAACACTGCTTCATCTAGTGATGAAGATTATATAAATGTAAGTGGTGTTACTTCATATGTAAGCCCAGAAACAGAAAGTTTAAAAGGTATGTATGCTATTTCAGGTGAAGGTGATAGTGCAGTATTTAAATATTGGAACGGTGGCAGCACTGATACTAATCTTTCTGCAAGTGGTGTAGATACTTTAGACCAAGCATTAGAAGCAATAGAGAAGGCTCAAGTAACTTCTGGAGATGGAGCTGTTTCTGTAGCTGCTCACCTTAATGAAAGCTATGCTTCTGATTTGGCAGCATATAAAACATGGAAATCCAGTATGGATGCTCATATTTCAGCAAATGAATTTAGAACAGAAGTAAATACAAGACTGAATAATTTAGCTGAAAACATTGAAGCCGCAGGTGGTCAAGCAGTTTCAATCAAAGAAGAAGACATTGCTAAACCAGCAAGTGGAGCTTTAGTAGCTAGTAAAGGTCAGGGAAGTTCAAATCTTTCTAAATTAGAAGCTGAGTTGGAAGAGGCAAAAAAGGCTACAGCTAAAGCAAAAACTGCACTTGATGAAGCACAGGCAGCATTTGACGCAGCAAATACAGGTGACAGAACAGAACTTGACAAAGCATTAGCAGCTAGAAAAACAGCAGCGCAAACATTTATCAATGGCTATGGTTCTGAAGCTGTAGAAATTATTAAAGAAACAGATCTTGGTAAAGATAAGGATAACAAACAAGGTATATTCTCTGACACAACTAATGGTGGTTATGATAGTAAATATACTAGCCTTGGTGTTGTAGAATTCACACTTGCTGATGCAACAAAAACAGCAGTAAAAGCAGAATATGACAACATTTCTGGCACCGACTTAACAGTTGACATTACAAAAAAATCTGACACAAGAATTATCGTTGAAACAAGCAACCACACATTTCAAAATGGCGATATTTTAGAAATCCCTATGTTCATCAGAACAACAGGCGGTGTTGCTAAAATCTCTATCGATTCTCTTGACTCTGAGTTCACAAGCGAAGGCAGAACTTTTGCAAGAACTGCTGACGGTGACACAAACTTGAGCATTGAAAAAGTACAAAATTTCTATGATGATGATGAAATTAAAAACATCTACATTGAAGAATTAGTTGCTGGTACTTTAGAACCAGGTAAATATGTTTCCTTACGTGTAAACGGTGACTTCTTGTTAAAAGCTGACAAAAACACAGGCGTAACTGTAACAAAAATTGCTGGTGACGGCTTAAGTGATACATTAGAAGTTTACAAGAAAGATGGAAATGGCGATTATGTAAGCTTTAACCCTGGCGATGATGCAGATGAAATCTACATTAAAATAGAAGGTTCTAAAACTACAAAAGCTGCACAATTTAGAATCCAAGGTTTACACATCCTTGAAGATGGTGCAGACTTTAGTGAAGAAGCAACATTGACAGTCAGCGGCGGCGGTACAACAAAACAAACTATCACAGTTGGTAACTATGAAGATTATGGTGTATCCTTCAAAGCTGAAGATAAAGAACTTCCTGTATTCTATGCTGGTACAAGAGCAAACAGCAAATTTGATAATGAAACATTGAAAGTAACTATCGAAGAAACTGTTGCAAACTCCTTTATCGGTAACAGAAAAATGGAAATTACATTACCTGATGGCGTTGAATTCGTAAACGATAACGATAACGTAAAAACAAAATTGAGCGATATTGATGACATCGTAGAAGGATTCAAAACATCTAACTTCCAAGGCGGAGATGCTGAAGTTAAAAAAGCATTCGAAGTAAAAGAAGATGGTAGCAAAATTATCATCAATGGTAAAGACTTGCCAGATGCAACAGGTGGTACAAACAACAACAACAAAGACAGAAGAAGAAAAATTGAATTTAGCGTACACGTATCCGCAGCTGCTGACTTCACAGGCGATGTTGTAATGACATTGGGCGGCGCTGGCGTTGGCGATAAAGAATTGACAGCTACTGTTGCTACTGTTAAAGCACCTATCGAAATCAAAACAAGTGTTAACGAATTGATGATTGACTATAGAAATACTGACATTGCTGACATTACATTGGTTGAACCAGAAGCAGGCTTATGGGCTAAAGATGATGTTATCTATCTTGAAGGCGAAAGAATGAGCTTTGAAAATGGTGCAAAAGCTGAAGTTGTTAGCGGTGATATGAAACTTGATAAATTGGATGGAAGCTATGTTGATACTTCTTCTGACACAGGTTACAAAGATGATGAAGACGTATTGTCTGTAAAAGTTTCTAGCAGAAGCTCCAAAACACCTGCTGAAATCAAAATTTCTGGATTGTCCTTATACATGAACAGAAGTCTTGCAGCCGGCGATTACAAATTGAAAGTATTCGGTGATGACAAAAACGAATTCTTCATGAACAACTATCATGAAGATGGTGACGACTATGCAAATAGCTTCGAAACTAGAAAAGTAACAGTTATGAACGACTTTGTTAAAGTTGTTACAGCAGGTCGTGACCAAGACGACAGTACATTTACAACATCTATCGTTGTACCTGTTGGCTCCACAACAATTCAGTCTGGAACAAGAACAATCAACTTGGCTGAAATGCAAGGCGGTGCTTGCCCAGCAGCTTACATCAACAATGATGGTTACACAATGCTCCCTGTTAGAGCCGTAATTGAAGCATTGAACGGTGTTGCAGTTGTTAGATGGGACGACAGCACAAAAACATGTACTGTAAGCTTCGGACAAAGAGTATTCTCTATGACTGTTGGAAGCAAAGTTCTTAATATGAATGGTGTATCTACTGCTTTGAACGCTGCTCCTGAAATCAGAGATAGCCGTGTATTCTTACCTCTTAGAGATTTAGGATATGCTTTAGGATTATCTGAAGGCCAGATTTCTTGGGATGCTGCAACTCAAACAGCTAGATTAAACTAATAAAAATATCAAGCTAGTTTAAATGAAAATAGTAGGGGCGGTGACTTCGGTCACCGCCTTTACTTTCTTGACGCTTTCTTGAAAGAAAGCTTAGCAAAGAACTTTTGTGCGGTGCAAAACGTCCGGTGGACGTTTTGCACCGACCGGAGCGAAGCGTAGACGACTGACGTTTCGCTGCTGTATGTTGAAGTTGAAACGTTCCGTTTGCAAAAGATAAAGTTTTTTGTCCAACTTTTTTTTAAAAAAGTTGGTGGAGTTTGAGGCAACGCCTCAAGGTTTTAAAAAAAAATGAAAACTTTTTTGCCTTGTAATCGTATTAATAAAAGAGGTGATTTTTTATGAAAAAATGGAAAGTTGCATTGACAGGCTTTGTATTGGGTGCACTCCTTACAACACCTGTTCTCGCTAATGCTTATAAAATTGTTCAGGCACAACTGATGCATGATGTTCTTTTTAATATTAATGGTAAAGCTGCTGGCTCGCCTTCCAATCAACCTGTGCTCAATTATAACGGCTATATTTATGTCCCTGTTCGCTTTGTTTCGGAATCTATGGACTGTGATGTTAATTTTGATGCCATTACTAAAAAAGTAACTATCACTTCCCCAGAACCTGAAGTCGTGGAAAAAGTCGTGGAAAAAGAAATTGAAAAAATTGTCTATGTCGATAAAACAGATGACCCTGATTATGTGGTGTATAGTAAGCTTCCCGTTACTGTCTATAAAGATGGCTATGAAATTACTTTGCGTACTGTGATGATGGACGATGAAGATGGCGGCGGTGTGAAACGTACTAGAACATATTTGACTGTCGAAAATACAGATGTAAATAAAATTACAGTGATGCCTTATGAAGCAAAATTGACCCTTGATGGTGTGGAATATGATGTTTCTAATACCGGTGGCGGTCGCTGGGATGATGCTTGGACAAATGCCATCTTTGAAGAAGAAGAACAAGAAGGATATATTCTTTTTAATGGCGTGGATTATGATTATTCTAAAGGCACACTGGAGTTTCAAGTGAGTTCCAATGACGGTTCCGGTGATGTCATTGATGATATTAAAATTGAGTTTAAAAGATGAGGTGATATAAAGTGAAAAGACTCATTTCTGCTGTACTTTCTTTTAGTATTTTGATAAGTAGTGTTGCTTTTGGCGCAGAACAAAAAGAAAAAGAATTGGATATTAAAACATTGGATTTTGATACCGCTGTACAAATGGCGATTGATAATGATTCTTCACTCAAGAAAATTGCTGACCAGATTGATTTGACCCTCGAAACAAGAGATGATTTGTTTGATGGTGGTGTCTATCCTACTACCCGTGATCCTTCCCTTGTTGTGGTTAGTGCACAAAGATTGGCTTATTTAAGTACAATCAATTCCTTGGACTCTAGTTATCGTATCTCTAAAATTACAGATGAAGTTACTAGAATTGGCGTTCAGGCTGCAATTAAAAATTCTTTTTCTACCATCTTGCTGAATCAAAGTAGATTGGAATTGCTGCAAAAAAATTATAACTTGCAAAAACAACTCCTCTCTCAAGCAAAAATTAAAAATCAAGTTGGTATGATGAGCAAAAAGGATTTGCAAGACCTTGAAAGACAAACACAACAAATGTTGGAACAAATTAGACAGCTTAAAATGAATATTGATAATGCCTATATTGCTTTAAATGATTTGATTGGTACTTCCGCTGAAGATAGATATGAAATTATCTATGATGTACAGTATACTCCTTTGACAATGGATATGACGATTGATACTTATATTAGTAGAAAACTTTCGATTGACCAGTCTTTGCAAATGCAGCAGATTGCTGTGCAAAATGCAGAGTTTTCTGCAAAAACAGTATCACTTGGTACTACAAGCTCTGATTATAAAAAGACAGATTTAGAAGCAACCAATGCAGCTAGAGATTATAAAACTGCTAAAGAAGAAAAAGAAAAAAGTATTCGACAGGCTTATATTCAACTACAACAGTTGGAGTCCGCTCGTAAAAATTTAGAAACTGATTTGGAAAAAGCAAAATCAGATTTGGAAAAAGTGAAAGTAAATTTGCAAGTGGGCAATGTAACACAAATTACTTTAGACCAAGCTGAATTGGCTTTGGATAATCTTGAACAAAGTTTTTTAGAAAATACTTTTAATCACGATTTATTGATGTTTACTTTTGATAATACTTGCGTATTAGGTAGTGCAAGCTAAAAGTTGAAAAACCTTGAGAGTTTCTCTCAGGGTTTTTTATTTTTTGCTTTTTGATAACGGATAATCATATTTTATAAAAATTTTTTTTCGTTAAAACATTACCTTACTATAATCATACAAAAATTTACATAATTTTGAAAGAGAATATGCATATTTTTAATAATTTGGCAAAAGATAATAAAAAAATAAATAGGTGATGTGCATTGGAACAGATTTCAAAAGATTTAGAACAAAATATTGCAGTCATAGAAAAAGCATTTCAGAATTGTGGAGATATTGTAAAAAGACGCTTTTTTGTTGGAGAAAAAAAAGATGTTCAAATTTATATGGTGTATACAGATAATATTGTAAATGGTAGTGCGATTGAAGAATCTATTTTAACAAATGTTATGAATCGTTGCCGTATTGATGGCAAAAAAGAAGGATTGTTGAAAAGATTAAATGAAGAAGTTATTTCTATAGGCGAAATGCAGGAAGTAAAAACTTTTCAAGAAATCTTTGACGCTGTTCTTTTAGGAGATACCATATTATTGATGGATGGAAATGATATTGCTTTACAGGCTTCTACAAAAGGCTTTCCTTCTCGGGGAGTAAGTGAGGCAAAAACAGAAGTTGTTGTGCAAGGTCCCAAAGATGCTTTTACAGAAGTTGGCGCAACCAATATTGTACTAATTAGAAGAAGAATACGAGATACAAAATTAAAGGTAAAAAGAACAAAAGTTGGACAAAGAAGCAAAACAGATGTTGCTATTTTATATATGGAGGATATTGTAAGACAAGAAATATTGCAGGAAGTAGAACAAAAAATTAATACGATTGATATTGATGTCATATTAGATAGTGGATATATTGACCAATTATTAGAAAATAAATGGCTTTCTCCCTTTCCACAGTTGCAAATGACAGAACGTCCAGATAAAGCAGCTTCTGCTTTATTAGAGGGACGCATTGTGCTTGTAATTGATAATACTCCTTTTGCTGTAATGGTTCCTGCTACATTAAATGTATTTTTCCAAGCAGCAGAGGATTATTATGATAGATGGGAAATTATGAGCTTTATCCGCTTGATAAGATATTGTGCTGGTTTTTTAGCAGTAGCCTTGCCAGGATTATATATTGCCTTGACTGTATTTCATCCTTCCATGCTACCCACAAATTTGGCTTTAAAAATAGCTGAAACACGACAAAATATTCCTTTCCCAGCGGTAGGAGAAATATTGATTATGGAAATTGCCTTTGAGCTTTTAAGAGAAGCTGGAATCCGTTTACCTTCTCCTGTTAGTTCTACCATAGGAATTGTAGGAGGAATTATCATAGGGCAAGCTGCTGTAGAAGCTGGAATTGTTAGCCCTAGTGTTGTTATTGTTTCTGCTTTAACAGGAATTTGTACTTTTGTAATTCCTAATATTGCATTGGTTTCTGGCTTACGTTTAGCAAAATATATTGTATTGATTTTTTCGGCATTTTTAGGGTTGTATGGTTTTTGGTTAGCACTGATAATATTGTTGATTCATATGGCTAGTCTAAAAAGTTTTCATATACCATTTTTGTATCCTTTTTGTTCTGCGTCAGTGAATCATTATAATGATTTGGAGGATAGTATTTTCCGTTTGCCATTGTGGTTTATGAAAAAAAGACCTATTTTTTCCAATTACTATCATAGACAAAGAGAAAAGGGAGGCAAAAAATAATGTTTTCCGAAAATGATAAAATTTCAATTCGACAGTTGCAAGCTTTACTCATATTGGATTTGTTTGGAACAGCAGTTGTAACACTTCCAAGACAAACTGTTCATGTAGCAGGAAATGATGCTTGGATTGCAGTGCTTTTAGGAAGTGCTGTTATGGCAGTGTTTACACTTGTTTTTACTATACTTGGACAAAGACATGCAGATAAAACAGTTGTGGAGTTATCTCAAATATTACTTTCTCGCCCCATAGGAGTGTTGTTGTCATTGGGATTGGTGCTTAAAATTATGATAGGAGCAGGATTAGAATTACGTATTTTTTGTGAAATGATAGGACAGTCTATGCTGTTTCGTACTCCTATTTATATTACAGCACTTGCAATGCTTTTAGTTTGTGCTTATGTTGCTGTAGTGGGATATGAATGTCGAGCAAGAACAGGAGAAATATTATTTGTTTTTGTTTTTGTACCTTTTTTGATATTGATGTTATTAGCTATTTTTACAGCAGATTATAGTAATTTGCGCCCTATAATGATACATGATAGTTCTGAGCTACTACAAGGGGCATGGGATACCATTCTTTCCTTTCAAGGGCTAGAGTTTCTATTTTTGGTATTTCCTTATTTACAGCGTCCAAAACAGGCAAAAAAGGGAATGTTACAAGCAGGCATTATCATTGCATTTTTTATGACGTTGATAACACTTTTGACAATCGCCGTTTTTGGACAATATTCTGTTGTCAATAAGTTATTTCCGGTGCTGCAAATGATGGATTCTTTACAAATGCCAGGGTCTTTTTTAGATAGACAAGATATTTTTATGCTTTGGTTTTGGGTAGCATCTATTTTTGCATCTGTCAGTGCAGCCTTGTTTTTTTCAACAATTTTATTGGAAAGAGTGCAAAAAAATCATAAAATACCAGCAAGAAAATGGATATTTATAATTATGATAATTGTATATGCAGTAGCAGTATTACCACAGGATATTGCAAGCACTTATGATTATATGAAAGTGCTAAAGCAATATGGTGGTGTCTTTTATATTTTAATATTGCCTGTATTGCTTTTGATTTTAGACAACTTGAAAAGGAGGAAACAGATATGAAGCAATTATGTATTTTATTGTTAACCGTTTGTTTTCTTACAGGTTGCTGGGACAATAAAGAAATGGAAGATAGAAGCTATATTATTACAATGGGAATTGATAAAAGTACGGAAGATGGTCGCTATTTGCTTACATTAGCACCAGCACAGCTTTCTAGCATGAGCAGTGGAGAAGAAAGTAGTAATAATAAAGCACCCGAAAAAGGAATTGTTGTAAAAGGAGATACGATTGCATCGGCAGTAAGACAGGCAGACACTTATAGTAGCAGACAGGTTTATTTAGGGCAGCTTAAAACAGTGGTGCTAGGAAAAGAACTGTTGCAGGAAAAAGAATATCTACAATCGGTATTAGATGAATTAGAAAGAAATCAAGATATTTCTGGAAAAATTATATTACTTGGAACAGACGGCACAGCAGGAGAATGTGTAAATGCTATATTAGAAGAAGATGCTTCCACAGGTTTATTTATATGGGATTTTTATAAAAATACAGCGCAGGATGTTGCTGTAACCCGAAAATTAGATTTAGAAACCTTTTTAAGGGAGTTAAGATGCAGCAAGGGAAATAGTATTTTACCTAAAATTTCTGCAACAGAGCAGGGAATTAAAATTGGCGGCGGTATGGTAGTAAGTGATTATGCATTTATTGACAGTTTAACCAATAAACAGGAGGAAGGAGTATTATTATTACAAGGAAAGGGAAAAGGTGCTGTTATAGACGGAATATGGAAAAATAATGTAATTCCTATGTGGATTTATAAAAACAAAAGTAAACTGCATTTTTCAGAGGAAAATAAAAAACTTGTTTGTCATGTAAAAATAAATTTGGAAGGGAGTGCAGAAGGAAGTAAACTAGAAGGAGAAAATATTTTTACTTCTTTAGAAGAAATAGAAAATATCTTTGAAATCATCATAAAATCAGAAATAGAAAATACAATAGCATTAGCACAAAAAAAATATAAAAAAGATATTTTTGATATTGCTTCAAAACTAAAAAAACAAAAGTATCAACTTTATCAAAAATATGGTGAGAATATAGAAAATATAGATTTTAATGTTGATGTTTCAGTAAAAATTAGAACCATCGGCGTTGTGGATTAAAAAATAAAAAAAAACTTGCTTTTCTATCTGTAAACAAAAACCTTACATTATTTTTTTATGAATGTATAATTTTTACTATTATGGTCAATCCTTTTATCATCAAATAAAAAAAGCAGGTGAAAATATGAAAGGATTGGCATATACATATTATAAAGCAAAATATATTTTAAAAATGGAACAAAAAAATATTTTATGGGCGTGTATTTTCGCATTAATATTTTTATCGTTTTGTGCAGCAACAAGGACATATTCTTATAAAATACAAAATGGAATTGCAGAAAAAGTAATACGCTTTCATGTTTTGGCAAACAGTGATGCAGAAGCAGACCAAAATTTAAAGCTGGCAGTAAGAGATGCTATTTTAAAAGAACTGGGAACAGAATTAGAACAATATTCAAGTAAAAAAGAAACCATTATTTTTTTAAAAAATAATTTTAAAAGAATAGAAACGGTAGCATTACAGGAAATAAAACAACAGGGTTATGATTATGGTGTAAAAATATCTTTAGAAAAAACAGCTTTTCCACTAAAAAAATATGGAGAATTATCCTTTCCAGCAGGCATATATGATGCCTTGCGTGTAGAAATTGGAAAAGGAAAAGGGCAAAATTGGTGGTGTGTTGTTTACCCACCTTTGTGCTATGTAGATGTTGCTTGTTCAGAAGTGACAGAACAAAGCAAAGTACGTTTACAGGGAAGTTTAACACAAGAAGAATTTTCTGTGATTGATGGAACAGAGGGAGTCAATGTAAAATTTAAAATAGTGGAATGGTGGCAAGAGAAAAAAATGGAGTGATACGATGAAAAAAATAAAAATTGTATTTTTGCTATGTTGTATGTTTGTAACAGCAGGAATGGTATTTCATACGAATCAAAAAAAAGAAGTAGTTCCCACACTTTCCTATGTTTCTTGGGGAACAACAGGACAGCTTGTGCGAGATGTGCAGCAAGCATTAAAAAATAGAGGATATTATAAGGGAAATGTAGATGGTATCTATGGCACAGGCACATATAATGCGATTGTATCATTCCAAAAGGATAATGCTTTAACAGCAGATGGAATTGCAGGAACAGAAACATTAAGAGCATTAGGAATTTCTTCCGGAACAGGTAGCAGCGGGATTGGACAGACAGAACAAAGTGATATTGATGAAGATTTATATTTGTTGGCATCAGCAATTCATGGAGAAGCAAGAGGAGAACCCTATGAAGGACAGGTGGCAGTAGGTGCAGTTATTTTAAATAGAGTTTCTAGTGAAGACTTTCCAAACTCTATTGCAGAAGTGGTTTATCAAAGAGGAGCCTTTGATGCAGTAAGGGATGGACAGATTACATTGACACCAAATGATACAGCTTTCCGTGCAGCACAAGATGCTTTAAATGGTTGGGATCCTACCAATGGTGCTTTGTATTATTGGAATCCTGCTACTGCAACAAGTCGCTGGATATGGTCTGTCCCCATTACAACTTCTATTGGACGTCATGTATTTGGAGTAAAATAAAAGTGCAAAAGCCATTGTTTTTTACAATGGCTTTTACTGTTATATCCATGTCATGATATGGTTGTTAGTCATTTCTGGCAGAAAAAATGTTTTTGAATGGGAAAGAACAAATATCCATAAAAGGATTTGAAAAAACAAGGCTAATGTAAAGATAACATAAAAATACCACTTTTTTGTTTTATGATGAAACAATTTCATAGATATAAAACCACCTATACTGCCACCCAAAAGTGCTAGGATAAAAAGGGTTGCTTCAGGAACACGCCATTTTTGTTTTGTAGCACAATGTTTGTCAAACCCCATTGTAAAAAATAAGATTAAATTGATAATGAGAGTATAGATAAGTAATATTTTTATTGTTAAAGACATATTATTTCACCACGTTTCTCCAATCTAAATCTCCTCTATCTAAGGCAAGAAGCAGTATTTCTGCGGTTGCTAAATTGCTGGCAAGAGGAATGTTATGCATATCGCAAAGACGCAATATAGAGTTAATATCCGGTTCATAGTTTTTTTGTGTTACAGGATCTCTTAAAAAAATCACGATGTCAATATCGTTGCTGGCAACTTGTGCGCCAAGCTGTTGCTCGCCACCCAAAGGGCCTGCTAAATATTTGTGGACAACAAGGTTTGCTGTTTCTTCTACAAGACGACCTGTTGTACCAGTAGCATATAAATCATGTTTACAAAGAATATGACGGTACGCAATACAAAGATTTTCCATCAATTTTTTTTTGTTGTCATGTGCAATTAAAGCAATATTCATAATCTTATACTTTACTGGAAACTTATAAAAAAATTTTTTTATAGCATTGCAAGTTTACAGTAATTTCTCCTTTCTTTTTTTCTCATATCTTTTGATATGTAACGCTGCAAGCTACGTTTTATCATTTTTTCTTTTGTGTAAATACTTTCCAAAAATCATACGGACAAGCAATTTATCACCCTTTTGCACGTTTCAATCAATAGAAATATTTGGAAGTCATTATAAAAAACTTTATTTTATTCAAAAATGAGGTTACTTGTTTTCTCTATATTTGTCCCTCAAAAAGTGATTTCGAACGTTTCATACCGATATTTAAAACTAAACCAATTGCAGTCATGTTTGTCCACATAGAACTGCCCCCATAACTTACAAATGGTAAAGACATACCTGTATTTGGCATAATACCTGTTGCAACTCCAACATTAATAAAAGTTTGAAAAGCAATCATGCCTGCAACGCCTGCAACAATCAATTGACTAAACGAATCACGAATAGATACTGCTATTAATATACAACGAAATATGATAAAAAGCAATAACAATAGGACGATAACACAACCAATAAATCCAAATTCTTCCCCGATAACAGAAAAAATAAAATCATTATGTGGCTCTGGAAGATAGCTTAGTTGATTTAAGGTACCCTGGTAAAGTCCTTTTCCATGAAGTTGACCGGAACCAATGGCATTAATAGCTTTTTCGGTTTGATAATAGGAATCCATATCTCGACTGGGGTCAACAAAAGTCAGGATTCTAGTAAATTGGTGTGGCTTTAATATTTTGTCCATAAGCAACGGACTTTCTTGGCTTACATCAAAAAATACAAAAGCAATAATAGGTAGAACAATACATAATACAACTTTGATAATTTTAAAATCAAGACCTGCAATAAATAAGGTAATACATAAAATAGCAAGTAATACAAGACTAGCAGAAAGAGAAGGCTGTTCTTGTATTAGCACAACAGGAATAGCAACCGTAATGCAAATAAAAATAAGGGTAGGAATTTGATTGATTTGTTCCTGTTTTTTAGTTAAAAATTTTGCTAAAAAAAATATCATAATCAGTTTTGCAAATTCAGAAGGCTGTAAATTTACTGGGCCAATCGCAATCCAACGAGTTGCACCATTTGTATTTTTACCTAAAAATAACACCACAATTAATAATAAAATATTTAAAATATAAAAAAGAACATAAAATCTAGATAAAAATTCATAGTCTACTAAAGCAGCTATCATCATAAGCATAAGACCGATTGCAAACCATATCATTTGTTTATAAAAATTATCTGGGTCTGCCCCTAAATTAATATGGGTTGCACTGCCAATACAAATAATACCAAAAATAGATAAAATACAAATGGCAGCAATTAACCAATAATCTAAATTGACAAGTTGTTTTTTGATATTCATTTTTAAAACCTCCTATAAAAATAAGGGTTAACTGTTGATATAGAAAGAAGTACAGACCGAAAAAATGCTTCGGTCTGCAACAGTATGTAACTTAATCTTGATTTACCTTCCGCATACTTTTAATGGGAATATTTGCATAAAGCACAGGAACAGTGCCTGTATTATCATCTGATTGTGCTTGCGTGATTTGAATATCTAATTCTTCTTCATCAATTTCCATATAGTTTGATATTACTTTGATAATATCTGTTTTTAGCATTTCCAGTACTTGAGAAGAACAATTCACACGGTCATGAACTAATACCAATTTTAATCTATCCTTTGCTACATTTTTTGATGCAGTACCATCTTTCTTTTTAAAAAAATTAAGAAAATCCATTCAAAACACATCCTTTTATCTAACTGCGACGAAATTTTTTAAAAATTTTATTGAAAAGACCTGCATCTCTTTCAAAACGCATAATGGGAACATCTTCCCCTTGAATCCTTTTCACAATATTACGGTAAGCTTGTCCTGCAAAAGATTCTTCATCTGTTACAGCGGGTTCTCCTTTGTTTGTTGCAACAACAATACTTTCATCATCTGGCACCACACCTAATATTTCAATGGCAAGTATTTCAGTAACATCATCAATACTCATCATATCACCACGTTTTACCATGTCGACACGGAGCCGATTTAAAATAAGAGTAGGGTCATTTAAGCCGCTTGCTTCCAAAAGACCGATAATTCTATCTGCATCTCTAACTGCAGATACTTCTGGTGTTGTAATGACAATTGCTCTGTCTGCGCCAGCAATGGCGTTTTTAAAGCCTTGTTCAATACCAGCAGGGCAATCTATAATAATATAATCAAATTCTTCTTCTTTTAAACTTTCACAAAGTTTTTGCATTTGTTCCGGAGAAACAGCATCTTTATCTCTTGTTTGTGCAGCAGGCAATAAAAATAAACCATTGTATCGTTTATCTTTAATTAAGGCTTGTTTTAGCCTACAATTTCCTTCTACAACATCTACCAAATCATAAACAATGCGATTTTCTAAGCCCATAACAACATCTAAGTTTCTAAGTCCAATATCTGCATCTACAAGTGCAACTTTTTTTCCCACTAGTGCAAGACCACAACCAATATTTGCACTGGTGGTTGTTTTGCCGACACCACCTTTTCCACTTGTTATAACGATAACTTCACTCATGTATAGTCCCCCTAGTTCTGAACTTTTTCCGCTGTTGCGGTTTATTTTTCGACAAGATTAAAATTTTTTTTCAACTCTTTTTCTATAGAATAATTTGTATATTTATATATTAACAAAAGTATTACCATTTTGCACTCTTTTTTTTTAGCAAATTATGCTCTACTGTCGCAAAAAGCGACAAGACCTTAGGGACTCTGTCCCTAAAACCCTGCAAACTTTTTGAAAAAAGTTTGACAAAAACTTTATGGAAAAACTTCGTTTTTCCTATTACAGACAGAACAATAAAAATTTTTGTTCTAGCTGTATGAAACAAAGTTAAAGTTCTTTCGTTTCCTTTCCAAACTTTTTTGAATAAAAGTTTGACAAAAAACTTTATGGAAAAATTTTGTTTTTCCTACTACAGACAGAACAATAAAAATTTTTGTTCTAACTATGTGAAACAAAGTTAAAGTTCTTTCGCTTCCTTTCTTTCAAGAAAGGAAGAAGCTATGGAGAGGGCCCCAAATCTCACAGTTAGTCATTTTTTTTCCAGGTATTTCGAATGTGTTGGAAACCAGAAAAATAAGAAAAGGATAACGCCTTTTGTAATAATATGTGACGGCGTTTTTGACTTTGTTTGTGAGATTGTGCTCTTCAAGCAAGAGGCATAACATAAATTTGCCCCTCCTCCACATAGGCAAATTCTGGAGGCTTTGGCCCTTTTTTGTTTTCTTCTGGAAATCGTGTAATAATATCTGCAATTCGTAATTGTACAGGTATCATATATAATGCAGAGATAAAACTATCTGTCATACCATTACAACCAGCGTGTGCAATTCCTTTTAACTGCCCCAATATAATAATATTTCCAGAGGCTTTTACTTCTCCACCTGGGTTAACATCTCCTATAATGACGATGCTACCATCAAAGGTTAAACATTGTCCCGAACGAATGGAACCTCTATGATATTTTGTAATATAATATTGTTCCATGCCTTCTGGCAATGTAACCCCTTCTGGAACGGTTTGTTTCGGGTCATCTTTTTTTCCATCTCTGATAAAAGTGATGGCCATTGTTGTGTGTTCTGAAAGAATATCTAAAAAAGCAGCTTCTTCTTCTTGGGAAAGTGTTCTGCCTTGAAACGAAATGGAAGTTTTCACCCCTTCAAAAAATTTAGCAGATTCTATTACTTTTTTTTCAAAAAGTGTTTTTAATTCTGTAAAAGAAATATCTTCTTGTAATAAAATATTGATGCCATCTTTTGTGCCTTTAAACATGACAAAATTTTCTTGATTCATCATTCTTTTCCCCCCAATTTATTCTGCTAATATATTTTCCATATAATGGTTTTCTGGTTCATAATTTAACCCCATATAATCTCTGATGATTTCTCTGGCAATGACTGCTGCAGGTGAGCCTGTAATTTCACCATAAGGTAATAATACTGTAATGGCAATTTGTGGGTCATCATAAGGTGCAAAACAAACAAACCAACTATGAGAACTTCTTGATTTATCTTCTTCTGCTGTTCCAGATTTTGCTGCCACTTGAATGGGAAAATCACGGAAGATAGTGCGCAAGGTTCCTTTTTGTCCTGAGGTAACAAGAAGCATTCCTTGATAAACAATGTCTAAGTTTTGTGGCTGTAGTTCTAATATATTTTCTACTGTTTCTTCCACTTTTTGTGCAGTTGTACCATCTGGATTAACTAGTTTTGATACCAGATGCATTTTATATCTTGTGCCGCCATTTGCTAAAGTTGCAATATATTTTGTCATATGAATTGGCGCATAGTTATTGACAGATTGTCCTATATAAGTACGAATAGAATCGGCATCTGTCCATTGTACTTGAGAATCTGTTGCATTTGGATTGATGGCACGAATAGAACGCTCTTTGGTAGTAGGTGTTGCCATCATAGGAGCACTTTCTCCAATTTCTATACCTGTCTTATCATTTAAACCAAATGCTGCCATATATTCATTTAGTGTAGAAATACCTTGTTCTGTAGTGCCATTTGCACTATTTCCTAAACGGTAGGCTAATTCATAAAAGAAATAGTTACAAGATACTTCCAAAGCGTGTGCTACATTAACAGCACGATGTGTTGCACCACTGCTGCCATAAATCCAACATTTGGGATAGGGCTTTCCAGCCTTTGTAAAATATCCCAAGTCCATTATGGTGCTACTTGGTGTAATAAGTCCTAATTCCAATGCTGCTAAAGCTGGAATCATTTTAAAAGTAGAACCAGGTGCTTTTCTTTCTGACATAGGGCGATTGACAAGTGGTGTTGTGCTTGCTCTATGCAGTAAATCAATATAATAACTATTGTTAAAATTGTTAGAAAACTCATTTGTATCATAAGAGGGATACGTAACACTTGCTAATAATTCTCCAGAATCTACACGGGAAATTACAACAGAACCAGTACAAGGGTCTAAATTGGTATCACCAGGTGTCAACTCTCCAGAATCTAATTTGTCATTAATAACTTGCAAAGGAGAAATCACTCCATTTTGAATGTTTGCCAAATATTGCTCGTCTGCTGTAATTTTTCCCTGCTCAATCAATACTAAAATTAACTGTCTTGGTGAAATTTCTCCCTTATCAATAGCGGAAGTCAATACCTGCAAAGCAAAATCTCTTGGATTTGCTTTGCCTTGTTTTCTTTCTTCTTCTGTCAATTCTTTTAATTCAAAAGAAGGGTCTTGTTCTACGATTTTTTGATATAAAATAAATTGTTCCCCTTCTACAGAATTACAAATTTTATCAATAGAAATACTGTTGTCTGCAAGCATGCGGCTAAATAATTCCTGAAGTCTTGTTTCACCGCCGTTTAGTTTTCTCTTAATGACATCTTTTAATGTGTTTTCTAATATATCATAAGCAGATTTTTGAAGTCGTGCATCCAATGTTAAAAATACATCTTGCCCAGAAACAGGATTTTTAGACTCGATTGTATTCATACGACGACCGATGCTGTCAACTTCTACTATCATTTCACCGTCTTTTCCATTCAGTTCTCTTTCATAAAGAGATTCAATTCCTGATTGCCCTACAACATCATTCATAGTATAAATTTTATTACCTTCTTCGTCCACATCATCTTTGTACATTTCATAGTTTTTATCAGTCATTTTTCTGGTATAGCCTACAATATGTGCAAAATATTTTCCCAGTGGATAATCTCTTAAAGAATTTGTACCAACAATAATACAAGGAAAAATGTCATTGACTTCTTCTACATTTGCTAATGTTTTAGTGGAGACATCTAAGGAAATAGTAACAGGTTGATAACGATAATAGCGCTGCAAATACATTGCATAACGGATACCAATTGATTTTCTTACCATATCAATAGGTAACTCTTTAGGAATATCAAAATAATCTTGTAAATAATAAATAGTTTGTGTTGCATCATAAGCTTGTAAATCTTCTTTTGTCATATTTACTGTGTTTTTCCAGGAAAGTTCTTTTCCTTTGTTGTCATCAAATAAAAAGCTATAAGGCTGCTGCTGTGTAATTGGTAAATCATCCACTAAAGTTTCGTTGTTTTCCTCTAATATTTTTAATAAAGATAATACCATAAGGTTTCTATCATTTACAGAAATATAAAAAGAAATAATACTTCTTTTTTCTTCTTCAGAAAGGGAAGCAGATAAATTTAATTCCTTTTCATAGTAAGCTAGTATTTCATCTGCAGAAGCCTCCAACATATTTTTGGGAATATCTAACCCCTTTTTCCAATCTTGTTCTTCTTTTACTGTTTCAAATTGAAAAGAAGCAGGTTTGGTTTTTGAAATTGGTAAATTGTCTGTAAGTGGTGTGTTTTTTTGCTTCATATATTCTGCAAAGTCCAAAACTAATTTTGACTTGTGACTGGATAAATCCAATATAGCACTATCGTCAATTTGGATAGAATAGGCAACATGATTGACCGCTAAAGGACGACCATAACGGTCATAAATTGCACCACGAGAAGCAGGTAAATTTACCTTTCTTAAAATGCTTGTTGTTAGTTTTTGGTCATATTCTTCTCCATGTATAATTTGCAGAGAAAATAAACGCAAAATAAGTACCATAAAAAGAATAAAAATACTACACAGTAAAATAAAAATTCTATTTTTTGAAAATTCTTGTATTCGTTCTTGAAATCGATTCATAAATATCCTCCATAAGTTTTTTTTGAAAGAAAGTCAAAAAACATTACCATATTTATAAGGTTTTTTGATTGACTTTTTTCAAAAAAGCAAGTGGATTTGCGTAAAGCGCAAGATTTAAAATAATCTATGCTTGTATTTTTCTTTTAACTCTAACCATTCATTGGTGCCAAATAAAACACGATATAAAGGAATGGTAAAAATGCAGGAATATACTGCTTCTGGTAACAGGGTATGGCTTAAAATATAAAGAAAGTTTAATTGCCCTCGAAACAAAAAGCTAGTAAGGTATATCATTGTTTCATAGAGAAACACCGCAATCGTACATAACATCATAGGCAAAAGATAATTTTCTCGGTAAAAGTTATGGTTGCCTCTACCAAATAAATAACCCGTTATAGTGTTAAACAAAGTAAAATAACCAAGGGAGGTGCCGAAAAAAATATCTTGCAATAGCCCTGAAAAAAATCCCACAATAGCGCCCTCTGTACTTCCCCTTAAAAGAGCATAAGAAACAATAAGGATAATGGTAGTATTGGGAATAACACCACGTATTTCAATATAATGCAATATAGTAGACTGCATTAAAAAGTTGAGAACAATAAAGATAGCAGTGATGAAAATTCTCATTGTTCCACCTCCGGTGTTCCTGTTTGTGGCTCTGTTGTGGTTTCTGTTTGTGGTTCTGCTGGCGTTTCTACTGGTGTTTCTACTTCTGGTATATCCCCAATAACTAAAAGCGTATCAAGGTGTTTAAAATCAACATAAGGCTCAATAATAGCATATTTTGTTAAACCATTTGCTTCTGTTTTAATTTCTTTTACTCTGCCAATGGTAATACCCGACGGATATACATCACTTAAATTAGAAGTAACAATTTCATCTCCTTCTATAATTTCTGCTTCAGAATCAATATATTCCATGCGACAAAGACCATGATTCATAAGAGAGTATTCTCCTTTTACAACACCTAAATCTTCTGTTCGCAGACTCATGGCAGGAACAGAGCTTCTGCTGTCTAGTATGGATTGCGCCTTGGAATAAGTTTCCCCTGTTTCTATAATTTTTCCCACCAAACCATTGGAAGCAGTTAAAACCATGTTTGCCTCTAAATGGTCTTGTTTGCCTTTATCAATTAAAAAAATATCATACCAATTTCCAGGGTCTTTGGCAATAATTTTTGTACCAACGGTATGATAATTGGCATATTTTTGAGAAATTTTCAATAACTCTGATAGTCTTTGATTTTCTATACCATATCTTCTTAAACGTTTGTTTTCTGTTTCTAATAATGCAATTTGTTCTTTTAGTTGTTCATTTTCTGTTGCTAAGTTATCTTTGTCACGAATCCAATCGATTTTACTGCCAACCCAGTTGCCAATGTCTGTTGTTAATTCCTGCACCGGCGTCAGAACAAAGCCAAGCGCACTTTCTATAATGGTAGCATTTTTCTTTTTTCCATAGGTGATAAGAATTACAACAAGTAGTATAGCAGTAATGGCTAACATAATTTGTTTTTTATGTTCTTCAAAAAAATCCACAATACATACTCCCCATATTAAAATCTTATTTTTCTTGGTGAAATTAATACCGCTTTTAATGTGTCAATATGCTCTAATACCATACCAGTACCAGTAGCAACACAATTTAATGGTTCATTTCCAATGTGCACTGGCATTCCAGTTTCATCAGAAATTAAATAATCTAATCCTCGCAATAAAGCACCACCACCTGTTAAAGTAATACCACTTTCCATAACATCAGCAGCTAATTCTGGTGGTGTTGCCTCTAGCGTTTGCTTTATGGTGTCGATAATAGAGTAAACAGGTTCATGTAAGGCCTCCATAATTTCTGTAGAAGTAACAACTACTGTTTTTGGTAATCCAGAAAGTAAATCACGCCCTCTGACATTCATTTCCTGCATTTGGTCTGTTGGATAAACACAACCAATTCCAATTTTAATTTCTTCTGCTGTTCTGTCACCAATGGCAAGATTAAATTCTTTTTTAATATAATTTACAATATAATTATCCAGTTCATCGCCAGCAATGCGTAAAGAGGTGCTGGTTACAATGCCACCTAATGAAATGACTGCAACTTCACTTGTTCCGCCACCAATGTCTACTATCATGCTGCCTGTAGGTTCTTCTACGGGAAGACCAGCACCAATGGAAGCTGCCATTGGTTCTTCAATTAAATAGGTATCTTTATCTTTTGCTCCAGCAGAAACGGCTGCCTCTAATACAGCTCTTTTTTCTACTTCTGTGACACCAGAAGGTACACAAACAACAACTCTTGGCTTGGAGCCAAACATAGAACGAGGACACGCTTTATTAATAAAATATCTTAGCATAGCTTGTGTGGTGTCAAAATCTGCAATAACGCCATCTTTCATAGGACGAATTGCTACAATATTTCCGGGTGTTCTACCTATCATATCTTTTGCTTCATTGCCTACTGCAAGAACTTCTTTGGTTTGTGTGTTGATTGCTACAACAGAAGGCTCATTTACAACAATTCCTTTTCCCGGCATATATACAAGGGTGTTTGCAGTCCCTAAATCAATTCCCATGTCTTTTGAAAACATAAATTATTTCTCCTCTCATTTATATCATATTAATTATAGTATTTTCAGTTTTGTTAAAATTAAGCAGGATATTAAAAAAATGAAATGATTTACTTGTAATCATACCGCTTTTTTGACTGTATTTCAATAATAACATTACAAAATAATAAAAGACGGTTGTAAATAAATACGAACCGCCTTAAGATATGTTTATTGTGTCTTAATCCAAAAATCTAAGATGTCAATATTATGTTTAAACAAAGACTTATTTAAAAGACGAAGGGGTAAACCAGCCAATGTATAATAGTCGCCATAGATATTTTCAATTAAAAGGGCACCTTTTCCAGTGATGGAATAGCCACCCGGTCTATCATAAGGCTCGTCTGTATCTGTATATGCATCAATGATTTTGTCAGAAAGGTGATGCATATAAACGTCCACACCATCTACATAACTATCCATTTCATAAGTACCATCTTCATGATGATAAATAACCGTTAAACCAGTGTAGGTTGTGTGTTTGCGTCCCTGCAAGTGTTTGAGCATAGTAACAGCTTCTTGTTTATTTTTAGGGCGGTGTAAAATTCTTCCAAAATCTGTGATGACAGTATCGGCAGCAATAATGATTGCTTCTCCTTGTACTCTGTCCAAAACAGCCTTTGCTTTTATAGCAGAAATAGATTTTACCCATTCATATGGAGAATATTCATTTTCAATTTCTACATCTTTTTCTTCAATTTTACAAAATAATTCTTCAAAAGGAACAGATAATTGCTTTAATAAATTTGCTCTGGAAAAAAGATTTGTTGCTAGTATTAATTTTTGCATAATCGCACCTCTTTTAAGGATATATATTATAGATAGATTATATCATATTTTTTTGAATTGCAAGATATTTTAGAAAAAAATATGGATAAAATAAAAAAAATAAATAAGAGGAAAAAAGTGTCACAATTTGTCAATAAAAACAGCAAAATAAATGCAAAAAAGTATTTTTTATTGTATTTTAAAAAAAATCATCGTATACTAATGTTATTAGCGTAGGATAGAAGGGAAGCAATATAGCAAAAAATGGAAGCTTGTATTGCAAATGGAAAAACACAATAATTATAACAAAAAATAAGATACTATAGAAAGGAAATAAAAAATATGAAAATTGCGGTTACTTATGAAAATGGAAATGTATTTCAACACTTTGGTCATACAAAACAGTTCAAATTATATGAAATTGAAAATAATCAAATTAAAATGGAACAAATTGTAGATACAAATGGACAAGGACATGGTGCGTTAGCGGATTTTCTCAAAGATAAAAAGGTAGAGATATTGATATGTGGCGGAATTGGAGGTGGCGCAAAATCTGCATTAAATCTGGCAGGCATACAGATTTTTGGGGGTGTGTCTGGAAATGCAGAAGATGCTGTCAAAAATTATCTTGCAGGAAAATTAAATTTTGACCCTGATGTTCATTGTAACCACCATGGACATGGTGACCATTGTAAAGAAGGAAAACATCATTGCTAAATAAAAATAACCCTTTACTTTATAAGTAAAGGGTTATGCTATGTTATAAAGTACTTCCTAGCTGATATGCCTCTTCAAGCTTTGGATTGCCTTTAATATCACCTACATGAAATACACCACCACATAATACTTTTCCGAGGTCTGTCCAGCCTAAATGTTTCATCAATCGTTCATACCAGTAAACAGATTCTTCAAAGCCATTTCCTTCTGCAGCCATAAGTAATACTGAACTTTTAACAGGATTTGCAAGATTCGCATTGCATTCTGCAACAGCAAAAAGACGGTCAAAGGCACATTTGATTTGTCCGCTGATAGTCCAATAATAGAGAGGAGAAGCAAGTACAACAATGTCTGCCTCTTTATATGCAGGATAAATTTTTAGCATATCATCTTTTTGAACACAGGGACTTTCTGGGTCTTTTCCACCACCACAACAACCTAAACATGGATGAATATTCATCTTTTGAAGGTCGAAACAGACAACTTCATGTCCAGCAGATTTTGCACCATCTGTAAAAGAAGCAATCAGTGCAGCAGTATTTCCATTAAAACGTGGACTTCCATTTAAAATCATAATTTTTTTTGCCATTAAAATCACCTCATAAAGCCGATTGACGTCGGCATATTTTTTTATTACAATTATAGAGAAGTAACGGAAAAAATACAAGTACTGTCATAAAAGATAGGTACTATCATAAAAGGAAGTGAATGTTTCTATGATAAAAAATTATATAGAAAAAGCAAATTTTGAAGATACAGGTTTTCGTTATACAATGTCATTGATAAATGGTAAGCATAAAATGGTTATTTTGTATTGTCTTATGGAATTTGAAACTGTAAGATTTAATGAAATGAAAAGGTATCTTAAAAATATAACAGATAAAACATTAAGTTCCAACCTGAAAGAATTAGAACAGGATGATTTGATTATAAGAAAAGAATATCCTCAGATTCCCCCTAAAGTAGAATATTACTTGTCCGAACGAGGAAAATCATTGATGGAAATTTTAGACCAACTTTGTGTGTGGGGAGAAAAAAATAAAAGAGAATAAACATAATTTTTTGCATGAAAAAAGCACAGAATACTCTGTGCTTCAAAACTGTAAACCGCCTTATTCTGAACAAGGCAAAAATAAAGGAGTTGGCTCTGCCTGTAGGATAATACCAAACAGTGCCAAGTGTATCAAATTGTAATCCCCAAAAGGTTTTTTCAACAGACTTTCCCCAAAATCTGATGATTTACAACTGATTTCTGTACCCTATTATGCATGAAAGTGTTATAAAATACAATTAGGAATAGTTCCCAAAAAAAAGGAATAAAATAGATATTATGGAATAAAAAACCTAATTTTTATCCTTTGTTGTCATACAAAACATTTTATATTTTTTTACTTTTGTTTAACCTATACAAAATATTTTTATTTTATACCGAATAATCTACTATAAAAAAATAGGAACTAAAATAGGTACTACCATTGTCAGAGAAACACCACTAACAAAAGCCATAACAGCAATAGTAGCATTTGTATTTCTTGAAATAATGGCAAGAGTAGTGTCCATAGCAGTTGCACCACCGGGAGCAATCGCACAATAATAATTAATGTGTTTTGCAATAAAGGGAACACTTATGAAGGTCAACAATTCTCTTATAACATTTGCTAAAAAAGAAATGGTGCCTCCAATGGGATTTCCTGCCTTTGTCAGCAAAATTCCAGAAAGACTATACCAACCCATACCAGAGGAAATTGCTAGACATTCTTTTAAAGATTGTGGAAAAAAGAAAGATACAACACTTCCCCCTAAAAGAGAACCAATGACTACACCAATAGGAATTAATAATATTTTAAACCCTAACTTTTTAATTTGACCAAAAACTTGCTGGTTTAATCCCATATCAATTCCAACAGAAAAAAGTAATAGCCAAAGAAAAAGAGATGATATTTTTTCCATTAAAACAGCATCTGCATTACCAACAAAAATACCAGCACCAATTCCACAAAGGAGTGTTGCAAATATAATAATACTCATTTTTTTTCCTCCTTAAAAAAAATACGAGAAATAATATACACTACAATAACACTTCCTATACAAGCCGCAACTGCAAATATAAAAGCAGTTCCCCCTAATGCTGGCAGTTGTGTTAAAATGCTTTTATCCATACCAATACTCATACCCATTACAAAAATGAGTAAAAGCAAAAAAACAGTCTGTAATTTACCATTTAACAATATCATTTTTTCGTTTAACCATTTTTTATATCCAATCAAAAATCCTAACAGTAAACTAATGAATATATAAATCATTTATTGTAATTCCTCCCATTTTTGATAAAGTTGTTCTAATTGTTCTTCTAGTTGCGTTTTTTGTTCAAATAACTCTTGTGCTTTACTAAAATCAGCATGAATTTCAAATAACATAGTATCTAGTTCTTTGATTTTTGTTTCTGTTTGTTCAATTTCCTGTTCCACTTTATTTACTTTTGCAGCAGCTTTTCTTTCTTGTGCTTGCTGTTCTTTTTGTTTTAACCAATCCGCTTTTCCTTCTGATACGATATAGGTAACTTGTTTTGTTTCTGTTTTATTGTTTTGTTCTTGTTCCTGCTTTTTTTCTAAATAATATTGATAATTTCCTAAATATTGATTAACACCAGTTGATGTCAATTCTAATACTTTTTGCGCTGTCCGATTGATAAAATATCTGTCATGGGAAATGTAGATAACAGTTCCTTCATAACAATTAATAGCATCTTCTAAAATTTCTTTTGAATACATATCTAAATGGTTTGTAGGTTCGTCCAGCATCAATAAGTTTGCATTGGAAAGCATAATCTTTGCAAGAGAAATACGTCCTTTTTCTCCGCCACTTAAAGAAGAAATGGTTTTATAAATATCATCTCCTGTAAAAACAAAAGCGGCTAAAATATTACGAATTTTTCCGCTTTCCATGGTTGGATAAGCGTCTGCAATTTCCTGAAAAATAGTTTTGCTTTCCTCCAGTTCTTGTTGTTCTTGGTCGTAATAGCCAATGTGGACATTGGTTCCAATTTTAATTTCTCCTGCATCTTGCCTTACTTTTCCCAGCAATATTTTAAAAAGTGTACTTTTTCCAACCCCATTTGGCCCGATAATTGCAACTTTTTCTCCTCTTTTAATATCAAAATTTACATTTTGAAATAATTGAAGTGTATCAAATGATTTTTTTAAATTTTCTGCTTTTAATACATCATTTCCGCTTGTAATTTTAGGAGTTAAACGTAAGCGCATTTTTGTAGGTAAATTTTCTGGTTTTTCTACTTTTTCCATACGTTCTAAGGCTTTTTCTCTGCTTTCTGCCCTTTTGATGGATTTTTCGCGGTTAAATGCTCGTAATGTTTTAATGACATCTTCTTGATGTTTGATTTCTTTTTGCTGTACTTCATAGGCTTTTTGCTGTATTTGGCGGTTAATCTCTTTTTGCTTACTATAAAAAGTATAATTTCCTTCATAAACAGAAGATTTTTTATTTTCAATTTCAATAACTTTTGTAACAATCTTATCTAAAAAATATCTATCATGGGAAATTAATAATACGGTTCCTTGATACCCTTTCAAAAAGTCCTCTAACCATTGGATAGAAGAAATATCTAAATGATTAGTAGGCTCGTCTAAAAGTAAAATATCTGGCTTTGATAACAAAAGTTTACTTAAATAAACTCTTGTTTTTTGTCCACCTGAAAGTTGATAAACTGGCAAATTATAATCTTCTTCCAAAAAACCTAAACCTTTTAAGACACCTTTTATACGACTTTCATAACCATAGTTATCATTATGTTCAAAATTTTGCTGTGCTTGTGCATATTTTTTTATGTGGTCTGACAAGTCTTTCCCGGAAAGGTTTGACATTTTGTTTTCCATTTCACGAAGATTCTGTTCTTCTTGATAGATTTTTTCAAATACAGTCATCATTTCCTGCCAGATTGTTTTTTCTGTATCAATCTGTTGGTTCTGTGCTAAGTAAGCAAGAGAAGCCTCTTTTTTTAAATAAATTTCTCCCTTGTCTGCTCCCATCTCCCCTGTTAATATCTTAAATAAGGTAGTCTTTCCAGCTCCATTGACTCCTACAATCGCTGCTTTTTCTCTTTCTTCTACATGAAATGTAACGTTATCTAATATGGTATTGATACCAAATGCTTTTTGAATTTGTTTGCAAGCTAATATCATTTGTAAAAACCTCCTGTTTTTATTACACTATTTTATATCATAGCAGAAAATATGATAAAATAAAAGAGTTATCGTTGACAATAAAATAACAATAGTGCTATACTGAGATTACGTCAAAGCGGAGAGGATTTGGTTATTATGGATAATGAAAAGAAAGTTTCTATGGCAGTTATCAATAGATTGCCTAGATATTTCCGCTATTTAGGAGATTTACTTGAAAGCGATATTACCAGAATTTCTTCTAAAGAGCTTAGTGCTAAAATGAATATCACAGCTTCCCAAATCCGTCAGGACTTAAATAACTTTGGTGGATTTGGACAACAAGGCTATGGCTACAATGTAGAATATCTCTACAATGAAATTAAAAAAATATTAGGTTTAGACCGTGTCTATCATTTAATTGTTGTAGGGGGCGGCAACATCGGGCAAGCACTTGTCAATTATGCCAGCTTTGAAAAACGTGGTTTTGTAATAAAAGCAGTTTTTGATGTCAACCCTCGCTTGATTGGTATGACCATACGTGGGATAGAGGTATATGACATTGATAAAATGGAAGAATTTATAAAAAACAATGATATTGATGTTGCAATTCTAACATTACCCCGCTCACAAGCTGCCAAAGTAGCAAATGATTTAGCAAAATGGGGTATCAAGGGGATGTGGAATTTTAGTCATGTAGATTTACAAGTACCAGAAGATATTATTGTAGAAAATGTACATCTTACAGACAGTTTAATGACACTACTGTATAAAATTAATGAAATGTATGCAGAAGAATCCGACTTTCAACAAATGCATCAAGGTTTACCTGTTAAACCAAAACGTTTGGAAGATATGGAAGAAGATGGAGGACCTTAAAACAAAATAAAAATCCTCAGTCCTGTTTTTGGGTTGAGGATTTTTGTTTCTTATGTAATGTTATTCTTTTTATTTTTTTAATATAATTTTATGATTATATTTGTTATCCCAAGTAAAAGAAGATGGAAGGGATAAAATAGATAAAAGAAATTTTTAAAACGAGGAAGTTTTTTTTCATTGTATAACAATATAAATGGGACACTAATGATTGTAAACAATGCATTTTGTAAATTAGAATATAAAATTCCATAAAAGATAAAAGACCAAATAATGATGATAATGCAATTCAGCATTTTTTTATGATAAGTAAAATAAGATAATAAAATGAGAAATATTCCTGCCCCATAGGTACCATAATCAGCTTTAAAAAAAGAAAGTAGGATAAAGACAGCAGAATTTAGAACAGAACAAATATATTTTTTATCTATCTTATTTTTTTTCATAAATTCATAATGTTGTATAATCAATAATCCACAGATAAATGTATTTAATACGTTTATCTGGTCATATAATATCTCTATTCCATTGATTCTAATAAAAACACTATTCCATAAAAATAATAAAAACAGTATCTTATGATGCTTTTCTAAAGAAATCTTATTTTTTTTCATAAAATAATAATTACATAATAAAATTATGCCAAAAAACAGCAAGATAGGAATTTTATAGTTAAGACTAATTTTAAAAAATTTTTCTCCCGAATCTAAAGTCCTTAAATTTATAGGACTAAATGCTAAAGAATAGGGGATTTGAGAAAGAATAGAAAACAAGACAAGCTTATAAAAATATCTTTGTTTATCTTTTGTATGGTACCAGCCATTTACTATAGCAAAAACAAATAAAGGAAATGCTATCTTGCCTGTATTTCTCAGTATTTCACCACCAAAAAACCACCAACCTTCTATACCAAAAACCGCAGCAATATGGTCTAATAGCATGGAAAAAGCAGCAATCAATTTTATTATGGTAATGCTCATGTCATTCTCCCCCTTAAATATTAAAAATAAAATAGTTATAAACAACCTTCCTTATTTATTTTAAAAATTATTTAATATAACTTGTAATATAATATTTTCCACTTATATGTTCCGTTGCATCGTAAGCATCAGTAGAAAATTTAACTGTATATTTTTCATCAGGATCACAATTTTTTACTGTAATTGTTGTATCACTCGTAATATTTTCAGAGTAATAATAACCATCATCACTTGTAATAGTAACAATAAGATCTGCTGTAGCACCACTATTAATTTCAACTTTAACATTGAAAGCATCATGATCTGCTCCAATAAGATTACCTACTTTGAATGATTTTTTAAAACTTTGACCAGCGGAAAGCGAAAATGAACCAGATGTATCGACCTTTCGTGGCTCTACTCCTTCAGTTTCTATAGTCATATCAGCAAAATCTTTATCAAGTTCTGCTGCATGAGCTATAGACATACTTCCTGTCACCATCATAGCAGATAAAAGCATCATTACAAATTTTTTCTTCATAAAATTTATCCTCTATTTTAAATAAATTAGATTTATAAATCTATAAATATGATACAATAAGTGACATAAACAGACAATATTCAACATTAATGAAAAAAATATATATTAAAATTTATATTTTTGTATAATTTATGTATTATTTTTTATTTTTACTAAAAATATACTTTATTTACTAAAAAATATGTAATATTTTACAAAACTATATAACGGATTGAATAATTAAAAAACCTCAAGAATTGTACTCTTGAGGTTTTTAATATTATGATATTAAAGCAAAGATTTTGCTTTTTGGAGTGCTTCCTCTATTTTAGAAACATCTTTACCGCCTGCCTGTGCCATATTTGGACGACCACCGCCGCCGCCACCACAACAAGCTGCTGCTGCTTTGACAATATTTCCTGCATGAACACCTTTTTTTACAACATCATCTGTTGCCATGACAAGCAGATTTACTTTGTTTTCTTTTCCGCTTGCTAAAATAATGACACCAGAGCCTAATTTTACTTTTAATTGGTCGCCCATTGTTTTTAGGGCGTTTCCATCTGCTTCTTTGATGTTTGCACAGATGACAGAAATTCCATTGATTTCTTCTTTTCTGGATAGGATTTCTTCTACTGCACTACCTGCTAGTTTTGCTTTTAATTTTTCCATTTCTTTTGCTGTTTCTTTTTGTTCTGCAACCATTTGCTCTACTTTATGCACTACCGTATCTGTATTTGCTTTTACAATTTTACAAATATTTTTGATTTGTTCTTCTTGTGCTTGATAGTATTTTAAGAGTTCTGTACCTGTTAAGGCTTCTATTCTTCTAACACCGGCTGCAATACCACTTTCCGAAATAATTTTAAAAGAACCTACTTGTGCTGTGTTGCTTAAATGTGCACCACCACAAAGCTCAATACTGAAATCTCCCATTTTGACGACCCTGACAATCTCTCCATATTTTTCACCAAATAATGCCATAGCCCCCATTTTTCTTGCATCTTCAATAGATTTTTCACTAATGGTAACCGGCAGACTTTCAAAAATCTTTTGATTAACGATGCTTTCCACTTCTTTTATTTCCTGTTCTGTTAGTGCTGCAAAATGAGTAAAGTCAAAGCGGAGTCTTTCTGCACTGACATAGGAACCAGCCTGCTCTACATGTGTACCTAAAACGGTTCTTAATGCCTTTTGTAAAAGATGCGTTGCGCTATGATTTCGAGAGGTTGCCATTCTTATCTGAAAATCAATTTTTGCACAAACGGTATCCCCTACAGAAATGCTGCCTTCTGTTACAATACCAATGTGCGCAATTTTTCCGCCGACTACTTTGATACAATCTGTAATTTCTACCTTACCGATTTCTGTTTGAATAATACCTTTATCGCCTACTTGTCCACCACTTTCTGCATAAAATGGTGTGTTTTCTAAAAATATAGAAACACTATCTCCTGCAGTTGCAGTTTTTGCAACAGCATCATTGGCAACTAATGCCAACACTTTGGTATTGACTTCTTTTACATCATATCCAGCAAAAGCAGTTTTCATAGCAACATCTAATTGATGATAAACATTTTCATCTGCACCCATAAAGGTACTTTCTCCTCTTGCAGCTCTGGCTCTTTCTTTTTGTTGTTTCATTTCTTTTTCAAAAGCAGCTTCATCTAAAGAGAAACCTTCTTCTTCTAATATTTCTTTTGTTAAATCAATCGGAAAACCATAGGTATCATAAAGACGGAAGGATTTTTCACCAGACATTACTTTTTCGCCGGCTTTTTTCATTTCTTCAATATCAGCTTTTAATAATTCCATACCTTTGTCAATGGTTTTATAAAAACTGTTTTCTTCTAAGGTCAATATTTTAAAAATATGGTCTTTTTTGTCTACTAATTCTGGATAAGCATCACCAGAATTTTCAATCACTGTTTTACTTAATTCAGCTAAAAATTCCCCTTTGATTCCTAATAATTTACCATGACGTGCAGCACGTCTTAATAAACGACGCAATACATAGCCACACCCTTCATTGGAAGGCAATACACCATCTGCTGCCATAACTGTTACAGAACGAATGTGGTCTGTAATCACTCTAACGGAAATATCTGTTTTTTTATCTTTTCCATATTCCACACCAGCAATTTCACAAACTCTTTTTATAATATTTTGTACAGTATCAATATCAAAAATAGAGTCTACCCCTTGCATAATGGTTGCCATTCTTTCTAGCCCCATGCCGGTGTCTACATTTTTTTGCTCTAACAATTCATAGCTGCCATCTTCTTTTTTATCAAATTGCGTCAATACCAGATTCCAAAATTCCATATACCTGTCGCAATCGCAGCCAACACCACAAGTTGGACTGTTGCAGCCATATTCTTCACCTCTGTCATAATAAATTTCTGTACAAGGGCCACAAGGGCCTAAACCATGTTCCCAAAAATTATCTTCTTTTCCTAATCTTGTAATACGATTTTCTGGTAATCCTACTACTTTATGCCAAATATCATAAGATTCATCATCATCTAAATAAACGGTAACATGAAGTTTTTCTTTGGGGATTTCCAACACTTCTGTTACAAATTCCCAAGACCAGGGGATAATTTCATTTTTAAAGTAGTCACCAAAAGAAAAATCTCCTAACATTTCAAAAAATGTACCATGACGTGCTGTTTTTCCTACATTTTCAATATCTCCTGTACGGATACATTTTTGACAGGTTGTTACTCTTTTTCTTGGTGGAACCTCTTGCCCTGTAAAGTAAGGTTTTAAAGGTGCCATGCCAGAATTGATTAATAATAAACTGTTGTCATTATGTGGTATAATGGAAAAACTTTGTAAACGTAAATGGTCTTTTTCTTCAAAAAATCGAAGGAATTTTTCTCTTATTTCATTTACTCCTAATTTTTTCATTGTGTTACTTCCTCCTTTATTTATAAAATAAAAAACGCCCTTGACCAATCGGTCAAGGGACGGGAAAATCTCGTGGTACCACCCTTCTTATGCAAAAGCATCACTCTGATGCCTTTAACGCAGGCTTACGTTAGGACATACTTATTTTCCGCCCCACCGCCAACAAAATTGTTAAAAAGACTGCTTCCACAAATCATACTTAAAACGCTTCCACCTTTTCGTTTTTCTCTGTAAAGCTGTATTTTTGTGTACTTCTTCTTTTTATAGCGTTTTCCATAAGATATAGAAAATTATAGCGATAGGAAAGAAAATTGTCAAGGGGCATTTTGCAATCTCTCAATGACAAGATTAATTTTTTTCATACCTTCTTCAAGTTCTCTTTGTTTTACATTAGAAAAACAAATTCGAATGTTTTCATTGTTTTCTTTTTGCCCCATATAATACTGTGTGCTTGGTGATACAATCACTTTTTGCTGCAATAACAAGGTACATAATTGTTCTGCTTCTACGTTTGGCGGAAGTTTTAGCCAAAGACTAATTCCTCCCTTGGGTAGTAAAAAACTTACTTTTTCTGCTAAGTGTTTTTTGACTGCACTGACTGCCATGCGATATTGTTCACCACCATATTTTCGCATAATTTCACTATGATGTTTCCAGCCATATTTTTTTAAATAATATTCTACGCCTTTTTGTAAAAAGCCAGAAGTAGAAATATCTGTTGTGTATTTTGCAGAGCGTACACTTTCCAACAACTTTTTAGGCAAAAGCATAAAACCCATACGCAGACCAGGCATCCATATTTTAGAAAAACTTTTAATATAAATTACTTTATTTTTATAATCCAATGCTTTTAAAGGTATTATTTTTTCTTTTCCATAATAAAAATCATAAAGGTTATCATCTTCTATAATATAAAAATGATATTTTTCTGCCAGTTCTAGCAGTTTTCTTTTTTTGCTTGTACTATAAGAAATACCAGTTGGTGTTTGAAAATATGCCATAATATATAAAAATTTGGGGTGATACACTTTTAATAAGTTTTCTAATTCTAAGGTATCAATTCCGTTTTTTTCCATATTAATGCCGATAACATTCCCTCCTCTGGACATAAAAGTAGCACAAGCACCATAAAAAGTAGGCTTTTCTGTAAATATGGTATCTCCATAATTTACAAGTGCCTTTGATATAATGTCAATTCCTTGCTGCGCTCCAGATATAATTTGTATATTTTCGGCAGAAGCATGAATGGTGTATTCTTTTAAATATTCACAAAGAATTTCTCGTAAGGGGAAGTAACCCATACTATCCAAATAGCGAAAAGCATTTCCTTGTTCTCTTTCTAGCACAGTATAAAAGGCGTCTTTAAATTCTTCTACAGGAAATAAACTTTGGGGAATAGAACTATCTACAAAGTTGATGGCACCTTCTATAGAATATTGTTTTTGCACATCTACTGATGGGAAAATAAGCGGTTCTGGCATTTTTTCTATGGGCAAAGGAGATACATAGGTACCACTACCTACTAAAGAATACACCACTTTTTTTTGCTCTAAATATTTATAAGCAGCTACTACAGTGACTGCATTTACATGTAATTGTGATGCCATCTGACGAATGGGCGGAAGTTTACTATTTGCTACTAAAATACCTTGTTCAATCATATGACATAATCCTTCGGCTAGTTGCTGATATAATGGTACTTCTGATTTTTTATCTATAATAATAGAATAAAAAGAATCCATACTTGTTCTCCTTAGTTTTGTGATTTCTGTATAAAATACTTTTTTATTTTATGAGGCTTAGCGCAAAAAACAGAACCTTTTTTTGCAGTATAACATACTCCTTTACAAAAATCCAGTATGCCATAAAGCATACAGGGCAACCGCATAAAAATTATAAAATTTTAAAATGTTCATTTTTTCAATAAATTTTTTATCTTGTATGCAAAAGAAAAAGTTTTTTGTCCCACTTTTTTTCAAAAAAGTGGGTAGAGTTTGAGGTGAAGTTTCAAAATCTTCTACTATGCATAAAAATTAGTACAAACACCATTTTTTGTATTGTATCGTTTTTTGTACAAGAAATAAAAAAAATTTTTCAAAATTTCAAATAAATTATCAATTTGTAATAAATTATCATTTACTTTTTGTATAAATAATAGTAAACTGTTACTATAACATATGAAGTGCATAAGAAATATTTTGATAGCGTCTTTTCTTCTCTATGACAATCCTTTCGTATTTTTGTTTTTCTATGCAGTAAAAAACAAAAATACAATGCTTTTATAAAAAATAATGTTTTTATACAAAAAATAGTTGAGAAGTATTTCATTTTATATTAAAATAAGTTTTGTTTCCTTTGATGCACTTATATGCTTTATCGTAAATTGTATTACTTCTAAAAAAAATTTATTAAACAGAGGGGGATACTATGCAAGCTTTAACATTCAAACGCGGAGTACACCCACCAGATGGCAAAGCACTTTCTGCAGAACAGCCTATCAAGGTGATACTCCCAAAAGAAAATTCAGAATTGTTTTTCCCTATGTCTCAGCACATAGGCGCACCCTGTGAACCATTAGTTGCTATTGGCGATTATGTTAAGGTGGGACAAAAAATTGCAGAATCACCTGCTTTTATGTCCTCTCCTATCTTTTCCAGTATTTCTGGCGAAGTAACAGATATTCGCCCTATGCTTGTTCCGGGTGGTAACATGGTAAAAGCCATTGTTATCAAAAACGATGCAAAAATGGTTGAAGCAGAAGGACTCAATCAGGCGCAGGATTATACCAAAATGAGCAATGAAGAAATTCTTAACTGCATTAAAAATGCAGGTGTGGTCGGTTTAGGTGGTGCTGGCTTTCCAACCCATGTTAAACTAAACCCTCCCAAAGACCAACCCATTGACTACATATTGATTAATGCGGCAGAATGTGAGCCTTATTTGACTTGCGACTATCGTATTATGTTAGAAGAATCCGAAAGAGTAGTCAGAGGATTGCAAGTAATGTTAAAATTACACCCTAACGCAAAAGGTGTCATTGGCATTGAAGAAAATAAACCAAAAGCAATCGAAGCAATGACAAAAGCCTGTGAAGGAATTTCTAACATTACAGTACAACCACTTGTTACCAAATTTCCACAAGGTTCTGAAAAACATCTGATTTACTCCATTACTAAAAGAGAAGTAAAATCTGGTGCATTGCCTGCAAGTGCTGGCTGTATTGTTGACAATGTGGACACTGTTGTTGCCATCGAAAGAGCATTGTTCAGAGGCAGACCTTTAATGAGGAGGGTTATGACAGTAACAGGCGGTGCTGTAAAAAATCCTGGCAACTACAAAATTAGAATTGGTATGACAATGCGAGATATTGTAGACGCTATTGGTGGATTTAAAGAAGATAATCCACCTGCAAAATTGATTGCTGGCGGTCCTATGATGGGTCCTACACTCTTTACACTTGATGTTGCAACAGTAAAAACATCTTCTGGTCTTTTATGCTTTACAGCAGAGGAAGCTTTTATTCCAGAAGAAAGAAATTGTATTCGTTGTGCAAAATGTGTTGACCATTGTCCAATGGGCTTGATGCCTTTTATGCTGAATCAATTTGCAATTCGTGGCGATGGCGAGAACTTTGTAAAACATCATGGTTTGGATTGTATTGAGTGTGGTAGTTGTTCTTTTGAATGTCCTGCAAAACGTCAGTTGGCACAATCTATCCGTGCAACCAAAAAAATTGAAGCTGGTAAAAAAGCAGCCGCAGCCGCAAAAGCAAGAGCGGAAGCTGAAAAAGCAAAAGCAAAAAGTTAAGTAAGGGGGATAATTGAATCATGGATAAATTTATAGTATCAGGTACCCCTCATGTCCGCTCCAAGGACTCGATACAGGGCATTATGCGTGATGTCTTAATTGGACTGACTCCCGCAGCATTGATGGGTATTTATGTATTTGGACTGAATGCTTTGGTTCTTATGGTGATTTCCATAGCTTCAGCGATTTTCTTTGAGTATTTATATCAAAAATTAATGAAAAAACCAATTACCGTTACAGACTTAAGTGCAGCTGTAACAGGCTTACTTTTAGCAATGAATATGCCTGCATCTGCTCCTTATTGGATGCCAATTGTAGGTAGTGCGTTTGCAATTATTATTGCAAAGCAACTTTTTGGTGGTTTAGGTCAAAACTTTATTAACCCTGCTTTGGCAGCAAGAGCGTTTTTATTGGCATCTTATCCAACACCTATGACAACATGGCCTGCACCTGCTGGTGTTGATGCAGTAACAGTAGCAACACCTCTTGCTTTATTAAAAGCTGGTGACATTACAACAGCTGCAAGCAGCGATATGTTAAATGCACTTGTGGGTACTGTTGGTGGTTGTATTGGTGAAACAAGTGCCATTGCTTTAATTATTGGTGGCGTTTATTTAATCGTAAGACATGTAATTAGTTGGAGAATCCCTGTTGTTTATATTGCAACAGTATTTATATTGACAGCACTGATTGGTAGAAATGGTGTTAGAATCCCTCAATATGAAATACTGGTAGGCGGTTTAATGTTAGGTGCATTCTTTATGGCAACAGACTATGCTTCTTCTCCTGTTACTCCACTGGGACAGATTATTATGGCGTTAGGCTGTGGTTTATTAACAACATTAATCCGTATTTTTGGCGGTTATCCAGAAGGCGTTTCTTACTCTATTTTGATTATGAACCTTTGTGTTCCTTTGATTGACCGTTTCACAGAACCTAAGATATTTGGTGCTTTGGAGGTGAAAAAATCATGAAGGAAATTGTAAGACCAGCAGTTGTATTATTGATTATTACAGCCGTTGCTGCAATGCTTTTAGGTATTGTTTCTGAAACAACCCAAGGTGCGATTGCTGCACAAACTGCAAAAACAGAAGCAGAAGCAATGGCAGCTGTTATGCCAGAAGATGGTGTTGCATTTGAAACACTTCTTGATATTGAAAATGGTGATACCATAGAAGGCACCATTAAAAAAGTTGCAAAAGCAACCAAAGATGGCGAAACCATTGGCTATGTTTTGACAACAGGTCCAAGCGGCTTTGGTGGAGAAGTGGGTACTATGGTTGGTGTTGCTATCGATGGCACTGTAACAGGCTTAAGAGTATTATCCCATGCAGAAACACCAGGTTTAGGTGCTTTGGCTACCTCTCCTGATTTTTATGAACAATTTGTTGGAAAATCTGGAAATATTCAAGTAACCAAAGATGGCGGCGAAATCGTTCCTATTACAAGTGCTACAATTACTTCCAGAGCTGTTTCCAGTGGTGCCGCTGAAGCAGTAGAATGGGTAAATGCAAACGGAGGTGCTAATTAATGGGCAATCCAGTGAAAATTATTAAAAATGGTATTATTGATGAAAACCCAACCTTTTCACAGGTTATTGGTATGTGTCCTACACTGGCTGTTACCAGTTCTGCGATTAACGGGATTGGTATGGGACTTTCTACAGCAGCCGTTTTAATTTGTTCAAACCTTTTTATCTCTCTTTTGAGAAAGGTAATTCCAGATAAAGTTAGAATCCCTTGCTTTATCGTTGTTATTGCAACATTCGTTACCATTATACAGTTTTTGTTGCAGGCATATTTGCCTTCTTTAAATGCGTCATTGGGTCTTTATATTCCTTTGATTGTTGTAAACTGTTTGATATTGGCAAGAGCAGAAGCATTTGCTTCTAAAAACTCTCCTATCGACTCCATATTCGATGGTATTGGTATGGGTCTTGGCTTTACAGTAGCACTTGGCTTTTTAGGTCTTGTACGTGAGTTTATTGGTGCTGGCACATTGTTTAATGTAACTGTATTGCCAGAGGCTTTTCCAAAAACATTGTTATTTGTTATGGCACCAGGTGCTTTCTTTACACTTGGCTGTTTAATGGCATTGTTAAACCACTTTAAAAACAAGAAAAAAGCGTAAGGAGAGGAGGATATAAATGAATCTGATATTGTTAGTATTAGCTGGTATTTTTGTAAATAACTACGTTTTATCACAGTTTTTAGGTATCTGCCCTTTCCTTGGTGTTTCCAAAAAGGTAGAAACTGCGACGGGTATGGGTGTTGCTGTAATTTTCGTTATTACCATTGCCTGTGCGGCTGCTTACATGGTTTATAACTTTATATTAGTAAAATTACATATTGAATATCTTTATAACATTGCTTTTATCTTGGTTATTGCAGCATTAGTTCAGTTTGTAGAGATGTTCTTGAAAAAATCTTCACCTTCTTTGTATCAGGCACTTGGTGTATTCTTACCTTTGATTACAACAAACTGTGCAGTTTTAGGTGTTGCAGTTGTTAATATGCAAAATAAATATAACTTTATTCAATCCATCTTAAACGGTATTGGTGGTGCAGCAGGTTTTGCACTTGCAATTATTTTGTTTGCTGGTATCCGTGAAAGAATAGAATTTAATGATACACCAAAAGCATTTGACGGTTTCCCTATGGCACTCATTACCGCAGGAATTATGTCAATCGCCTTTTTGGGATTCCAAGGCTTAATCAAACTTTAAACAAGGAGTGTGCAAATCATGGATATTATGAATATTATTAACCCCATTATAAGCATTGGCGGCTTGGGTGTTGTTCTTGGCGCAGGACTTGGTTATGCTGGCAAAATATTTGCTGTTGAAGAAGACCCAAAATTGGGAGAAGTATTAGAAGCATTACCTGGTGCAAACTGTGGTGGATGTGGTTTTCCCGGTTGTGGTGGCTGCGCAGCAGCGATTGTTGCAGGTACCGCTCCAGTCAATGCCTGCCCTGTTGGTGGTGCGGCTGTTGCTGAAAAAATAGGCTCTATTATGGGTATAGAAGCAGGTTCCTCAGAACCAACCGCAGCCTTTGTAAAATGTCAGGGTACTTGTGAAATAGCAAAAGAAAAATATACCTACTTTGGTTTAGATGATTGTACGATGGCAATGCAGTTAGCTGGCGCTGGTGCAAAAAGTTGTACTTATGGCTGCCTTGGTTTAGGCAGTTGTAAAAAAGTTTGTGCTTTTGGTGCTATCGAAATTGTAGACGGTATTGCTGTGATTGATAAAGATAAATGTGTTTCTTGTGGAAAATGTGTTTCTACTTGCCCAAAACATATTATTGAATTGCTTCCTGTAAAAAAGAAAGTAAAAGTACAATGTTCTTCTAAGGATATTGGTAGAAATGTAAATCAAGTATGTTCTGCTGGCTGTATTGCCTGCAAAATCTGCGAAAAAAATTGTCCTTTTGATGCCATTCATGTTGTAGACAATTTAGCAGTCATTGATTACGATAAATGTAAAGCTTGTGGCATCTGTGCCAATAAATGTCCAAAAGGTGTTTTGACAGGAAAAAAACCTGCTCCACCAAAAACAGATGCTCCAAAAGCAGCAGAAAAAAGTGAATAATTTATAAAAAAAGAAAAGAGCCTAAAGGGGCTCTTTTTTTATAAAAAAATGCATTTCATGCACCTTTTTAACATTTCATGTAACATTTATTGACAAGAATAAAAAATCATTAGATAATAAAAATGAGGCAGACTAGAAAATTGAAATAAATACTCATTTTTCTACTTTTATAAATGGAAGTCTCAAGTAAGAAAGGGGAATTTTCCATGCACAAAAATCAAAAACAATCATCATTGGTTTCTAATATGGCTTATTTTATTAGTATCATAATGATTGCTTCCATTTCTCTTACCTTTTTCTCTAATTATGTTACAACAAAAGAATTTATTACGGATTCTATGGAAAAAACAATGGAATATACCTTAAATTATTATGAAAAGTCCATCAGTGATTGGCTTTCTCTTAGAATTGCACAAATTGATAGTGTTGGAAATTCTATCCTTTCCATTCCACAAGAAATGCGTAACAGAGAACAACTCTTTGACCTTGTAGAACAGTCTACTAATTATGGTGCTGCTTATGGTGTTGTGTCAGATTATGTTGTTTTGACAACGGGAGAAATGATATCTGGTGATGGTTGGATACCAGATGAGGATTTTAATGCTTTAGAAAGAGAATATTATATCAATACAATAGAAAAAGATGGTTTATGTATTTCTACACCTTATATTGATGCTACAGACGGAATTACTTCTGTTATTACCATTTCCATGCCTTTAAAAGAGAATGACCAACTTTATGGAATTGTTGCACGTGATTTGTCTATCAATGCCATTAAAGATATGGTTGATAATTATTTTGCAGCAGATGGTTCTTATTTATATTTATTGGATAATGATAATAATATTTTGTTTCATCAAAATGTAGAGTATCGAACCACAAATGATAGAACAACAAATGTACAAAATTTTTCTGAGTTACATTTTTTAAATAATGTTACAAATAACATACAATTACAAAAGGATTATGATGGAAAAGAAAAGTATTTTATTGCGGCAAAAGAAAAAAATACAAATTGGACAATTGGCTTTGCTTATCCTAAAAGTATTATATCTCAGCAATTATTACGACAAACATGTATCAATTTATGTGTATTTGCAATAGCATTAGTGATTTCTATTATATTGTGCGTTAGAATGTTGTTTAACAGACTGCGCCCATTAAAGGAAATTATGAAGGTTGCAAAACAAATAGAAAAAGGAAATTTACATACTTCTATTACTTTAAAATATAAAGATGAGATTGGCGTACTTGCAGAAACTTTTTCTAGTACAGCACAGTATTTAAACGAAATTATAACAGAAATTTCTTCTATTTTGACACAAATTTCTAAGAGTAATTTGAACATTCATACCACACAAAATTATTATGGTGAATTTGCTCAAATTGAAATGGCTTTTTATTATATTACGGAAAATATGAATGATATGATACAACAAATTGCACATTCTTCTTTTCAAGTATCTTCTAGTGCAGCAGAACTTTCCAATAATGCGCAATTATTAAATCAAGGTGCATCAGAGCAATTTCGGCAGATTGACGCACTGGTGCAACATATCAATCAAATTACACAAAGTGTAAAACAGTCTGCGCAGCAATGCCAGTCTGCTAGTGAATTGACGTTGTCTATGAGTAAAAAATTAAATCAAGATAATAACCAAATGGAAAAAATGATTGCAGCAATGTCACATATTTATACTTCTTCACAGAAAATTGAGAAAATTGTAAATGCGATTGAGGATATTGCTTTTCAAACGAATATATTATCCTTAAATGCCTCTATTGAAGCTGCAAAAGCGGGAACTGCTGGAAAAGGATTTGCTGTTGTAGCAGAAGAAGTAGGAAATTTAGCTGCAAAAAGTGCAGAAGCTGCAAAAAATGCTAGAGCTTTTATTGCAAATTCAATTTCTGCTGTGGATAATGGTGTTTCTATTGCAGATGCTACGGCACAATCTTTAAATGAAACCTTAAAAGATGCACATTTAATTGTTAAAATTATAGAATCTGTTTCAAAAACTTATTCTGAACAATCTACTGATATGCAGGAAGTTACAAATAATATTCAACAAATTTCTAATATTATACAAACGAGTTCTAAAACAGCAAAACAATGTGCTGCAACAAGTGAAGAACTTTCTAAAGAAGCACAAATTATGAAAACTTTGGTAGAACAATTCCATTTGATTGAAGAAAACAAAAATAAACCAACTTGATTTGTTGGTTTATTTTTATAATTAATTTTTTATAACTGTTTTAGGTAGGTTTTAAACATTTGTGAGGCTATATTTGCTTACTTTACACTATTTTAGAAAAAATAAAAAAACGGAACCCCATGACAAATGTCACAAAACTCCGCTTTTTAAACTGCACCTTTAGGGGCTCGAACCCTAGACCCACTGATTAAGAGTTTTCTTTTACTATATTTGCAAATTTGTAAAATGCCTAAAATACAGCATTTTTGATATTTTTTGATTTCCATAAAATCCATATCGTAGATACTTTTTATGATAATTGCAGTACAAATTGCAGTACTTTTATTTGGGATAAAAAATAGTTTTTCTACTGATAGAGAAAGACTATTTTCGATTGAAAAACTATGGTATAATAGAAATATGATAATAGGAAGGTGTTATAGAAAAATGAGTTTTCATATGGAATATTTACCAAAGGCAGATGTTGTTTTTACTGTGATGTTTTTAAACAAAGAACTTTGCGAAAAAACTTTAGAAGTAATACTAGGGGAACATATAGAACTTATAGATATTGTAGCAGAATATAAAAATGATTTGCATAAAGCAGCGTTAAATTCTGTATACTTTGATATTCAAACAAGGTCTGTTGATAATCGTATTATTACACTGGATTTGCAAAGAGTTTATAGTAAAGAGCGTATACGAAAAAGAACAATATACTATGCTTGTAGAGAGATTGCTTCTCAAAAAGTAGAAAAGAGCAAATATGAAGATTTAGAAAGTGTTATCGTTACTTTTATATTGACAGAAGCTCCGCTCAAGCATACTGTTACTAACAGAAAAATTAAACTGATAGATGAAACAACACATGAAGTTTATAGTGATTTGATGACGATACACGAAGTAAACATCAAGCATATTTCAGAACAGAATAGTCAGGAACTGCAAATATTAAGATGTTTTTTTGAAATTGAAACAGAAGAAAATTATCAAAAATTTGTTTCATCATATGGACAAACAACATTAGGAGCATTACTTTTACAAGAATATGAAGCAGCAGTTGCTGACCCATCTGTGCTAGACTATTTAAGTGAGGAGGATAAGTATATGATACGTTTGACGGATGAAGAAAGATTGCAAGAACGTGCGGAAGGTAGAGAAAAAGGATTACAGCAAGGACTGCAACAAAAAAGTATAGAAATAGCAAAAAATCTTTTAAATAAAGGAATGGATATTGCATTTGTTTCTGAAACAACAGGACTATCTGAAGAAGAAGTTGCACTTTTAAATTGAGATGAGAAAAAAGCAGAAAAAAGTATGATAGTAAAATGAGTTTTCATATAGAATATTTACCAAAGGCAGATGTCGTTTTTACAGTGATGTTTTTAAATAAAGAGCTTTGTGAAAAAACTTTAGAAGTAATACTAGGGGAACATATAGAACTTATAGATATTGTAGCAGAATATAAAAATGATTTGCATAAAGCAGCGTTAAATTCTGTATACTTTGATATTCAAACAAGGTCTGTTGATAATCGTATTATTACGCTAGATTTACAAAGGGTATATAGTAAAGACAGAATACGAAACAGAACGGTATATTATGCTTGTAGAGAAATTGCATCTCAAAAAGTAGAAAAGAGCAAATATGAAAATTTGCAAAGTGTTATTGTCACATTTATATTGACAGAAGCTCCCCTTAAACATACAGTGACGAACAGAAAAATTAAACTGATAGATGAAGTAACGCATGAAATTTATAGTGATTTAATGACAATACATGAAGTAAATATCAAACATATTTCAGAGCAAAATAGTCAGGAACTGCAAATATTAAGATATTTTTTTGAAATTGAAACAGAAGAAAGTTATCAAAAATTTGTTTCATCATATGGACAAACAACATTAGGAGCATTACTTTTACAAGAATATGAAGCAGCAGTTGCTGACCCATCTGTGCTAGAGCATTTGAGTGAGGAGGATAAGTATATGGTACGTTTGACTGAGGAAGAAAGATTGCAAGAACGTGCAGAAGGTAGAGAAAAAGGATTACAACAAGGATTGCAACAAAAAAGTATAGAAATAGCGAAAAATCTTTTAAGTGAGGGAATGACGATTACATTCATTTCTAAAATGACAGGACTATCTGAAGAAGAAGTTGCACTTTTGATATAGAATAAAAACTGCTATAGAAAAAAGCAGATAGACATATAAAAAAGAAGATGCGTGTTGTATCTTCTTTTTTATTGCTGTATAAAGTAGTTATTTAAAATAATTTTTAAATTGCTTGATATCTTTTTTACTATATTTTTGTAATAATTTTATTATCTGTTCTGGTATTTCTTCATAAGAAGAAATAGTACAGAAATACCCTGTTTTCCCAGTTCCTTTATATAATATACCAATATCTACCAATTTTTCTATATACTTATTTGCTGTATCAAATGAAATGTGATATATATTTTTAATTTTGTTATTAGAAACTTTTTTATATTCAAATAAATATAAAATAATTTCTGCCAAAATTTTATTATCTAATTGAAAAAGTCCTTTGAAAGTAACATTTAAACCACTTTTTATCTTTGGAATAGTTTCAATAGTATCTTCTTTATTTATCAACATATCACTATCGTTTATTTCAAACAAATAAGAAGGTTTTGTTTTTATTTTACTTACAATAGATAGTATTGTTTTTTCTAATACATTAATTCCTTGTAGTCTTAATTTTCCATTATCTGTTAAAAGATACATATCCCCTTTTCCTCTTAAACGGTGAGCAGGAATCTCCTTTAATCTTGCAATATTATTAGAATGATAAACATCACTTGTTTTTAATATTACTTTTGTTGTGATATTTCTAATAATACTTGACTTTTTTATATTTTCATCTGCATTTTGTATCACTAATATGAGATGAATTTTAGCACTTCTACCCTTTTCAAATAAATTAGATAATTGGTTTATCATTTCTTCTTTTATTTCCTTATCATCATGAAACAGAGAAAGTACTTCTTCCATAATGCAAATTATTTCAGGCTCTTTGTTTAAATTTTTTAATTTATGTCGTCTATTCATTTCATTATTTAGCCAATCTAATACGTTGATAGCTTCTATTTTGTCTGTAATAATTTTAGTAGCTAGATGAGGAATATTTTCATAATATTCAAATGTTTGTCCTTGTTTAAAATCCATAAGTATAAATCGTACATCAGATGGTTTTGTTTGAGTAATCACACTCAATAATAAAGCATGAACAGCAATACTTTTCCCTGAACCTGTAGTACCTCCAATCAGCATATGATGAACTTGTTGCAAGTCTATTATTTTTAAAGTATCATGATAATCATAGCCTACAATATAAGGAATTTTTATTTTTTCTTTTTGTAATATAAAAGGAATTGGATTTTTTATATCATCTAAAACTTCTTTTATATTGGTACTCTCAACTTTTTCGTGCAAATGGATTAATTCCATATCTCCGTCTTGATATGCTGTATTTAACAGAATATCAGAACTTTTCATATGCATACGAATATCTTCTAATTTTTTATAAATCTGTTCTGAAGAAGTAGAAAAAAATGGACTTATTTTGTAAATTATAGCATTTTTCCTTTCTATGCAATCTGTTACTTTTACAGATAAACCTAAATTTGAAAATACATATTGCAAATAATTTATTTTATCTTCTTTTGTAGCAAACAATTTATTTGACTGATTGATAAATTGATAAGAATAATTAAAAATAAGCTCATTTATTTCAAAAAGATTTTTTTTACTAATAGTTTTTAATTCTTCTATTATTTTTTTAATTTTTTCAAATGAAAAATTATGATTTTTTGAACTAGCTGATGAATATGCTTGCTTTACAATATCATTGAAAAAAGAATTTAGTAACCATTGTAATATAGATAAACTTTTCCTTTCTACAGGATTTCTTACAATCATTTTATTTTCAAATAAATTAAGTTCTATTGTATTAATTTCTTGATTGATAAAAGCTCTTGTAAATTGGTCTGTTCTTTCTATTTTTTTTTCTTTAGGAAAAGATTCTACAAAACTGTATACCATACTACTTAAAAAACTTTTTTGTTTTT
>CAJUKL010000009.1 GCA_910587195.1 uncultured Clostridia bacterium | reverse complement strand
GACCGGAGCGAAACGTAGACAGCGGGCTTTGCCCGCTGGGGAAACTTCTGACTTTCATCAGGTTTATAATAAACCATTTTCTTTGCTTACTTTCTTGAAAGAAAGTAAGCAAAGAACTTTTGTGCAAAACTTCGTTTTGCCACTGTGTGTTGGAGTTGAACAGTTGTTGTAGATGAACAACAACAAAGCATCAGTTGTCAAAATTTAGCATCTATTCCGTTTGCAAAGGTTAAAGTTTTTTGTGTCCAACTTTTTTTCAAAAAAGTTGGGAAAGGAAGTGAATATATTGAAAGAGTTAATAGATTTATTTCTCTCTTTTTGTCGAATTGGCGGCTTTACATTTGGTGGTGGATATGCTATGTTACCCATGATTCAAAAGGAAATTGTGGAACAACGAAAATGGGCAACAGAAGATGAAATTATGGATTATTTTGCAATTGGGCAATGTACACCTGGTGTTATTGCTGTCAATACAGCAACCTTTATTGGATATAAAAGAAAAGGTGTTTTAGGTGGTATTGCAGCAACTGCAGGTGTTGTTTTTCCTTCCATTGTCATTGTTTCATTGATTGCTGCATTTTTAAATAATTTTGCAGAACTGGAAATAATACAAAATGCATTAGGTGCTATTCGTGTTGTGGTAGGGGTATTAATATTAAATGCGGTCATTCGTATGTGGAAAAAAACATCTGTTGATAAAATTTGTATTGGCATTACAATCGTTGCTTTTATTGCTTCTTTTTTCCTTGATATTTCACCTATTATCGTTGTTGTCATTGGTGGTGGTTTAGGACTTCTTTTAAAAGGAGGAAAAGGATAATGGAAATGTTGCTTCTTTTTGCCGAGTTTTTTAAAACAGGACTTTTTGCAATCGGTGGCGGTTTAGCAACGCTCCCTTTTTTATATGATATGGCAGATAAATATGATTGGTTTACCAAAGATATGATTTCTGATATGATTGCTATTTCAGAATCTACACCTGGTCCCATGGGAATCAATATGGCAACCTATACAGGTTTTCAAAATATGGGCGTTTTAGGTAGTATTATCGCAACCATAGGACTTGTTATGCCTTCTGTCATTATTATTATCTGGGTTTCAAAATTTTTAGAAAAATTTAGAAATAATAAATATGTTGAAAAAGTTTTTTTTACTTTAAGACCAACTGTAACAGGGTTAATTGCTTCTGCTGGATTTGCTGTATTGGTACAATCCTTATTTCAAATAGAAGCCCTGCAAAATGCTGCCTGGACAAGTTTTGTCAAACCAAAAGAATGTATTTTGTTTGTAGTATTTTTTATTCTTATGAATAAATTTGATAAACATCCTATTTTTTATATTGCTTTGGCTGCAATCGTTGGTATTTTATTTCATTTTTAGATTTATTTTATATTAAAATACAATCCTCCTCATGCAACTGACGTTTAAACACAGTATTGGTCATGAGAAGTCACCTACAAAGGTGATTTTTTTATTTTTAAAAAATACCTCCTATCTCTCTACGATTGCTCAGAGATAGGAGGTATTTTATATTTTATGAGAATTTGGATTATTATTACAAGCTAAATGCGAAAATTCCACTCCTTTAGGGGTGGGATGAAAGCATTTTTTTTATTTCAATATTTGATTAGTATATGTTGATTAATTTTAACTGTACAATGTGCTCTGGAAAATTTAATGTTTTTCTTATAAAATCAATGTTTTTGTTTTACATAAAACATTGTCTGTGGCAAGGATAAAACAAGAATAGAGCCAATCGCAATCACTGCTGCCAATTTTAAAGCCATAACGCCTTGCCCAAAACAATATAATAAATCATTACTCAAAATTCCCGACATGGCATTATAAATATTCATACCTGGCACAAGTGGTAAAATTCCTGCAATATGATACATTGTAGAAGGGGCGAGGCGGATAGAAGAAAGAAAACGGCATAAAATTGTAACCACCAATGCTGCAAAAAATGTAGCCATGACTTGTTGTGAAAATATCTGATTAATGGCAAAATAAACACCCCAACTTACACTTCCAGATAAACCACAAAAAGGAAGTTCTTTTCTAGGTGCATTAAATATAATAGAAAATGCAACACAAGCAAAAAAAGCCATTACAAATTGAAACAATATTTCCATTTTATACACCTCCTAATAGAGATAATACATTGTGATAGCAGGCTAAAACAACACCAACGCCGCCTGCAATCGAAGTAGCAATCAATAACGCTTCCATAATTTTAGAAGTACCACTCAAAAAATTAGACTCCATAACATCCCTTATTGCATTTGTCAGTGTAACACCAGGAAGCAAAGTCATAATACTGCCTACAATAATTAAACTATATTGCGCACCCAAACCCGAAAGATAAAAAAGTACCGCAAAAACAGCAGTAAATCCACCACCAAAAAGAGAGCGCAAAAAATAAGGTATTTTTTTATGTGCCATAAAACTCATAAAAAGTCCAAGTAAAATTCCTGTAATAAAAGCACTTATCCCATCGCCCCATGTTCCTTTTAACATTAATGTAAACGTACCAGAGGCTAAACCATAAGAAAGAATATTTAAAAAACCAGAAAAAAGTGGTTCATTATAGATTGTATATAACTGCTGATAAGCTTCTTCAATGCTAATTTCACCTGAAGTAAACTGTCTTGACAATTCATTAACACGACATATTTTTGCAAAATCCGTGCTGCGTGTTGGTGCTTTTCTTGTCATTGTAAGACAGCCTGAAAGCGGACTATGTATACTTACCATCAGTACATTCGAAAAAGTAATTGCTTCTGGAAGATTTTCACCTCCCATAGAGAGAATACGTTCCATTGTATCTTCTACTCTATGTGTTTCTGCACCGGCAGCCAACATAATCTCTCCAGCGTCCAACGCCAAGTTTAAAAGCATATTATCATCCATAGTATCCCTCCCTTTGATATCAAAATGACAAGCATTTTATAGTGTTTTTATTATACTGCAATCTATCACAATCATCAAGGAAAAGAATGGAAGCTATTTTATAAAATCATTTTTTGTTACAAATAGATAAAGAAAAACAAAAAAGCAAAGAGCAAAAAGTCAATATTGACAAAATATATTTGTTATAGTATACTGTGTTTTATAATAAAAATATCATAAAATTACTGCTAGGGGGGCCAATTTGGCTGAGAAAGTATATTTACTTGACCCTTTGAACTTGACGTGGTTAATCCCAACGAAAGGAAGCAATATTGTCAAATATAAGGCAAAAATAAACTTTCTTTTTTATATAGGGGAAAGTTTTATTTTTGCCTTTTTTATAAGGGAGGAAATTTTTATGAAACTATCAGAAATATTGTATCAAAGCACAGAAGAAATTTGGAAAAGCTATCTTTCCCACCCTTTTGTAAAAGAGTTAGGAGAGGGAACCCTTTCCCCGGACAAATTTCGCTTTTATATGTTACAAGATTATTTATATCTTTTAGAATACTCCAAAGTATTTGCCTTAGGTATTATCAAAAGCAAAAAAGAAACATTAATGCGTAAATTTGCTGCTATGGTACACAATACATTAGATGGTGAAATGCAAATACATAAAACTTATATGGAAAAACTAGGAATTTCCCAACAGGAAATCAAACAAGCAAAACAATCTTTAACAAATCGTTCCTACACAAGTTATATGATGGAAGTTTCTTATAATGGTGATGTGCTTGATGTTTTAGTTGCAATTTTATCTTGCGCATGGAGTTATCAAGTGATTGGAGAACATCACAGCAAAATAGCCAATGCATTACAGCACCCACTTTATGGAGAATGGATAAAAGGGTATTCTTCGGAAGAATATCGAAAAGAAACACAAGAATTGATTGACTTAACTGATAAACTTGGAGAAAAAATTTCAGAAGAAAGAATGGAAGAATTAAAAGTAATTTTTATTTCCTGTAGTAGATATGAATATGCTTTTTGGGACATGGCATACCAAAAGGAGATGTAAAAAATGTTAGAATTTCAAAATGTGTCCTTTCAATATGCAGAAGATAAACAAACAATGATAAAAGATTTTAATTTTTGTGTAGAAGAAGGAGAATTTATTTCTATTATTGGCGCAAGCGGATGTGGAAAAAGTACAATATTTCGTTTAATCAACGGCTTAGAAAAGCCACAAAAAGGAAAAATACTCATTGATGGAAAACCCATAGAGCAAATAAAACAATACAGTGCGTTTATGCCCCAAAAAGATTTATTATTTGCTTGGAACACGATTGAAAAAAATATTTGTTTACCCATGGAATTACAAAAGATACCAAAAAAAGAACAAAAGCAAAGATGTTATGAAGTTTTAAAAGAAGTAGGTCTATTGGAATATGCAAAAAAGTATCCCAGAGAATTATCTGGAGGTATGAAGCAGCGAATTTCTTTTGCAAGGACATTATTAGCTGGTGCAAAAATGCTTTTATTAGATGAACCATTTAGCGCATTAGATTTTTTAACACGTGTCAGTATGCAAGAATGGCTTTTAGAGCAATGGCTTCATTTTCATAAAACAATATTATTTATTACACATGATGTAGAGGAAGCAATTTTTTTATCAAAATATATTTTTGTGATACAAGAGAGTCCTTTTTCGCACATGGAAAAAGTAGAAGTTCCTTTACCCTACCCAAGAAAAAGAGAGGATTTAAAAAAGCAAGAAATTGCAGAACTAAAAGAACAACTCATTTCCCGCTTACTTTCTTGAAAGAAAGGTAGCAAAGAACTTTTGTGCGGTGCAAAACGTCCGGTGGACGTTTGTTCTGCACCGACCGAAACGAAGTGTAGACAACTGGCGTTTCGCTGCTGTGTGTTGGACTTGAGTAGTTACTTTAGATGAACGACAACGGAGCACCAAGGCTAAAAACTCGTTCTGTTCCGTATGCGAGAGGTAAATTTTTTGTTTTGTTCTGTTAGCAAAAGGAAAAGTTTAGGCGCAAGCCCTTTTCAAAGGGCTTGCGAGAGTTTGAGAGCAGAGCTCTCAAGGTCTTAATCCTTTTACGCTTGTAAGTGTGTTTTTGAAAAGGGTTCTAAACGTCCGGTGGACGTTCGTTTAGAACCGACCAGAACGAAGTGTAGACCTGTAGGAACTTTTCACAAGTGAAAAAAGTTCCTACAGAAACTTCTGACTTTCGTCAACTTCTTATTAACTTTACTCTCTTAATAAACTATTTTTTTCAAAAAAGTTGAAAATTTATAGAACAACAAAAGGAGAAAAACTATGAAAAAAAATATACCATCTTTGATTTTAACCTTTTTTCTTTTATTTCTTTGGCAAGCAATCGCTATGAGTATCAACGCAGCCTATATCTTACCTTCTCCTTTACAGATACTTGCAAAGTTATGGGAATTAAGAGAAATACTAATATTTGTACATTTGCCAGCAACTATGAGTGTTACTTTTTTAGGGTTATTTATTTCTATTTTACTGGGTATTTTTTTAGCCATCCTTATGGACGCAAGCCCCAAAATTGAAAATGCACTTTATCCTTTGATTATAGCATCACAAACAATTCCAACAACTGCTATTGCACCGCTTTTTGTTCTTTGGTTTGGCTATACTATATGGAGTAAGGTACTTGTCACAATTTTAATTACCTTTTTTCCAATTACCATTACAGTATATGATGGTTTAAAATCCACAAAAAGGGAAATGGAAGAATTACTTCTTACTTATGGAGCAACAAAAAAAGATATTTTTATAAAACTAAAATTGCCAACTGCATTACCAGCCTTTTTTTCTGCTATTAAAATGGCGATTCCTATGAGCATTATTGGCGCTGCCATTGCAGAATGGTTAGGGGCACAGAGTGGATTAGGTTATTTTAGTAAAAGAATGATGACACAACTAGATGGTGCAGGTGTATTTGCACCTGTTGTATTACTTTCGTTTGTAGCAATGGTAAGTGTCGCTATTGTTAGTATGATAGAAAAAAAATTAATTACATGGAGAAAGGAGATTTAACCATGAAAAAAAGAATGATAAGTATATTTTTAGCAGGCATCATGACCTTGATGACCGCTTGCAGTACACAGCCAGAGGAGCAAAAAAATACAGAACATACACAAAGCGCAACAGAATTAGAAGACTTTGATATTATACTAGATTGGTATCCCAATGCAATCCATTCCTTTTTGTATGTTGCACAAGAAAAGGGATATTATGCTGAGGAAGGGCTTAATGTTAAGGTACGCTTTCCAGCAAATACAAATGATGCCCTATCCTTAACGGCAGCAGGTAAAGCAGATATGGGTATTTATTATTTACATGATACCATTATGACAATAGCAAAGGAAAATATACCAATAAAATCAGTAGGTGCTTTAGTACAATCCCCATTAAATATTATATTATCACTTAAAGAAAAAAACATTACATCACCAGCAGATTTGGTTGGAAAAAAAGTAGGAGAAAGTGGCTCTATTATATCTGAGGGAATGATAAAATCAAACATGGAATATGTTGGAAAACAAGAAAAAGTAGAATTAGTAGATGTTGGTTTTGACTTAATGTCCTCCATGACAACAGGAAAAGTAGATGCTACCATTGGTTGCATGATAAATCATGAAGTACCACAAATGGAAGCAGAAGGCTTTGAGATACAATATTACTATCCCAATCAATATGGTGTACCAGATTATTATGAATTAGTATTATTGGCAGGAACAGATACTTTGCAAAACAATAAAGAAAAAATCAAAAAATTTTTAAGGGCATCTAAAAAAGGATTTGCCTATACAAAAGAACATCCAGAAGAAGCACTTCAAATATTACTAGACCATCAAAATGAAGAAAATTTCCCATTAAAAAAAGAAGTAGAACAAAAAAGCATGGATATTTTGCTACCAGTAATGGAAACAGAAAACGCACCTTTTTTATCACAAAATGCGAATGTATGGCAAAATAATATTGATTGGCTTAAAAAAGAAGGGCTGATTGAAAATGAAATTGCAGCAGAAGATATATTTGAAAATATAGATTAGAGAGTAAAAAACCTTGAGAACATTCTCAAGGTTTTAGTTTGTCAATAAAGTCAAAACCTTGGGTGTTGCCCAAACCCACCAACTTTTTTGGAAAAACTAACGTTTTTCCTTATAAAATCAATATTTTTAAGGGTGCTGAACGTTCGGTAGACGTTCGTTTAGCACCGACCGAAGCGAAGCGTAGACTTTGGGGAAATTTTTTACAAGTGAAAAAAGTTTCCCCAAGAACTTCTGACTTTTGTTAAGTTTATAATAAGCTATTTTTTTTATTTTTAAACGCAGTTTATTATATTTTTTATACGGTCACCCTGATTTTTTAAGGAAAATGGTTGACAAAGACGCTGCTTTTACATAAGATATATGAGAATATGATGTGATTTTTGAAATAGCGGAGGGAAAAAAAGTGTCTAAAAAAGCATCAGAGGCAGAACGGTACGATAGAAAAAGAAAAATGGAAAGGGAAGCAGAAGCACAAAGAAAAAAAAGTACAAAAAAGAAAAGCGGCAGACCAAAAATGACAGAACATAGCTACAGTAGAGGGCATCTTTATTATGATGAAGAATATGATGCATATTAAAAGAAGTCTGCAAAAGTAGGAAAGGGGCTAATTATGATTTCGTTTAAAAATGATTATAGTGAGGGTGCTCATGATATTATTTTAGAAAGAATAGCAGAAGAAAATTTGATGCAAAATGTAGGATATGGAGAAGATGAACATTGTAAAAAAGCAGCAGAATTTATTCAAAAACAACTACAATGTTTTGATTGTGATGTCCATTTTTTGGTGGGAGGAACACAAACAAATTTAGTGATGATTTCTCATTGTTTAAAACCATATCAAGCGGTTATTGCAGCAGATAGCGGACATATTAATGTGCATGAAACAGGTGCGATTGAAGCAACAGGACACAAGGTTATTGCCATGCCATCTGGACAAGGAAAGCTGACGGTAAAAGCAGTACAAAAAGCATTAAAGATTCATACAGATGAGCATATGGTGCAGCCCAAAATGGTGTATATTTCAAATCCTACAGAAGTGGGAACCTTGTATACTAAAAAAGAATTACAAGAACTACATAATTTTTGTAAAGAACACCATTTAATTTTTTATTTAGATGGCGCAAGAATGGCATCTGCTATGGCCTCTAAATATAATGATATTGCTTTTTCAGATTATCCAAAATTAGTTGATTTATTATATTTAGGCGGAACAAAATGCGGCGCATTGTTTGGAGAAGCATTAGTTATGTTTCAAAGAGAATGGAATGAAGATTTTAGATTTTCCATTAAGCAAAAAGGAGCTATGTTAGCAAAGGGCTGGCTTTTGGGCATACAGTTCGAAGCTCTTTTTGAAGGTGATTTATACCAAAAGGCAGGAGAACATGCCAATGCTATGGCAGAAAAGATAAAAAATGCTATAGCACAAAAAGGATATACTTTCCAGTTTCCACCTTGCAGTAATCAACTTTTTGTAATTTTTCCAGATGATGTTTTGCAAAAATTAGAAAAAGAATTTTTGTTTACTATTTGGGAAAAAGTAGATAATCATCACACTTCTGTTCGGATTGTGACAAGTTGGGCAACAAAAGAGGAAAATGTACAAAAATTAATAAAATTTATTCAAGAAGCATAAAGCGTTTAAAAACTTAAATTTTATAAACTTTTATAGAAAAACTACAGTTTTCCAGATTAAGACAAAACTTTAAAGTTTTTTAGAAAAAAAGTCTGCTAAAATAAAAAGGCAGGCTTTTTTTGTCATGAAAAGGAATAAAAAAATAAGGTATTCTTTCTGCATTTGACAAAAAAATTTGTTCTAATTTTGTATAATGGGCATAGACGAAAAAAATAAGGAGGAATGTTATGGAAAAAACAGAAATTGTAATAGAGCGTTCTGGTTTTGGTAAAATGCTACCTCCGAAATTGCCCTTACACAAAATATTAAAAATACCAAAAAAAGGGGCATTTGTGAAGGAAAGCATACTGTTGAGCATTGGTTTTTTGTGGGGAAATACAACAGTATTTCAAATATTAAATCCTATGGGAATTGCGTATCTTTCTGCATTTTTAATACAAGGAAAACATTTTTATCAAATTGCAGCAGCAGTTGCTTCTGGAATTTTATGGAGCAGTTGCGAAAGTAAGCAAAAATACATACTTTGTGTTATTTTCTGTTTAGCGTTTCATTGGGGCGCTAGCAGTAAAATAAAATACCCTTCTACCCTCTTAAAAGCCTCGTTTGGCGGTGGAGCAACAATCTTAAGTGGCTTTTTATTTTCTGCCACACGAGGCGGCTCTTATTTTTATGGTGGAATTGCAGCAGTAGAAGGTATGGCAGTATTTTTATTAACTTATATTGCGGAAAAAGGAATTTTACTTTTACAAAGAGGATTAAAAAGGCATATTATGACAAGCGAGGAAATTATGAGCCTTGCTTTGCTTTTGGGAGGAGCCGTTGCAGGTTCTGCTGATATGAAAATTCCATTTGTACAGATTCCAATTATGGCAATTTTATCTTCTTGTATGATATTGATAGGGGGATACCGAGGTGGCGCAGGGATTGGAACAGCAGCAGGGGTATTATTTGGTTTTTTACTTCTTGTTTGTGGTAAAGTAGAGATGGAAATATTTTGCGCATTAAGTTTAGGTGGTTTACTTTGCGGTGCTATGAAAGAATTAGGAAAAATTGCTTCTGTCATTAGCTTTTTTATTGCAGTGGTAGTGGTACTATTTTATTGTAGTGAATTAGATACTCTTTTTTTAAAGGGGCTTTTGATAGGAAGTATTTTGTTTTTGCTTGTGCCAAAACGAGCATTTACTTTTATTAATACCTATGGTGTTCATGAAAAAGAACTGCAAGAAGATACCTATTTTTTAAAAATGAAAGAATTGACAGAAGAACGGTTGGCACAGTTTGCAACAGCTTTTCGTAGCTTGGGAAAAACATTTTTGCCAGAATTGGATAAAAAAACAATGGGAAAAAGTGATGTATCCCTTTTAATAGATAATATTGCGGATAAGGCTTGCCGAAATTGTGGACTAGCTGTATATTGTTGGGATACAGAACTATATGCAACTTATCAGGCAACATTTTCGGCGTTATCCATATGCGAAAAAAAGGGTAGAGTAGAATTAGAACAGTTGTCTGAAGGGTTTCGTAAAAATTGTGTGAAGGGGAATATTTTTGTAGATGCCATTAATCGTTGTTATGAAAATTTTGAAACACAAAGCATTTGGAGAAGCAAATTAGCAGAATGTAGAGAATTGGTCAGCCAGCAATTATTTGCAGTAGGCAGTATTATAGAAAATCTTTCTGGACAATTAGATGTAAGAGGGGTTTTTTTAGAAAGTGTTGAAAAGGAATTAAAAGTAAAATTAGATAAAGCTGGAATTACAGTAGAAGATGTATCTGTAATGGAGGACAGAATTCAGAATGGAACAGAGGTCATTCTTACTATGAAATCGTGCAATGGCAATCATATGTGTCGAGAAAAAATAATACCACTTGTTAGTAAAACGCTTCATAAGCCCATGAAAAAAGCAGGTGGAAAATATGCTTGCTATGCGGGAAATGGCGGAAGATGTGCCTTGCGATTGATAGAAGAAAATAAATATCGGTTTACGGTAGCAACAGCAGCCTGTCCTAAGGAAGAAGGTGGTATTTCTGGTGATAGTGCTAGTTTTTTGGAAACAGCAAGCGGTGTTTCTGTGATAGCACTCTCGGATGGTATGGGGAGTGGTATGGTAGCAAGGGAAGAAAGTAAATCCACCATAGAGCTTTTGGAGCAGTTTATTGAAGCAGGATTTGAAAAAGAGTTAGCCATTAATATGATTAATTCTGTTTTGTTATTGCGTTCTGCAGAAGAAAAATTTGCTACATTAGATATTTGTACTGTCAATTTATATACGGCAAAAGCAGAATTTATGAAAATGGGAGCAGCAGCAGCTTATATTTTACGAGATGGAAAAATTATGTCAATTCGTTCTGAAACTTTACCAGTTGGAATTTTGCAGCAAGTTTCTATGGAAAAAAATGATATTTTGTTAAAGCATAATGATATGGTGTTGCTTATGACAGATGGCATTATGGAAGCGGTGGGAGAAGAAGATGATGTTGCATGGCTTACTTCTTTGTTTGAAACATTTTATAGTAGTAATCCCCAAGATGTGGCAGATTATATTTTGCAGGAAGCACAAAAAATGGCAGAACAAAGCAGAAAAGATGATATGACAGTTATTGCAGGAAGATTCTGGGAAATATAACGCTTTCTTGACGCTTTCTTGAAAGAAAGCTTAGCAAAGAACTTTGTGCGAAACTAGCGTTTCGCTGCTGTACAGTGACATTGAACACTAGTTGTAGATGAACAACAACAGAGCACCATACGTTAAAACTTAGAATCTATACTGTGTGCAAAAGAGAAAGTTTAGGGTCAAGCCCTTTTCAAGGGGCTTGCGAGAGTTTGAGTTGCAAAACGTCCAGTGGACGTTTTGCAACGACCGGAATGAAATGGAGACCAGAGCTCTCAAGGTTCTAACTTGCTTGCAAGCGTGTTTTTGAAGTGGGTTCTGAACGTCCGGTGGACGTTCGTTTAGAACCGACCGGAACGAAGTGTAGACATGGAGGAACTTCTGACTTTCGTCAAGTCCACAATAGACAACTTTTTTGATAAACTGATAATGTACTAATAAATTATTTTTTATTAGTACATTTTTTATTGAAATTCTTTTTTTATTGTGGTATGATACTGACATCATATACGAGTATAGGAAGTGGAAAAATGAGTAAAAAAATAAAAGTTATTTTTGTTTTTTTATGTATTGCTGTAATCCTTTTTTTTCCTAGAAAATCACCTTTTTACATTCGCAAAGAGGTGCCAGAAATAGAAAAAATAACAATGACCAAAGTGTTTAGTATGCCGGGAGTAGGAAAAGAAGATAAAATAGAAAGTGCTGTATTAAAGGATAAAAAAGAGATAGAAAAACTTGTTTCTAAATTAAAAAAATATTCTTTTAAAAAAAAGATTCCCTTTGAAAAAACGGTTCGTGTAACTACAGAAGATATTACAACTATTTTTATCACTATTTATTATTATTCCGAAAAAGAAGGAAATTTTGATAGATTGCGTGTTGATTGTACAAAAGATGCAAAAATAAGAGGAATTAATATTATTTCCTATCATAATTCTTCTGAAAAAAAGTATAACGGAAAAATATCAGAACAAACTATGCAGCAGTTTTTAGAAGATATGCAAATATATTTTAAAGAGTAAAAATTTCCTTTAAATTTTTGTTTTGTTCTGATTGGTTTAAACAAAGAAAAAAAGAGAGAGAGCAGTATTTATTAAATGGAGGAATGACAGATGTTAAAAGGAATCGTTTACATTGCTGCTGCAAGTTATGTTTTTACATTAGCACATCCTACATGTTCTTATGAATCAATTATGTGGCAATCAAGCACACAAAAACCTCCTAAAAGTGATGAAATAACATTTCATGATGCTTATGGTGTTTATGATGCTTATAACAATGCAAGAAATGGAAGTAATGAAAATGAAGTAGGAGTATCTAAATCTTCTAAAATTCAAATTGTTACTGCTGATTTAGCACAGCCAATAGAAAATATAAATGATATTGAAAATATGGCTCAATATATTGTAAAAGGAAAAATACTTGATGACAGTAAAAATATACTTCCAGAATATGGTAGTGGTTATACAAAAACAGGTTTAGAAATTACTGATGTATATAAAGGAGATTTGAATACAGGTGATGTTATTACATTAACGGAACTTTATTATACATCAAAAGATGGAGTAGAAATAAGAAGAGAAGGCTATTCTGCTTCTACGCCAGGCGAGGAATATCTATTTTATCTTGGACCCCAATATGAAGATGGAACATATGGTATTGTGTGCACTGTGTTAGGTCGTTATTCCCTAGAAGATACACAAGCACTGAGCGATGACACAGAATCCATAGAGGCAAATATAGCAGAAGAATATGCTCCATTGTATCAACAATTAAAAACAGAAGTAATGAATCTTTACAAAAAATAATTAGCTTAGAAGCAAGAGAGATTTGCCTGTACAAATCTCTCTTTTTTTGTTATATTTTTTTTAGAGAAAGGCAGAGGAGAAAGGATATGTTTTTAGAAAAAGTAAAAAAAACCATACAAGACCATCATATGCTGGAAAAAGGGGATTTTATTGTTATTGGTGTTTCTGGTGGAGCAGATTCTGTGGCACTTTTAGCAGCATTATGTGCTTTTCAAAAAGAATATGTATTTGATATAGAAGTAATTCACATTCATCATGGATTAAGAGGCGAAGAAGCAGATAAAGATGCTCTTTTTGTAAAACAGCTTTGTCAAAAATGGAATGTTCCATGTACAGTATTTGCTTTTGATATTACAAAAGAGGCAAAAAAGGCAGGGATTGGCATAGAAGAAATGGGCAGAATTTGCCGCTATCAAACGTTTCAGAAAAAAGCAGGAAAAAATGGAAAAATTGCAGTAGCACACCATCAAAATGACCAGGCAGAAACTGTACTTTTAAATTTGTGTAGGGGAGCTGGATTGTCGGGATTGTCTGGAATGTCGCCCATAAGGGAAAATATTATACGCCCTTTTTTATTTGTAAGCCGAAAAGAAATTGAATCCTTTTTAGAAAAAAATAAAATTCCTTATTGTCAAGATAGTACCAATAAACAACAACATTATGCAAGAAATAAAATAAGGTTATCTGTGTTTCCCTTTTTAGAAAAAGAAATCAATTCCAAGACCATAGAACATATTGCAACAAGCGCTTCTATTTTGGCGGAAGAAGAAAACTTTTTAGAGCAGTTGGCACAGGAAGAATTAAAAAAAATATTGATGACAAAAGAAAAAAATAAGATTGTTTTACATAAAAAATTATTGTTATGTCAAACTAGCGTTATGAAAAGAAGAATTTTAAGACAGGCATTTTGTTTGTTGGATAATGCCTTACAAGATTTGTCATACATTCATTTTCAGCAAATAGAGCAGCTTTTGCAAAAGCAAAGTGGAAAAAGACTTTCTTTGCCGTTTAAAAGAAGCGTTATGATAGAATATGATACTGTTGTTTTGACATGGGAAAATATCACAAAAAGTACCAATTTTTATTATGAATTAGTGCCAGAAAAAGCAATTTATCTAAAAGAAATCAATAAATTTGTAAAATTATCGTTCAATGCGTATAAAAAAGAAGAAAAAATGCTTCTGATATGTACGGAAGTGTTTGATTATGATAAAATAAAAGAAAATATCATCTGTCGAACAAGACAACAAGGAGATGTAATTTCCATAGGAAATGGACATCAAAAAAAACTAAAAAATTTTTTGATAGATTCTAAAATACCAAGGCAGCAAAGAGAAACACTTTTATTGTTTGCTGTAAAAAAACAAATTTTATGGATACCCGGTTATCGTGCCTCAGATGATTTTTTAGCTGACACAAAAACAACAAATAAAGTATGGATTTCTGTTTGGGAAGGAGAGAACCATGAAAGAAAAAATTGAGACATTGATTTCAAAAACAGCAATACAAAAGAGGATTTCAGAAATTGCAGAGGATATTTCTCAAGATTATGCTGGAGAAAGTTTAGAGTTAATCTGTGTGTTAAAAGGCGGCGTTGTGTTTATGGTAGATTTAGCAAAACACATCAAAGTACCAGTAACTATGAATTTTATGGATGTTTCCAGTTATGGAAATGCAACATCAAGCAGCGGAGAAATTAAAATACTAATGGATTTAGATGAACCGATTGAGGGAAAAAATATTTTGATTGTGGAAGATATTATTGACAGTGGCAGAACATTAAGTAAACTAGTAGAACATCTTTCTAACAGAAAACCAAAAAGTTTAAAATTATGTACTTTATTGGATAAACCAGACCGTCGTGTTGTAGATGTACCTGTAGACTATACTGGTTTTTCTATTCCTGATGCATTTGTAGTAGGCTGTGGTTTGGATTATGCACAAAAGTATCGTAATTTAGATTATATTGGCGTGATTTCTTTTGAAGAAGAATGACTCAAATTTTTTACAAACTTTTATTCAAAAGTTTGATTGAGGTGAAGATATGCTATCTTCACCTTAATTTTGTTTTTTTTGTATAAAAAAAGACTTTTTTGTCAAAACAGTAAAAAAGTTATTTTGTAATATTTTTGAGCAAGTGTTGTTTTTACAGAATAGATGTGATAGAATTACAAATTGACAGACTATTTGTTTTGCAAATAATGTTTTGTTATTTTTCACAGAAAAAATGACTCCATTTTTTCACAGAAATTAAATTTATTAAAAAAAACAGGGAGGGAAATATTTGAAAAAATATTGGAAATCTTTTGGACTATATGCTGTTATTTTTGTTGTTATTGCAATATTGATTGCAGTAGCAGGACAAAAAGGTGACAGGTCATCTAATGTAAGCTATACATATAGTGATTTGATTACAGCATTAGAACAAGACCGTGTAAAAGAAATTCAAGTACAAAGAAGTTCGGAAGCAAACGATTTTGGTACCGTAACAGCAAGATTGGAAAACGGGGAAACAATACGTGTCAATGCGCCAAGTGTTTCTGTACTACAAGAGCGTTTGGACAATAAAGCAGCAGAAGATACACAGTTAAAAATTTCAGTGCCAGATATACCAAAAACAAGTATTTTGACCGCTATTTTGCCATCTTTAATTATGATGATTATTATGGTCATTATCTTTACTGTTATTTTTCAAAAAATGCAGGGTGGCGGCGGCGGAAAAATGATGTCTTTTGGTAAAAGTAAAGCCAAAATGTCTATAGATGAAAAGGATAAAGTCACTTTTGCAAATGTAGCTGGTTTAGATGAAGAAAAAGCAGAACTAGAAGAATTGGTTCAATTTTTAAAAGAGCCAAAGAAATTTCAAGCCTTAGGTGCAAGAATTCCAAAAGGTGTTTTGCTGGTGGGCCCTCCGGGAACAGGTAAAACCTTATTAGCAAAGGCAGTTGCAGGAGAAGCAGGAGTTCCATTTTTTAGCATTTCTGGTTCTGACTTTGTGGAAATGTTTGTTGGTGTTGGTGCATCTCGTGTAAGAGATTTGTTTGACCAAGCGAAAAAAAATTCACCCTGTATTGTATTTATTGATGAAATTGATGCTGTAGGACGGCGTAGAGGTGCTGGTTTAGGTGGCGGACATGATGAAAGAGAACAAACCTTAAATCAACTCCTTGTGGAAATGGATGGTTTTGGTGTCAATGAAGGTGTAATTGTGGTAGCAGCAACCAACAGAGCAGACATTTTAGATCCAGCAATTTTACGTCCAGGACGTTTTGATAGACAGGTTTATGTTGGCAGACCAGACGTAAAAGGTAGAGAAGCCATTTTGCGTGTTCATGCAAAAGGAAAACCATTTTCTTCTGAAGTGGATTTGAAAGTAATTGCGCAAACAACATCAGGCTTTACGGGTGCAGATTTGTCAAACCTTTTAAATGAAGCAGCCCTTTTGGCAGCAAGAGCAAATAAAAAGGCTATTGATATGGAAGAAATACAAAAAGCCTTTGTCAAAGTGGGAATTGGAACAGAAAAGAAAAGTAGAATTATTTCTGATAAAGAAAAATTTATTACAGCTTATCATGAAAGCGGTCATGCAATCCTTTTCGAGCTTTTGAGCGAATTAGACCCTGTTCATAGTATTTCTATTATTCCAACAGGTATGGCAGGTGGTTATACCATGCCTTTGCCAGGAGAAGATAGAATGTATATGACAAAATTGCATATGGAGCAAGAAATTATTAGCCTTTTAGGTGGTAGAGCTGCAGAATTTATTGTCTTAAAAGATGTTACTACAGGCGCATCAAACGATATTCAAAGAGCAACCAATATGGCTAGGAGTATGGTAACACAATATGGTATGAGTGATATTTTAGGCCCAATCCAGTTTGGCGATGATAGCAATGAAGTATTTATTGGTAGGGATTGGGGTCATGCAAGAAATTATAGTGAAGATGTCGCAACTACCATTGATAAAGAGGTCAGACGAATTGTAGACACTGCTTATAGTGAAGCAATTCGCATGTTAAAAGAAAATATGGAAATTCTTCATGCTTCTGCAAAACTCCTTGTGGAAAAAGAAAAAGTAACAGGCGAAGAATTTAGAGAATTATTTGAAGAAGAAAAAAGAAATGATGTTCTTGGCATTACTTCCATGGAAAGTGATGATAAAAAAGAAATAGAAGAAAAGGAAATAGAAGAAAAAGTGGATTTAAGCAAGGGAGAATAAGGAGGCATTTTTGTGGAATTTAATTTGTCAGTAGGTATGAGCATGGAAGAAGAATATGTTGTAACAGAAGCAGATACTGCTGTTCATTTTGGAAGTGGTACAGTAACTGTATTAGCAACACCAAAAATGATTGCATGGATGGAAGGCGTTTCTTTAAATGCGGTACTTCCCTTTTTGCCAAAAGGGTATGATACTGTAGGGACTTCTGTAGAAGTAACCCATTCTGCTGCAACACCTGTTGGTATGAAAGTGCGTGTGGTAGCAGAATTAATTGAAATCAATGGAAAAGCATTGACCTTTAAAGTAAAGGCATATGATGAAATTGACAAAATTGGTTCTGGTATCCATAAACGTGCGATTGTAGAGTTAGACCGTTTTATTAAACGCACCAAAGAAAAAGGAAAAAGAGCGTAAAAGAAATTTCTTGAAACGCTGGGAACTTCACAAGTTAGACAGCTAAAAAATGCTTTGGCTGTCTTTTTTCAATCAAAGGGAGGAATAAAAACATGAATTTAAAAGGCAGAAGTTTTTTAACATTAAAAGATTTTACAGCAGAGGAAATTGAATATCTGATTGATTTGGCAATGGAATTAAAAGAAAAAAAGAAAAAAGGCATTTATGAAAAAAGACTGAAAAATAAAAATGTAGCTTTGATATTTGAAAAACCTTCTACAAGAACACGTTGCTCTTTTACAGTAGGGGCGATTGATGAGGGAGCACACCCAGAATATTTAGGAAAAGATGATATTCAACTAGGACATAAAGAAACAGTAGAAGATACTGCCAGAGTTTTAGGTAGAATGTTTGACGGAATTGAGTTTAGAGGGTTTTCTCAAGAAACGGTTGAAACATTAGCAAAATATAGCGGGGTACCTGTTTGGAATGGTTTGACAGATGAAGACCACCCAACACAAGTATTAGCTGATTTTATGACAATTAAGGAAAAATTAGGAAAGTTAAAAGGAATCCGTTTTGTATATGCGGGAGATGGCAGAAATAATATGTCGAATGCTTTGATGATTGGTTGTGCAAAAATGGGTTTGCATTATGTTGTAGCATCTCCAGAGAATCTTTTTCCGGACAAGCAGCTTGTAGAGCTTTGTAAAGTATATGCAGAGGAAAGTGGTGGAAGCATCACAATTACTTCTGATATGAAAGCAGCAGTCAAGGAGGCAGATGTTATTTATACAGATGTTTGGGTTTCTATGGGAGAAGAAGCAAAAACAAAAGAAAGAATAGATTTGTTACAACCTTATCAAGTAAATGAGGAAGTTATGGCATCTACAGGAAAGGAAAACACAATTTTTATGCATTGTTTGCCAGCGGTAAGGGGACATGAAGTGACACATGAAGTATTAGAAGGAAAACAGTCTGTTGTGTTTGATGAGGCAGAAAATAGAATGCATACCATTAAAGCCGTTATGGTAGCAACGCTTTCTTGAAAGAAAGCATAGAACTTTTGCACCAACCGAAACGAAGTGTAGACAACTTCGTTTCGCTGCCATGTGATGGAGTTGAGTGGCTGTTTTAGATGAACGACAACGGAGCACCATACGTTAAAAATGAGAATTTGACCTGTTAGCAAAAGTTAAAGTTTTTTGTCCAACTTTTTTTCAAAAAAGTTGGTGGAGTTTGAGGCAAAGCCTCAAGGTCTTTTACACTTGGCAAACTATGTGACAATAATCTTACGGTTTTTATAGTAAGGGGATAAAAATGTATAAAAAAATATTAGAGGAATTAAAAAAAGCAGATAATTATATTTCAGGAGAAGAATTAGGAGAAAAATTATCTGTTTCTCGTGCTGCCATTTGGAAAGGAATACAAAAATTGAAAGAGCAAGGATACGTAATAGAAGCTGTTTCTAATAAAGGCTATTATTTACTGCCAGAGCAGGACTTGTATAATGAGATGGAAATAAAAGAGGAATTAAATACCAAAAAAATAGGGAAAGAAATTTATTTTTATGAACAAACAGATAGCACGAACCAATGTATTAGAAGGCTGGCAAAAGAAGGAAAACCAGAAGGTGTTATTGCAATAGCAGAAATACAGACAGCCGGAAAAGGAAGAAGGGGAAAAAGTTGGCAGTCGCCAAAAGGAACAGGTATATGGTTTAGTTTTTTATTAAAACCCAATATTACACCTCCAGAAGCACCCCTTTTAACACTGTTAGCAGGATTAGCTGTTTGTCGTGCCATTCGGCAGCAAACGGCACTAGAGGCAAAAATTAAATGGCCCAATGACATTTTAATTGCAGGGAAAAAGGTTTGCGGTATATTGACAGAATTGGATGCAGAAATGGATAGTGTACATTTTGTCATTACGGGTATTGGTATTAATGTCAATACAGAAATATTTCCAGAGGAATTACAAAAGGGAGCAACTTCTTTAAAAATAGAAAAGGGAGAAGCGATTTCCAGAAAATTAATCCTTAAAGCAGTAATAGAGGAATTTGAAAAAATTTATTTGCAGTATGAAAAAGAATGTAGCTTTTTACCTTTTCGTGAGGAATATAAAAAATATTGTATCAATATAGGGAAAGAATTACAGATTTTAGGAAAGCAAAATTTTACTGGAATGGGATTAGATATTACAGAGCAGGGAGAGCTTTTAGTAAAGAAAGAAACAGGAGAAATTGTTGTTGTATTATCTGGAGAAGTTTCTATTAGAAATCTTTTGTAAAGGAGAAAAAATGAAAAAGCAAATAGTAGTAGCAGCGAGTTATAAAAAACAAAAATATTTTATAGAGCCTAAATTTCAAGTATTACCAGAAGAAGTACAAAAAGAATTAAAAATAATGTGTGTATTAACAGCACAAAAACTTTGTTGTACCTTTTTGATTGGTTTTGAAACAACGGGTGAAATTTATTTTGAAACTACAGAAAGCGAAATTGACTTTGACGAGATTGGAGCAGAACTTGAAATTAAAAAAATGCAATCTGAAAAAAAGGATTTTTTAAATGCATTAAAGTTGTGGTATGTGGTATTTTTTACGGAAGAAGGGCAAAAAATAAAGCAAGAGTTACAAAAGGAGAAAAAATAAAAAATTACGAAAAAAAATGTTGTAATTGGCGAATTTGCTGCTATAATATTCTTGTGTTGTAAAAAAGGACATGGCAGAATATCATTTCACTAGAGTCCTATAAAAAAATGCACAAAAATAATATCATCTTATATCTAAAGGAATGAGAATGAAAGGAGGACTCAAAAAATGAGTTCAAAAAAGAAAATGTCTACAAGAAAGTTAACGGTCACTGGTATGATGATTGCGATTACAATGATATTGTCCTATACGCCATTAGGAATTATCCCTTTGCAGCCTGTTAGTGCTACTATTGTACATATTCCCACTATTATTATTGCTTTGTTAGAAGGGCCACTTGTAGGGGGAATTGTAGGAGCAGCATTTGGTATTGTTTCTATGATTAAGGCAATTACACAGCCATCAGGAATTTTAGACCCTTGTTTTATGAATCCGATTGTGTCTATTTTGCCAAGAATTTGTATTGGCGTAATAGCAGGATATAGTTATAAAGGCTTGCTGTTTACTATTAAAAATAAAACAGTTTCTTCTGTCATTGCATCTGCACTTGGCTCTTTGACAAATACTTTAGGAGCAATGGGCTTAATTTATTTTATTTATGTAGAAGATTTGACAGAAAGATTAGGTACAGCGGCAGGACCAGTAATTTGGGGAATTATTACAACCTATGGCATTGTAGAAATGTTAGCAGCTGTTGTTATTTGTACAGCTGTTGTATTGGCACTCAAAAAAGCAATCTATAAAAGTGAAATTGCATAAAAATATATTTTTAGGGTACGGGGATTGTTCCCGTGCTCTTTTTTGATATTTAAGGAGAGAAAATATATGATTTTAGTCATAGACGTAGGGAATACCAACATTGTTTTAGGGGTTTATGATGGAGAAAGATTAGCAGCAAATTGGCGAATTACCACATTAAATAATCGAACAGCGGATGAAACAGGTTTATTGATTCGTTCTCTTTTTTCTTATTCTGATGTAGATATAAAAGAAATTGAAAGTGTTATTATTTCTTCTGTTGTACCAAATATTATGTATTCTTTGACAAATGGCATACGAAAGCAACTGCATATAGAGCCTATGATAGTAAAGGCAGGAATGAAAACAGGCATTAACTTAAGAATGGAAAACCCGAGAGAAATGGGTTCTAATAGAATTGTAAATTTAGTGGCGGCCTATGAAATTTATGGTGGGCCAGTTGTGGTAGTGGATTATAGTACCGCAACAATGTTTGATGTAGTAAATAAAAATGGAGAATTTGTAACAGCAATTACAGCGCCGGGTGTACAAATATGTGCAGATGCCTTGTATCAAAAAGCGGCACAACTGCCAAAAATTGAAATTAAAAAACCAAACAGCATTATAGCAAAAAACACAGTAAGTAGTATACAAGCAGGAATTGTAATAGGACATATTGGACAAACCCTTTATATTTTAGAAAAGTTAAAAGAAAAGTTAAAAGAACCGCATTTGAAAGTAGTAGCAACAGGGGGACTAGCCAGAGTGATTGACGAAAAAGAAGAAATATTTGATGTAATAGACCCTGTACTTTCTTTAAAAGGATTGCGGATATTATATGAAAAGAACAAACATAGAAAATAGGAGGATGTGCTTATGCTTTTGGTGGTAGATGTGGGAAATACAAATATTGTACTTGGTGTATATAAGGGAGATAAAATCATAAAATGTTGGAGAATGGCAACAGGAAGTAAAAAAACAGCAGATGAAACAGGAATTTTTATCCATTCTCTTTTTGATGCTTCAGATGTAAAAGCAAGCTGTATTGATGCAGCAATTATTTCTTCTGTCGTACCAGATATTATGTATTCCTTAACGCATGGCATACGAAAATATTTTAACATAGAGCCTATGATAGTAGGTGCTGGCATGAAAACAGGCATTATTATTAAAAGAGATAATCCCAAAGAAGTGGGTGCAGATAGAATTGTAAATTTAGTAGCAGTCAAAGAAATCTATGGTGGGCCAGCAATCGTTATTGATTATGGAACAGCAGATACGTTTGATGTTATTAATGAAAAAGGAGAATTTATCACTGGTTTGATTGCGCCAGGAATTTCTATTTGTGCAGATGCTTTATATCAAAGAGCGGCGCAATTACCCAAAATTGAAATTAAAAAACCGAAGTCAATTATTGTAAAAAACACAGTTGGCAGTATACAAGCAGGAATTGTATTAGGACATATTGGACAAACAGTTCATATTATAAGAGAATTAAAGCGGGAATTACATTTACCAAACATGAAAGTAATTGCAACAGGAGGATTAGCAAAAGTAATTGACCCTGACAAAAAAATATTTGATGTTTTAGACCCTACATTAACCCTAAAAGGCTTAAAAATACTCTACGAAAAAAACACGCTTTCTTGAAAGAAAGGTAGCAAAGAACTTTTTTGCAAAACTTCGTTTTGCAACTGTGTGTTGGAGTGGAATGGTTGCTGTGGCTGAACGACAACGAACCACCAGAGGTTAAAAATTCGTTCTGTTTTGTTTGCAAAAAGAAAAGTTTAGGGTCAAGCCCTTTTTAAAGGGCTTGCGAGAGTTTGAGAGCAGAGCTCTCAAGGTTTTTTACGCTTGCAAGCGTGTTTTTGAAGGGGTGAAAAAGACAAAATTTTCAAAAAGATTTAGAAAGGCAAGTATTATGAAAATTGGAGATGTAGAATTAAAAAACAATATTTTTTTAGCGCCTATGGCTGGTGTAACTGATTTACCTTTTCGAATTCTTTGCAAAGAAATGGGTTGCGGTTTGGTATATTCAGAAATGGTAAGCGCAAAAGGAATTTTTTATAAAAATGAAAATACACAAAAGCTGTTAAAAGTAGAAGAACAAGAAAGACCTACTGCAATCCAACTTTTTGGCTCTCAGCCAGAAATTATGGCAGATATGGCAAAAAAAATTGACTGTGATATATTAGATGTCAATATGGGCTGTCCAGCACCTAAAATTGTTAAAAATGGGGAGGGAAGTGCTTTAACAAAAAACCCTGCTTTAGTGGGAGAAATTATCAATGCTTTAGTTTCCTGCCAAAAAAAGCCAGTTACTATTAAAATTAGAAAAGGATTTGATGAAAACCATATTAATGCTGTAGAAATTGCTAAAATAGCAGAGCAAAATGGGGCAGCAGCCATTGCAGTACATGGTAGAACAAGAGAGCAATATTATAGTGGAAAAGCAGATTGGGATATTATTAAAGCAGTAAAAAAAGCGGTTTCGATTCCTGTTATTGGAAACGGGGATGTTGTAACACCAGAAGATGCAAAAAATATGTTGGAGGATACAAAGTGTGACGCTATTATGATAGGGAGAGCAGCCCAGGGAAATCCATGGATATTTCAAAGAATCATACATTATTTACAAACAGGGGAATTGCTTCCAGAACCAACAGCAGAACAAAAAATAGAAAAAGCATTACGTCATGCTCGTATGTTAATAGCATATAAGGGAGAATATATTGGAGTAAGAGAGATGAGAAAACATATTTCATGGTATATGAAAGGCATAAAAGGAGCAGCAGAACTTCGTGCAAAAATTAATATGGCAAATAGCTATGAAGAAATGAAAGAGCTTTTAATAGGCTTTCTTTAAAAAGTTTAGGGTTATAGGTTGCCTTTATCAACCTAAATATAAAATAATAAGGACTTTATTATTATGTTTGAATTACAATGTTATATTTCAGAATTAAAATATGAACCTGCACTTCATTTTTTATTAAAAAAGATGGCTCCACATACTGACCCACTTTTGCGTCCTTTTTTAGAAAGTATTTCTCAATATACCAAAGAAATGACAGAAACGATTTTATCCACTATTCCAGAAAAAGAAATTCAACTTGCTATTATATATGCAGTCAATCAATATCAACAAAAATTGTGTCATTCCATAGAAAAATTCTTTTTTAAAAAAGGCTTTACCGTAAAAGTGGAATCTCTTACCGTTTGTTTGGAAGAAAATACTTCTGATTTTTTTGTTACTGTAGAGTTTCAGCTTCTTTCTTCTTCCATAAAATTTATTACTCCATTGTTATCAGATAAACTGTTTTCGCGTTTATTAAATAGCAAGCATTTGACAGATGCTCTTTTTCCTTTTATAGAAAATGCCCTTCTTTCCTATTTTGACTTTGCCCTATTTCATGATTTATCTATTATAGTAAAGTAAAAAAAGAAAACAGCAGAGTAAATTGCTCTGCTGTTTTCTTTTAAATTGTAGGGTTTTGTGTTGGGTAATTGTCTTTCTCCTTAAGATTCAGACAATATTATTTTGCCATAAAATAATAAAAAAAGCAATTAATTTCGTGTTAAGATACTTGACAAGATAAAAAAAATATGTTACTATTCTACTACTTTAGTAAATTAGTAAATTCAACTTGCTAGAAAGGAGAATTTTATGAAAATACCAACACAGTTAAAACACAAACCAGTTATTGTTTCTGAAAATTATGAAAATATCGATGGCAGATATGCTTATCATTCCGATGCAAAAGGCTTATCTTTAGGACTTGCACAATGGAATGACAGAGGAGATGTTGATATATCTGCAAAAGTTTGGCGACATACTGGTGAAAAATGGTCCCGCCAATCGGAAGAACTTCCAATGCATCGAGTGCTTGATTTAGCAATTTTAATTTGTCGCAGCAAGTTGTATCTTCGGGAATCTTACCGGTATAAAAATTTTTATGACAAGCAAAATCCTATCATTGACAGGGTTGGTTTGCAAGGAGATGCTATGACAGTAGAAGTTTGTACAGAAAACGATATGATAGACAAAGACATGAAACTTTTTGTAGATGTTTTAAGTAAAGATGATGAACTGATTGGAGAGCGTTTACGTGTGCTTTCCAACATACTAAAAGAAATGGGATATTAACTACCTTTCTTGAAAGAAAGGTAGCAAAGAACTTTTGTGCAAAACTTCGTTTTGCCACTGTGTGTTGGAGTTGAACAGTTGTTGTAGTTGAACGACAACGGACCACCATACGTTGAAAAATTTGTTCTGTTCTATGTGCAAAAGAGAAAGTTTTTGGTTAAGCTTTTTTCACTTACTTTCTTGAAAGAAAGTAAGCAAAGAACTTTTGTGCAAAACTTCGTTTTGCAGCTGTGCGATGGAGTTGAACAGTAATTGTAGATGAACGACAACAGAGCACCATCGGTTAAATCTTTCACTCTGTACTGTATGCAAAAGAGAAAGTTTTTGGTCAAGCTTTTTTCAAAAAGCTTGTAGGTGTTTGAGGGTGCAAAACGTCCAGTGGACGTTTGTTCTGCACCGACCAAAGCGAAGCATAGACATAGCCCTCAAGTTTTTTTAACAAGCTGAGAGCAGTTTTTTTCACCTGCTCCCTTTTTTATTTTTCTATTTTTTTAAATATTGCACCGTCTTGTGGTACAACAAAGAAATTCGTATCAATTACTTTTATTTCAGAAGAACTTGCTTCTACAAAGGATAACGTATTGTCATCAATAATTTTAAATACATAATGATACTGATTATCACTTGTTGTAGCAGTCAAAAGATTCTCCTTTATTTCATAGGTTCCCATTGAGAAATACGAAGAAAGCATATCATAGCTAAAGGTAAATTCCTTTTTTTCTGTATCTATGGAAAAAGAGGGAAATACAATTTTTTCCTTATCCTCTTGTTCCACTTCCATAACATAAGTACCAGAAACAGAAGGGGTATCTTCTTTGCTGCAAGCCACTAGAAAAAATATACAACATAATAGTAATAAAATAGATTTTTTCATACCTTTGCCTCCATTCGCATAGGCGGTAAAGGACGATTTGTCAATAATGCTCTTTCTACACTCCAGTAAAAGTTTTCTTCTCCCAGCATATCATATAAACCACTTCTGCGCATCATTTCCATTGCACGAGCAGGTAATCCACAGACTGCTACATCCATTCCCTTTTTTTGAAATTGTTCTAATAATTCTATCATAATTTGCGCACAAGAAATATCAATATTTGATACACCACGCATGGAAAATAGGATAGTATCACAATTTTGTAAATGGTTTGGAATATCTGCTACAGTTTGTGTATTTGCAAATATCATAGGTCCTGTAATATAAGCCACTCTGGCATTTTTATAGCGCTCACAAAGTATGGGGTCATCCACTTTCATTCTTGCCATATCAACATCTTCATAATTGATTTCAATATGAGAAAGCTGTATTACAAGGAATATCAGACCAATCAATACACCAATAATAATAGCGGTTGTTAAATCAAATAAAATAGTTGCAAACATAGTTGCAATATATTCTAACATTGCTCCTTTAAATTTATGTTGTAATATATAATGAATGGCAATCCATTCGTTCATACGGAAAGCAGTTACCATTAAAACGCCTGCCAATGCTGCCAGTGGAATTTGTGACATAACATCTCCCAGTAAGAACATAGAAATTAAAAGACCTACTGCATGAAAAACACCTGTTAATCTTGTTTTGGCACCAGATTTAATAGCAACGCTGGTACGAGCAATGGCGGCTGTTGCAGGAATTCCACCAAAAAATGGAAGGATAATATTTCCAATTCCTTGTGCAATTAATTCTTGGTCACTATTTAGCTGTTTTCCGGTCATTCTACCAGCACTTGCTCCGCATAATAGACTTTCAATCATACCCAAAATAGCAATACTAAAAGCAGGTGCAATTAAGCCTGTTACTTGTTTGCTATTAATTGCAGAAAAAAGAAGTCTTTTTTCTGGCAACAAAGTTTTTGGAATTTCTCCTACTACTGCTACATCTAATTTCATCGCAATGGAAACTACTGTTGCCAATATAATACTAATTAAAGATGCTGGAACAACAGCATTCCATTTTTTCGGAAATACAAACATAAACACCATAACAAACACACCAATGGCAACAGATGTCAAATTAGGAGAAAATCCTAAAGTGCCATAGCTTAATATTTTTTGTAATGTGCTGCTGCCTTGTGATGCCACACCAAAAAAGTTGTCTACTTGTCCCAATGCAATAATAACAGCAATTCCAGAAGTAAACCCTGTAATTACTGGTGCGGGTATAAATGCTGTCATTTTTCCCAAATGAAAGATACCTGCTAACAATAAAAATACACCTGCTAACATAGTTGCAATAAATACACCATCTAATCCATAAGAGGCAATAATGGACATTAGAATTGCTGCCATTGCTCCTGTTGGTCCTGATATTTGATAATATGCCCCAGAAAGTACACTCATAACAATTCCCGCAATAATCGCTGTTACAAGACCTGCACCTGCGTCTGCGCCGCTGCTGACACCAAAAGCTAATGCTAATGGTAAAGCTACTGCTGCAACAGTCAGACCTGCCATGGCATCTTTTGCAAGCATGCCACTATTATACCCTTGAAATTCCTCTTGTAATTCCTTTCGGAATGCAAAAAACATACAAATCCTCCTTAAAATAATAACACTTTATAACCTTTTCTTTTCCTGCCATAAATGAAAATCTAAGCTCTTTTTGGCAAAGATAAAATAGTAATGGTAGCAATGATAAAACAAAACCCTATCAAGTCAATGGCTGTAAAATCCTCTTTTAACCAGACAATTGAAACCACAGTAGCTGATAAAGGTTCCAAACAGGCAATCAAACTGCCTTTTGTTGCGCCAACAATAGCAACACCTGACAGATAACAACAAAAAGCAAAGATTGTACCAAAAGATAAAATAAATAGCATTGCTAAAATTGCAGTATTATCCATTGTTCCGCTAAAATGTGTAATCGGGTGAATAGGAGAAAGAACAATCCCTGCTAAAAACATTCCCCAGCCGATTACAAAAGCAGAGTCCCATTCTTCCAGCATTTTTTTAGGCTGAATGGTATAAAAAGCCAATGCAAAAGCAGAAAGAATACCCCAAAATAATGCTTTTGGAGATAAAGCCAAACTATGTAAATTTCCATTTGTCGCCAATAAAAATATACCAAACAAGGCACACAAAACTGCAAGACATTCTGTTTTTGTAGGAAACCTTTTTTGCCTGAGTGCCATATAAAGGACAATTAAAACTGGCCCTGTATACTGCAATACAGTTGCAGTGCCTGCATTGGAATACTTAATTGTGACAAAATAAGTATACTGTGCCGGAAGCATACCAAATACAGCAAAAATAGGCAATGCTTTCCTATGATAGGGATTTTTCCACATAGCAAATATCTTTTTACGATATTTGATTGCTAAATAGCACAAAAGTAAAAAACCCCCTATCAGCAAACGACAACATACCAACCATTCCAATGAAAACCCTCTTGTTGTTTTTAAAAACTGTCCTACATTTCCAGAGATTCCCCAGCAACAGGCACCAAAAGCAACAAGCAAAACCCCTTTTCCTGTTTTTTTTGTTTCTTGGTTCATATACTAACCCCTTTTTTCTTTTTCTATATTTTGTTATCATAACACATCAAAATAAAAAATCAATGTTAAAATTCAAATATATCAGGGTAACCGCATAAAAATTATAATAAATTGCGTTTAAAAATAGATTATTATGAACTGAACAGAAATCAGAAGTTCTTGGGCAAACGTCCACTGGATGTTCAGAACTCTACCAACTTTTTTGAAAAAAAGTTGGACAAAAAACTTTAAATTGCCTACGGCGAACAAAAATTGATTTCCGTGGATGCTAAGAAATATAAAATGACTTTGTTGATAAAAAATGTTACAATAAAAATAGAATGGATATTTGGGAGGAAAAGGATGGCATATTATAAAGTGTTGTTAGCAGATGATGAAAAGGAAATTAGACAGGGAATTATTCAAAAAATAGATTGGCAAGCAAATGGTTTTATTTTAGCAGGAGATGCTGCAAATGGTAGAGAAGCATTAGAATTAGCCCAAAAAATTCATCCTGATGTTGTAATGACAGATATTAAAATGCCTTTTATGAGCGGCTTGGAATTGGGAGAAATTTTAGCGGTAGAAATGCCTTTAACAAAATTGGTACTTTTTTCTGGTTTTGATGATTTTGAATATGCCAAGCAAGCAATTCAAATCAATGCATCAGAATATATCTTAAAACCAGTAGATTCTAAAGAAGTTACTGCTTTGCTCCAAAAGTTAAAAAAGCAGTTAGACCATGAAATGAAAGAAAGACGAGATGTTGAAATATTACGACAAAATTATATCCAAAGTCTGCCATTGCTACGGCAACAATTTTTTTCTAGTTTAATAGAAGGAAATTTTTCTGAAAAAAAGATACAAGAATTAATGAAACAATACCATATTAATTTAAAAGCAAATTGCTGGGCGGTTACGATTATCAAGGGGGATAACAAAGAAAATGGTGGAAAAGGTTCTCTTTCGGGACAAGCAGAACTAGTACCACTTTCTTTGCAACAGATTGTAACAGAAAATTTAGCAAGATTATATCAAACCATTACTTTTTTATATAATGATGCCTTAGTAGTGCTTTCTTTGTTTCAAAAAAAGGAAAATATATTGGGATATGTCAGTGCTATCAATCGTATTTGTGATATGGCTGGAGAGATTTTGGAACTTTCTGTAACAGCAGGAATTGGTTCTGTTTGTTATCAGCTGTCCCATTTAAAATATTCTTTTAAGGGAGCAATTAACGCTTTAGAATATCGGGTATTGTTAGATGATAGGGCAATTTTTATTGATGATGTGGAGCCAAAAGGAATGCAGCTAGATGAATCCGAACAAAAAATATTGATAAATGCCATTAAGCTAGATACACCAGCTATGGTAGAAAAAACAGTAAATCATATGATAGATTATTTTAAGGAAGTCAATACAAGTATCACACAATATCAAATATATATGACAGAACTTCTTTCTGAATTATTTAAAATTGTAAAATCTTATCAAATTGATTTAAATGAAATATTTGGCACCGATTTTAAAGGTTATTTTGCCATGCAGGATTATGAGTCCTTAGAAGAATTAAAAAAATGGATGATAGAAGTATGCGTTAAAATCAATATGAAAATTAAAAGAGAAAGATTAGATTCTGCTAAAATTTTAACAGAAAAAGCAAAAGAATTTGTGCAAAAAAATTATGGAAATAGTGATGTTTCGGTAGAAATGCTTTGCAGTTATATTCATGTTAGCCCCGCTTATTTTTCTACCATTTTTAAAAAGGAAACAGGATCCAGTTTTATTAGTTATTTAACGAATATCCGCATGGAAGAAGCAATTAAGTTATTAAATACAACAGATGATAAAACCTATGTTATTTCTGCAAAAGTAGGCTATACAGAGCCAAATTATTTTAGCTATGTGTTTAAAAAACATTTTGGAATTTCTCCTTCAAAATATAGAAATAGCCGGTAAAAATATAGAATGGAAGGAGAAAAAGAATGAAGAAAAAAATACGAAATATCATGCAATATTTTATTAAAAAAGATATTCGTTTTATTATTTCTATTTGTTTTAGTATTGTTGCCGTTTGCGGAAGTATTTTTATTGGAATCTCTTTATATCTCCGTTTTTCTGCGGAAAATGAAACTGTATTAAAAGAAAACAATAAAAGAATTGTTAATCAGGTCAATATGAGTTTAGATGGCTATTTAAGAAATTTAATGAAAACATCAGATACAATGCGTTATAGAGTCCTGCAAAATTGTGACATGGCAGAGCAAAGTTTTAATAGTGATATGAATTTATTGTATGAATCTAATAGAGAAAGCATTGTGAGTATTGCTGTTTTTGATAAAGGGGGACAGCTTCTTGATGCAACACCTTTAGCTAGAATTAAAAAAACAGCAGAACCCCAAAAAGAAAGTTGGTTTTATGAAGCGCAATATAAAATGGAAAATATTCATTTTTCCACACCCCATGTGCAAAATTTATTTGAAGATATTGACTATAAATATAAATGGGTTGTTTCTTTGAGTCGTTCTGTTGAGTTAATTAGTGGCGGAAAAACAGAAACAGGTGTTTTACTGGTAGATATGAATTTTAGTGGAATTGAACAAATTTTTAAAAATATAGATTTAGGAACATCAGGATATGTCTATTTAATGAGCAGTAGCGGAGAAATTATATATCATCCTAGACAACAATTAATTTATTCTAATTTGGAACAGGAAAATAATAGAAAAGCGGCAAAATATGAAGATGGCAGCCATATTGAACGCTTTAAAGGCAAAAAAAGACTTGTAACAGTAAAAACAGTAGGGTATACAGGGTGGAAAATTGTGGGGATTTTTTCCCTGACAGAAAACTTTCAAAATGATATTCAAATTAAAATGTTTGTATTATTTTTATTTTTTCTTACCATATTGCTTTTACTAATCGCTAATAATTTTATTTCTTCTAAAATTGCTTATCCGATTATGGAGTTAGAAAAGTCCGTGAAGGAGCTAGAGCAAGGGCATTTTGATGCAGAAATTGCCATAGGAGGTTCCTATGAAATCCGGCATTTGGGAGAAACAATAACATCTATGGCGGCACAAATGAGAAAGTTAATGCAGGATATTGTAACAGAACAAGAGTCTAAAAGAAAAAGTGAATTTGATGCCTTACAAAGTCAAATTAATCCGCATTTTTTATATAATACTTTAGATTCCATTGTATGGATGGTAGAAAATGAAAGATACCAAGAAGCTATTATTATGGTAACATCTCTTGCAAAATTTTTTAGAGTAGGATTAAGCAAAGGAAAAAATATTATTCCGTTAAAAGATGAATTAAAACATGCAGAAAGTTATATTACCATACAACATATGCGTTTTCGCAATTTTACTTTTCGCATCAATGCACCACAAGACATTTTGCATATGGCAAGTATTAAATTGATTATACAACCTTTATTAGAAAATGCAGTTTATCATGGTATGGAATTGATGGATGGAGAAGGAGAAATTGAAGTGAATGCTTATGCAGAAGGAGATTCTCTTTATATTGAGGTAATGGACAATGGCATGGGGATACCAGAGGAAGAAATAGATGGACTTTTAAAAAGGGAAAGCATTGGAAAAGGAAGTGGGATTGGTTTAAAAAATGTGCATGAGAGAATTCAGCTTTATTTTGGTGAAAATTATGGTTTGACCATAGTAAGCGAGGCAGATGTGGGAACAACAATACAGATTCATTTACCCTTGTTGCCCTATGAACAAGCAGAACAATGGGGAGGTGGAAAAGGTTGAAAGGAAAAAATGCATTTTTAATTTTTTCTATCCTTATTTTTTTTGTAATGTTTTATTTTCTTTCTTTTCCTGTAGAGCCAATCAAATCTGTTTATACAAAAGTTTCAGTGATTACAAGGGAAAGTAGTAGTGAAGCTATTGTGAATTTGCAGCAAGGATTGGAACAGGCAGCAAATGATATGGATGTTGAAATGAGTCTTGTCACTTTATCAGAACAAAATAATGCACAAGAACAGCAAAAATTGATAGAAAGGGAAATCAATAGCGGAGCAGAGGCAATTATTATCACTCCTGTAGAAGATAAAGAATTAAAGAGCACAATACAAACAGCTATAGAGATAGTTCCTATTATTTATATGGGAAGTACAATACAAGATACGATTGTTTCTGATGTAGTTTTGGGACAAGATGAAGAAATGGGAAAAGAATTAGGAAGAAAAATATTTGTAAAAGGAATTTTTAATAAAAAAATATTACTGCTGGAAAGTAGTCCAAATTGTGAGGCAATCAATCAAAGAAAGATGGCATTGCTATCTATGCTGGAAAAACGAGCAAAGGCTATGATAAGACAAGAATTTGATAGAAATGTCAATTTAGAGCAAAAAATACAGCAGATAGAACCAGATATTATTATTGCATTGGAGCCAACTGTTTTGGATATTGCAGCAGAAACCGTACAACGATTGCAAAAAGATAATATTATGGTGTATGGCTTTGGTATGACAACAAAAACACCTTCTTATATTGAAAAGGAAGATATTACAGCGGCTATGATACAAAATGATTTTAATTTAGGCTATTTAAGTATGTATGCTGCAATGGAAACACTCCATAAAATAGAAAAAAAAGAAGAAGGTAGAATTGATTATGCTTTTGTCAATCGACATAATATGTATACCAAGGAGAATCAAAGAAAATTGTTTCCATTTGTGCGCTAAAGGAGAAAGGATATGAAACAAAAAAAGTTATATTTATGTATTTTGTTATTATTTTTTCTGGTAGGGTGTAGCCAAAGGACAACAGAAGAAATCAAAAAAGTTCCAGAAATTAAAATAGGTCTAACAGCATACCGGAGAGATGACACTTTTATTAATATGATAATTTCGAACATACAAGAAGAAGGAAAAGAAGCAGAACAGCAAAAAAATATGAAAGTAACTATGAATATTATGGATGCAAAAGGAAGTCAAACGATGCAAAATGAACATATTGATAAGTTGATTGAGCAAGGTTGTGATGTTCTTTGTGTGAACTTGGTAGATAGAACGGTTGCAGCAACGGTAATTGATAAGGCAAAAACAGCAAATATTCCAGTTATCTTTTTTAATCGGGAACCTGTAAAAGAAGATTTAGAAAGATGGAATAAGGTATATTATGTGGGAGCAGAAGCCAGTGAAAGCGGAAAACTACAAGGACAAATTGTTGTAGAGCAATATTATAAAAATAATACAATAGATAAAAATGGAGATGGAAAATTACAATACGTTGTTTTGGAAGGAGAGCAAGGGCATCAAGATGCACTTTTAAGAACAGAGTATGCAATTAAAACCATTACTGAAGCAGGGATACAAATGGATAAACTAGCAGGAGATACTGCAAATTGGTTAAGAAGTCAAGCAGAAACAAAAATGAACCAATGGCTACAACTATATGATGATAAAATTGAATTGATATTGTGCAATAATGATGATATGGCATTAGGAGCCATTGATGCCTATGAAAATATAGAAAAGGAATTGCCTATTATTGTAGGAATTGATGGAACAGCATTAGCAATAGAGGCGATGATGCAAGGAAAATTAACAGGAACTGTAAAAAATGATGCTGAAAAACAAGCAGAATTGATTTTTAAATTGAGCTATCATTTAGCGATGGGAGAAGATGTTGCAAAAAATATGAATTTGTTACGAGAAAAATATATTTTCACAAAATACAGTATTGTAAAATTAGAGGAAATGACGAAAGAAGATGGATACTAATTAAGAAAAGTTTGCTTTTACCATAAAAAAAGTTTTATTTTTAATAAAATTATGATAATCCTTGTATAATAATGGTATATCATGCAATTTGTATGATAGGATGGTTTTGATTTTTTTATCCTTGTATAATTTCTATAAAAAAAAGATAAAAAGATGGTAATTATGAAAAGATTATAAACTATAACGTTGATTTTTAGGCATTTCATGGAAAATAGAAAATTTTGTTTTCTTTTCTTGACACGAAAAAAAAGATTGTATAAAATAAAAGAAAAGAGAAAAATAGTTTTTGTTTTTCCTCTTTTTTACCAAAGAGAAAGGTTATAATATACACAAAAGAATGCATAATATACAAAAGAAAAAGGAACAAAATTTACAAAAGAAAAACGCAAAAACTACAAAAGAAAGAATCAAAGTAACAAATCAAAGTAACAAATTACAAACTATGTTGAAGCAGCAGATATTTTTATCTGCTGCTTTTCTTTGTAAGAAGATTTATTTTTTGATAGGGTAACTGCATAAAAAATATTGTACATTCTATAAAAAAATAAAATTTTAAAGTATCCATTCTGTCAATAAATCTCTTTGTTCTGCACCGACCGGAGCGAAGCGTAGACTTTGGAAAAACTTTTCACAAGTAAAAAAAGTTTCCCCAAGAACTTCCGACTTTCGTCAAGTCCATAATAAGCTATTTTTTTATTTTTAAACGCAATTTATTATAATTTTTGCAAAAAATTTTTATGCGATTATCCTATCTTAGCATACTTTTTATTGTTTTATCATATAGTACAATAACAAGATAGACAGAAGTAAAGGAGGATTTTGGCATGTCTTGGGAGTTAGAAAAAAAGAAAATTACACTTGACCAGCAAGTGGGAAAAGAATCTTCTCAGATATTGTTAGAAGGCGATGTCATTGTACCAGACAGCAAACCAGATATTGAACAAATATTACGTTGTAGTGGCATTGTACAGTTACAGGAAGCAAAAGGAAATGAAGATAGAGTGAATTTTTCAGGGGAATTGCTACTCTCTATTTTATATCAAGGCAAAAAAAGCAGCAAACCAATTAGTGGTATGGAAGCATCTCTACCAATTGAGGACATTATACATATTGATGGCATTGACCAAAATGCAGATATTACACTTTCTGCTGTTTTAAACCATTTAGACTGCAAATTATTAAATGACAGAAAAATTAATATCAAAGCAGTCATCACTGTTACCGCAGAAGCAAGCAGCTCTTACACTGGGGAAATGATAGAAGCAATTAATGATATGCCAACATTGCAAACAAAAAAAGGAACCATGAACATAAATAGCACCGTTGAAAACAAAAAAGACAGGTTTATTGTAAAAGAAGAATTAGCCATTCCCAATAACAAACCAAATATAGGAGAAATTTTACAGACAACCATTTCGATTGTAGAAAAAGATATTCGTCCCATGGATGGCAGAGTATTGATAAGAGGCAATTTAAAACTTTGTACGCTTTATGTGGGGGATACAGATGACAGTATTTTAGAAGTAGTTGAGCATGAAATTCCTTTTAGTGGATATATTGATGGAAATGAAATTACCAATAAAATGCTTGTACAGGCAGATTTACAAATAGAAAACAAAGAGATACAACCTATGACAGATGAAGATGGAGAAGATCGTATCCTTAATACAGAAATTACAATTGGCACCAGTATAAAAGTAACTGACAGTCAGGAAATGGAATTGATTGAAGATGCTTATTACCCTGGAAAACCGCTTTCTATTCAAAAAGAAACCATACATTACCCTAATATTATTGGCACAAGTAAAAATCAGTTTGCTGTAAAAGAAACATTAATATTACAAGATAATGCTATTCCAATCATGCAGATTGAAACAGCTTGGGCAAATGTTACGATTGATGATGTGATTCCTTCTCAAGACAAAATAGAAATCCAAGGTGTTGTACGCTTTGAAGTGCTTTATATCGGAGAAAGTGATAGTTCTCCTGTTGCGATTGTAACAGAAAATGTACCTTTTTCACAGGAAATAGAAGTCAAAGGAAGTCACGAAAATGCAGATGTCCATGTCACTACTTCTGTAGAAAGTGTCACATCAAACATGCTTTCTAACAATGAAATAGAAGTACGTGCAACATTAAGTGTAGATGCTATTGTTACAGAAGAAAAAGAAGGCGAAATTATTACAGAAATTGATTTTGACGAAACAGCAGATGTTTCAGACCGTTCTTTTGCCAGTGCTGTCATTTATGTGGTACAAAGAGAAGATAGCCTTTGGAGTATTGCAAAGCAATATAATACGACTATAGATGATATTCTTTTATTAAATGACATTGAAAATCCGGAATTAATTTATCCGGGACAAAAACTTTTAATTTTAAAAAAAATTGCAGCTTAAAAAATTGTAAAAGAATAGAAGTCTGTTCACACCTCAAGCTCTCACTGGCTTGGAAGGTGTGAACAGTTTTTTTATCTAATTGTTTGCAGTGCCTTTTGCAGTTCTTCAATGTGCTTATCATATAAACTTTCCTGCCCTGTGATAGCACAAACATAATAGTAATTTTCTGTTTGCGCATATACAAAAAATGCCTTAGAAACAGTTCCATTTTCTTCTACTCTAATTTCATCTGCTCCTACCACTTCCATATTATTTAATAACATTTTTTGAGGTGTCACACTTCCCATAGCATATATCACATAGTATGCACTATCCTGATTAAATTTTGCAAATTCTTCTACACTTTCAATGCCGGACGCTTTTAATTCTTCTTTTTTAAAATTAGAAATTAAAACACTTAGCTCTCCTTCTGTAGAATCCACAATAATTGTATTTCCCAATTCTGAATATTCTTCTTTCCAATTTTCGCCGGGTAATGTTATACTATAGCTTTTATCTTTACTTGTATATTTTGATGTTTCTGGTATTTTTGCTTTTTCTGTCAAAGCAACTGTCTTTGTTTCCTTATCCCAAACAACATTTAACCCTAATTGTTCTCCCACAAATCGTAATGGTACAAAAACACGCCCATTAACAACCTTTGCTGGCATATCCAACAATATTTCTTCTTCATTTTTTTTGGCAATGGTGCCACCTGCTGGAATTTCTAGGACATCATTTTCTCTTTTGACAGTGGCAATTTTAGAAGAAGGCGACCAAAGTACTTCTGCCCCAATTTTTTCAGCTATTGCTCTCATGGGTACCATTGTCACCCCCTCCTCTAAAAAAGGAACTGCATCAAATATAATTTCATTTCCCTCATAATTTACTGTAATGTTGTCCTCTGCCCATGCAATATTTGTGGATAATGTAAGGCATATGATGATTGTACTAAAAAACTTTTTCATAGCATAAAAACCCTCCTTCATTATTCACCCCTTTTTTCTTCCCCTTTTTTTATACAATTTTTTTCTTTACCGCATTTTGCTGGTATTGTTGATTTTCATAGGTCAAAAAAGCATATTTCATTCCATTTTCTTCTTGCATAGGCTGCTGCTCTATCAGCTTCCAATGGTAATCCTTGTCCAAATTTTTAATATAGGTATCAGCAATAAAAGTTTGATATACCTTTGTAACATAAGCCCTTTCACAGTAGGGCAAAAATTGTTCATAAATGCTGCTTCCTCCTACAATAAAAACATATTTTTTGACATCTTTTGCAATTTGTTTCAGCACCTCTTGTATATTATGACATACAATGACGCCTTCACAAGTATAATCTTGCTTATGCGTCATTACAATATTTACTCTGTTTGGTAAAGGTTTCCCATCTGGAAAAGATTCTAAGGTTTTTCTTCCCATAACAATAATATTTCCTGTTGTCATTTTACGAAAACGCTTTAAATCTGCTGAAATCTTAACTAAAAGCCTTCCATGGTTGCCAATTCCCCAATTTTCATCTACTGATACAATTAAATCCATAGTTTCTCCTCCATTATATCGCTACTGGTATTTTGCCAACTGATTTTCCATATTCATAATTTTCTACGTTAAAATCTTCCACTTTAAAATCATAAAAGTTTGTAATCTCTGGGTTTAAAGTTACTTTTGGTGCTTTTTTTGGCTCTCTTTGTAAAAGCTCTTTTACCATAGAAATATGTCTGTCATAAATATGCATATCTGAAATAACATGTATTAATTCTCCTGCTTCCAAACCGCTTACCTGCGCAAACATCATTAACAAAGCAGAATATTGCACCACATTCCAGTTATTTGCTGTTAAAGTATCCTGAGAACGTTGATTTAAAATGGCATTTAATTTTTTTCCTGTAACATTAAATGTCATACTATAGGCACAAGGATACAAATTCATACTATGTAAATCATCAAAATTATAAATATTTGTCATAATCCTCCTGCTATAAGGATTCTGTTTTAAATCATAAAGCACTCTATCCACTTGGTCAAACATTCCTTCTGCATATTGATGCTTGATTCCCATTTGATAACCATATGCCTTTCCAATAGAACCATCTTTGTCTGCCCAAGCGTCCCAGATATGGCTGTTTAAATCTTTGACATTATTTGATTTTTTTTGCCATATCCAAAGTACTTCATCAATGGCTGCTTTCCAGTTGGTATAGCGCAAGGTCATCAAGGGAAATTCCTCCGACAAATCATAACGATTGACAACACCAAAACTTTTTATGGTATAAGCAGGTGTTCCATCTTCCCAATGTGCTCTTACGTTTTCCTTTTCAGAAGAATAGCCATTTTGTAATATATTTTTACAATTTTCTATAAAAATGTTATCCGCTTTGCTCATACAAGCACCCTTTCTATTTTTTAATGTATCTCCATTCTACCATGACAAGAACAAAAAAAAAAGAAGTGTTTTTGACACACCCCTTAAATTTATAAAACAAATTTTACCAATTTTTTAGGATTCCCTTTCTACAACAGACAGCCCATAAAATAATACTTTGTTTGCACCACTATCATAAAGCATCTTTGCACATTCATTAATGGTTGTGCCTGTTGTAAAAATATCATCTATCAGCAAAATGGTTTTTCCTTTTACTTTCTCTGTATTTTCGACAGCAAATGCTCCTTGCAGATTTTGTTTTCTTTGTTCTGCATTTAACTGGCTTTGTGGCACAGTTGCCCTAATTCTTTTTAAGGTATTGGTATATTCTTTTCCAATTCTTTCTGCAATCACTTTTGTCAATAATTCTGATTGATTAAATCCTCTTATTTTTTGCTTTTTTTGGTGCATCGGAACAGGAATTAACAACTCCGTTTGTTCTGCCAATTCTGGATAATAAGTCAATAAATAATCTGCCATAATTTTTCCCAAAGGTGCTGCATCTCTTTTCCAGTAGCGAAATTTAAAATGTGCAATCGCTTCTCTGACATCACTATAAGAAAATACTGCAATTCCTCTTTCAAACACAAAGTTTGCCTTTTGACATCTTTCGCAATAAGTTTCATTGGTATACAGATTGCAGCCACACTTTTGACAAACAGCACCCTCTTTCCAAGAAATTGTATTTTCACAATCTATACATATTCCATTTTTTTCGCCTATCTTTATTAATTTACCACATAAAACACAGCGAGGTGGATAAAACCATTGTAACAACATATCTAAAAAATACATTTTCCCCTCCTACAGAATCCCATTCATAAAATCATATAAATTCTTTAAACGATAAGCTAAACTAGAATAGCGATTGATTTCCCTATTATTTGCCACCATATCATAAATTTTTTGTTCCAATCCCACTAATACAACAAGCTGTTTTGCTCTTGTTACGGCTGTATAAAGCAAATTTCTTGTCATAAGCATAGGTGGGCCGTTATGCACTGGAATAATAACAACAGGGTATTCACTTCCTTGTGATTTGTGTATCGTAATAGCATAAGCAAGTTCTAGTTCTTCTAATTGAGAAAAATCATACTCTACACATTTATCATCATCAAATGTCACTTCCAATCTTTCATTTGTTTCATCAATCTCTGTTATCCTTCCTTCATCTCCATTAAAAATACCAACACCTTCCTCTTTTACCTTTCCCCTTGCGCCGTATATTTTCCAAACAATATTATAGTTATTTTTAATCTGCATTACTTTATCGCCTTCCCGAAATGTGATATTACGAAATACTTTTTCTTTTTTATGCTTATTTGCAGGATTTAAAGCTTCTTGCAGCACCTCATTTAAGTGATATACTCCAATGGGACTTTTACGAATAGGTGTTAATACTTGTATATCTTTTACACTATTACAATTTAAAAAGTTTGGTAATCGTTTTTTGCTTAATTCAACAATCGCCTTTACAATGTCCTCACTATAGGCCCTTCTGACAAAAAAGAAATCTTTTTCTTTTTCATTTAATACAAGCTGTTGCCCTTGATTAATTCTATGGGCATTCATAATAATCGCACTTTCCTGTGCTTGTCTAAAAATTTGATTTAACCGTACTACTGGCAATCTTTCACAAATAATTAAATCTTTTAATACATTTCCTGCCCCAACAGAAGGTAATTGGTCGACATCTCCCACTAATATAAGCCTTGTTCCAATACTAACTGCTCTTAAAAGGCTATGCATAAGCGAAATATCTATCATAGAAGATTCATCAATAATAATGACATCTGCATCAATGGGATTATCTTCATTTTTATCAAACGTTTGCCGTCTTTTATCCTCATTTACAAAATTGATACCCAACAATCTATGTATGGTTTGCGCTTCCATACCGGTTGCTTCTGTCATTCTTTTGGCTGCCCTTCCTGTAGGCGCTGCTAAAACAATTTCATTTTCCTCCTCTTGCAAAATTTGTATTATGGTGTTAATAGTTGTTGTTTTACCAGTACCTGGCCCTCCTGTAATAATTAAAACACCATGTGTCATAGCATCTATCACAGCTTTTTTTTGCTGTTCTGCTAATAAAATATTTGTTTCTTTTTCCACTCTTTGTATTCTATTTTTTACATCAATACTATTTTCTTCTTCATATTCTTGCGATAACTCTAATAGTTTTTTTGCTACTGCAATTTCTGCATAATAAAAAGGAGCTAAATAAACATATTGTTTTTCTTCTCTTTGTTCCAGCCAAACTTGATTATTAATTTGCATTTCTTTGAGATATTGCTCTATATCAATTTGAAAAAGTTGCAATAATTCTTCTGTTTGCTGTTTTAAAATCATAAGAGGCAAAAAAACATGTCCATTTCCTAAAGCATGATTTAATACAAACTTAATACCTGCACAAATTCGATAAGGACTGTCAAAAGGGATTCCCATAGAAGCTGCCATTTTATCCGCCATTTTAAAACCAATTCCAAAAATATCATCTGCAATACGATAAGGATTATCCTTAACAATTTCAAATGTCCTATCCTTATATTTTTTATATATTTTCATGGCAAATGTTGGCGTTACTCCAAAATCCTGTAAAAAAATCATTGCCTTTCTTAATTCATGCTGCTCTAAAAATAACGCATTAATTTGTTGTGCTTTTTCAAAAGTAATTCCCCGAATTTCAACCAATCTTTCTGGTTGTTCTTCTATTACCTGAAAACTTTGCTCTCCAAATCTTTCTACAATTTTTTTGGCCGTTTTTGCACCAATCCCCTTAATAACACCAGAAGCTAAATATTTTTCAATTCCTTCTTCTGTTGTAGGAACAGTTTTTTGATAAGATTGTACTTGAAATTGCTTGCCATAGGTTGCATGCACCGTCCAACGCCCTGTCATTTCCACATTTTCCCCTTCATGAATATGCGGAACAATTCCAACACAAGTAATTTCTACTTCTTCCCATAAAATTGTAAAAACAGCAAAACCTGTTTCGGTGCTTTGAAAAATAATATCTTGTATTGTGCCATGTAACATTTCCTGCTTCACTTTTTCACCTCCTATCATATGCAAATATAATACATATGTTCTATTGTATCACCTTTTATCTAAAAAAACACCCCTGATTTCAAAAATCAAGGGTATTTTATCATTTATCTTACTGCATTTTTAAATACTTCTGTTTTATCCGTCTTTTCCCATGGTAAATCAATATCTGTTCTACCAAAATGACCATACGCTGCTGTTTGTTTATAAATTGGACGACGTAAGTCAAAAGTTTCTATAATGGCTGCTGGTCTTAAATCAAAATTATCTTGAATAATTTTTGTAATTTCCTCATCAGAAATTTTTGCTGTGCCATAAGTATTGACTAAAATAGAAACTGGTTTTGCCACACCAATCGCATAAGCTAATTGTACTTCACATTTTTTTGCAATGCCACTTGCAACAACATTTTTTGCAACATATCTAGCAGCATAGCAAGCAGAACGGTCCACTTTTGTAGGGTCTTTTCCAGAAAAAGCACCACCACCATGTGCTGCATAACCACCATAAGTATCTACAATAATTTTTCTTCCTGTTAAACCGCTATCACCTTGTGGGCCACCAATCACAAAGCGTCCTGTTGGATTGATATAATATTTTGTTTTTTCATCAAGCAGTTCTGCTGGAATTACTTTTTTAATAATATGTTCTAACACATCACGATAAATGGTTTCTTGGTCTACATCTGGGCTATGCTGTGTGGAAATAACAACTGTATCCACTCTAACAGGTTTATCATCTTCATATTCCACTGTTACCTGAGATTTTCCATCTGGACGTAAATAAGTCAAAACGCCGCTTTTTCTTGCTTCTGTTAAGGCTCTTGTCAATTTATGTGCAAGTGAAATTGGCATAGGCATTAATTCTTCTGTTTCATCACAAGCAAAACCAAACATCATACCTTGGTCGCCTGCACCAGTATCAAAACGGCTATCATCTTCTCCTTTTTTTGCCTCATATGCCTTATCTACGCCAAGTGCAATATCTGGAGATTGTCCATGAATGGAAGTGATAACAGAGCAAGTTTCACTATCAAAACCAAATTTTGCTCTATTATATCCAATTTCACGCAAAGTATCTCTTACAACCGCTTCAATATCTACATAAGCACTTGTTGTAATTTCTCCCATAACAAATACAATTCCTGTTGTGGTTGCTGTTTCGCAAGCGACTCTTGCCTGTGGGTCTTTTGCTAATATTGCATCTAAAATGCCATCTGAAACCTGGTCACAAATTTTATCTGGATGTCCTTCTGTTACAGATTCCGAGGTAAATAATCTTTTGCTCATTATTTTGCTCCTTTCTTAAAACCACTTAATTAATATACTATGAAAGTAAATATAAGAAAGAGATTGCAACAAAAAAAAGCCAAAAGGGCCTTTTTATTCTCTCATCTTCCGCAATTTTGCGGGGGAATTAGCACCGATACAATAAAACTGCCGGTTGCTGGGTTTCACAGGGCCCTCTCCCTCAACCACTCTGGATAAGCACTATTTACTTTCTTTAAATTTTACCAAATTACTATAAATTTGTCAACGCTTTCTTGAAAGAAAGCTTAGCAAAGAACTTTGTGCGGTGCAAAACGTCCGGTGGACGTTTGTTCTGCACCGACCGAAACGAAGTGTAGACAACTAGCGTTTCGCTGCTGTACAGTGACATGGAACGCTGGTTGTAGAATCACCATACGTTGAAAAATTTGTTCTGTTCTGTGTGCAAAAGAGAAAGTTTTTGGTCAAGCTTTTTTCAAAAAGCTTGTAGGAGTTTGAGGGTGTAAAACGTCCAGTGGATGTTTGTTCTGCACCGACCGGAGCGAAGCATAGACCAACGCCCTCAAGGTCTTTTACGCTTGCAAGCGTGTTTTTGAAGGGGGTTCTGAACGTCCAGTGGACGTTCGTTTAGAACCGACCAGAACGAAGTGTAGACCTGGGGAAACTTTTCACAAGTGAAAAAAGTTTCCCCAAGAACTTCCAACTTTCGTCAAGTCCACAATAAATTAGTTTTTTTACAGGTTGCGCTGTTTTTAAACTAAAAGTGTCATAATTTTTCTTCTTCAAAAATACTAAAACCATTTCTGCCACTTTCTTTTACTCTATAAAGTGCCTGGTCTGCATTTTGATATAAAGTTTCAAAATTGCTTCCCTGCATGGGAGAAAGAGAAATTCCAATAGAAATTGTTGTTCTAACTGCTTTTTCTCCTTCTCCATAGGTTCTGTCAAATTCTGTTACCAATCTACCCACCGTATTTTTAATGGCAGAAAAAGAATTAATATTTTGCATTAATACAATAAACTCATCACCGCCCAATCGACCTACAATATCTGTTTTTCGGAAATGCTTTTTTAATATTTCAGCAGAATCTACTAAAACTTTATCTCCCACTTGATGCCCCAAAGTATCATTAATAGTTTTAAAGTTATCTAAATCACAAATTAAAAAGGCATGCGCGTCATTTCCTTCCATATTTTGAGAAACAATTTCCGTAACTAACTTTTCTGTAGTAGCACGATTATAAACCTCTGTTAAAAAGTCCATATCTGCTTTCTTTTTTAATTCTAATTCTTTTCCTTTTCTATCATTAATATCTTTTACCACCATTAAACCTTTTACATCGCCAGATTCCGGTTCTTGCAAAAAGTGAACAATACATTCTACCCAAATGTATTCTTGTTCTTTTATTCTTTTCCGATATTCTAAATGCAAATCTCTTTTTCCTCTAAAAAAGACATAAAATAAATTTTCTCTGGAAAGGTTTGTCAAAGTGGATAATCTATCTTCTTCATAAATAGTAGATTGTATTGTTTCATATAAATACTTTGTATAAGATTGTCTTTCTTGTTTAACAGCATTTTCTTCCATATTATCAAAGTTTTGCTCTACAATATAATCTCTTGTTACATTAATTTCATAGGACATGATGGCATTAGAAGTAATGACTTTTCGCAATTCCATTTCGCCTGCTATTTGCAGCTCATTTTCTTTTAGCAAAGTTGCATCCTCTAAAATTCCCACTGTTTGTATAATATTACTCTTATTTTTATCAAAAATATTTGTAATAATGACCTTACTCCATATAAGTTTTCCGTCTGGCTTTCTCATTTTTACAACACAGCTTGCTGTTTGCTGTCCTTCTTCTATTTTTTCAAATACCTTTCTGACATCTTCTACAGAATCTGGAACAATCCATTCATTTTGTATCAAACACTCTGGAACATTTTCTAAATGTCTTGGAAAACCATATTTTTCATTTCCTTTATAACGAAAGGTCAACTGTTTTGTTTCAATATCATAATCAAATACAACTTGTATTCCTTGCGATACTGCAATGGCAAAACTGGTTTCATTTTGCTCTAATATTTTATTCATTTTTAACATTTCATCTCTGCTCTTTTTGGATAAATAAAAAACCCATACAAATACAACTGCAAAAATAGTCAAAACTTTTGCCATAAGTTTCCAAACCATACTATTAATTTGATATAATTTTTCATTCATAATTTCTGGATTCATAACAGAAATAATATACCATTTATTTTTTCCATAAGGCATATAATGCAAATATCTCTGTTCTCCGCTTAACAAATATCCCATAATTTCATTTTCATTTTGCCCCATATTGATTTTAATACTATCAATATCATGTTCTAAAAGGTCTGTTTCTAACATATCTGTCCAAAAGTTTTCTCCTGAGATAAATGTACTATCTTTTTTAGGATTTAATACAAAATTTCCATTTTGTTCTACAATGCTAAAATAATATTGTTTATTTTGATCAATATTTTTCATTGCTTCAGAAAAATCACTTACATCAATCACACCATAAAGTACCCCTGTCACAACACCATTTTTATAAATGGGCGCTGCATTTACAAATTCTCCAGGAGAATGTAAAGGGTGTTCTAATAAACTTGATGTATGACTAATTCCAACAATCGCCTTTTTAAAAAATGCTTCTTCACTAACATCTGCTTGTATCCCTATTGTTGTTTGTGCAATCCCTTTTGTATCTGTAATGCCTATATAGCAAAAGGGAATAATTTTTGCTTCCTCTTTTAATTGCTTTTCTATTTCTTCTATACTTATATTTTCTAATGCCATTTTTTCTGTCATTGTTCTAACATTTTTTAAAGAATTTTCTAACACACCTCCCACTACTTTTTTGCTCCATTCCGAAAACATTTTTAGTTCTGTGTGAGAACGCTCCAACTCTCCCTGTTTTAATTCTCTTTGAAAATGTAAAAAAAATCCTGCTGCTGCTATAAAAAATATTAAAAACGCAATTAATAATTGTATATATAATTTTCTTTTTCCTTTTAATGTCCTCAATTTCAATGTCCTTAATTCCTTCATAGTCTACCATTCTCCCCCACAAGCAAAATATTAATTACGACTTTTGTAAATGGACATAAATTTATTTTTTTCTTCTTTAACAGTACATTATCATTAAATGTATCATATTAAATTATGATATGCAATAGAGAATATAACTATTTTTACGAATAAATATTATAAAATAATAATTATTATTACTATATACCATATAGTGACATAAAGCGTCACAAACAAAAAGAGATAGCTGCTTTTTGCCATCTCTTATTATCCACTTTACTCCTCATATTGCCGACAGCTTTCACGCACAATTAAAGAATGTGGTACAATGATTTTTGTTGCCACTAAATTAGGGTTTTCAATATGATTAATTAATTGTGATGCTGCTTCAATTCCCAACTGATGGGAATTAACATCAATGGAAGTCAGTTGAGGAGAAGTAATCCGAGCAAACAGCGAATTATTAAAGGAAACGATAGATAAATTTTCTGGAATCGCAATTCCTTTTTGTGCACAAGCCTGTTCCAATGCCACAGCTAAAATATCATCGCTTGCAACAACAGCCGTTGGTCTAGGGTTTTGCTCTAACAATGCACAAAAAGATACATTATTATTCATAGAACGGTTATCTATTTCAACACAATAATTTTCATAAAAAGGCAGCCCATGCTGGGTTAATGCTGCTTGATAACCTGCCTTTCTTTCTGCTGAAAAATATAAATTACTTTCTGTACCAATATAAGCAATTTTTCTATGTCCTAAATGATACAAATAGTCTGTTGCTTCCTTTCCTGCCAAAAAATTATCATTGTCAATATAAATCGTTTGGTTGACAAATTGCTTTGCTTTTCCAATCAAAACATAAAGCAATCCCTCATTATATAAATAATCTATAATGGCATCATCTTGTTTGGAATACAAAATGATAAAACCGCCCATACGTTCCTCTTTTCCCAAAGTTTGTATTACTTTCAATATTTCCTCATCATCTTGCCCTGTTACAATCGTGCTAATATATCCCCGTGCATTACAAAATTGGCTAATCCCTCGAATCAATTCTAAATAAAAGGAATTTTCATAAACATCCTTAGAAGAAGGAGGAAGTATAATACTAATCATCTGCGTCACTTGTTCCGTATGAAGATTGGTTTGTGGCTCATACCCTAGCTGAGCCATCGCATAACGTACTTTTTCTTTGGTTTCTTTGCTGATAGAAGGATGATTTTTACACGTTCTGGACACAGTAGAAGGCGATACTCCAGCTAATGCAGCAACATCTTTAATGGTAACAGCCATAACTATCACTTCCTTTTAAAAATATAGGGTAAATTAGTATGATTTCTGTTTTTATTATAGAAAAAAGTTTTATAAAAGTCAATGCATGTCAAACAAAGGCAAAAGTATTGTTATATTGCATAAAAGTGCACAAAAAAAATTATACATTGTGCAGAAAATTTCTTTCTCTATCAAATTATAATTGCATTTTTCTTACAAATGCGATATATTAATGTTGCGTAAATAATTACGCAATATTAACGCAATAAAAATAATAATTGCACTAATATTGCATTGATATTTTGCATGTATTAATATCTATTATAATGCTAAAGAGAAAGGGAGGATTATTATGGCAAATGCAGAAAAAATTACAATTATTGCTCCTTTAACCGGAGAAATCGTTGCACTGGAAAAAGTACCAGACCCTGTTTTTGCAGAAAAAATTGTTGGTGATGGTATCGCAATTCTTCCAGACAATGGTAAAATTTACAGCCCCATCAACGGAACATTAGTATCTGTTGCAGCAACAAAACATGCTTTTGGTTTCCAATCTGACGACGGTTTAGAAATGTTAATCCATTTTGGCTTGGAAACAGTAGGATTAAATGGAGAAGGCTTTACTGTACACAAAAACGAAGGAGAACGTGTAAAAGTTGGAGATTTGATTGCAGAAGTAGATGTTGATTTTATTAAAAGTAAAAATCTCCCTACCATTACACCTGTATTAATTTGTGCAGGTCTAGAAGATAAAACAATGGAAACAGCTTCTGGCAAAGTGGAAGCAGGAAAAGATGCTGTTCTTTTTGTAACAGAAAATGCTGGTGCTCCAGCAACCTCCGCTCCGGCTCCAGCAGCACCAGAACCCACTCCAGCAGAAGCACCTCCAAAAAAGAAAAAAGCATTGATTGACTTTGACTTTTTACAAAAACTTGGTAAAGTGCTTATGACAGTTATTGCTGTTATGCCTGCGGCAGGTCTTATGCTCAGTTTAGGAAAATTAGTGCAAATGGTAGGTGGCGATACTGGTGCAATTTACTTAATCGGTAGCACAATGGAAAATATTGGATGGGCAATTATCAATAATTTACATATTTTATTTGCAGCAGCAATCGGTGGTTCTTGGGCAAAGGAAAGAGCAGGCGGTGCTTTTGCAGCAGTTATTTCCTTTATTTTGATTAACCGCATTACTGGCGCAGCTTTTGGTGTAACAGAAGCAATGTTGTCCGATGCAAGTGCAGTAGTGCATTCCATTCTTGGGCAAGAAATGCTAGTAGAAAATTATTTTACTTCCGTACTTGGCGCACCAGCATTAAACATGGGTGTATTTGTAGGTATTATTGCTGGTTTTGTCGGCGGTGTTGTTTATAATAAATTTTATAACTTTAGAAAATTACCAGATGCTTTAGCATTTTTTAACGGTAAGCGTTTTGTACCATTGGCAGTTATTGCTTATTCTACTGTAATTTCCGTTATTATGGTTATTATCTGGCCGATTGTACAATCTGGTATTAATGCATTTGGTATTTGGATTGCAAATTCTTCTTCTACTTCCCCTATCTTTGCACCATTTATCTATGGCACATTAGAACGTTTATTATTACCATTTGGTTTACATCATATGTTGACCATTCCTATGAACTATACTGCTTTTGGTGGTACTTATGTTTTACAAACAGGTATCAATGCTGGTTCCGAGGTATTTGGGCAAGACCCACTTTGGTTAGCATGGGTAACAGACTTAATTAACTTTAAAGATGCAGGAGATATGGCTGCCTATACCAATCTTATGGAAACAGTAACGCCTGCCCGCTTTAAAGTTGGACAGATGATTGGCGCAACTGGTTTATTGATGGGAATTGCACTTGCTATGTATCGCAGAGTAGACAGTGACAAAAAACATGATTATCGTTCCATGTTTTTCTCCACAGTATTAGCCGTATTTTTAACAGGTGTAACAGAACCTTTAGAATTTATGTTTATGTTCTGTGCATTACCACTTTATGTTGTTTATGCAATTTTGCAAGGTTGTGCATTTGCAATGGCAGGTATTTTTGATTTACGTGTGCACTCTTTTGGTAACTTAGAATTTTTAACACGTGTTCCAATGTCATTAAAAGCTGGCTTAAGTGGCGATATTATCAACTTTATTATTTGCTGTGTTGCCTTTTTAATCATTGGTTATGTGGTTGCTTATTTTATGATTGGAAAATTCCAATTTGCTACACCAGGTAGACTTGGAAACTATGAAAACGAAGGCGGAGAAGAAGAAACAACAGCCGGCGGAGAAAATAAAGGTGGCGGAAACAGTCAGCCAGAACGTATTATTGCCCTTTTAGGCGGTCGTGAAAATATTGTATTAGTAGATGCTTGTATGACTCGTTTAAGAGTTACCGTCAAAGACCCTTCCAAAGTAGCAGATACTCCTGCATGGAAAGCAGAAGGTGCAAAAGGTCTTGTAAAAAAAGATACCGGTATCCAAGCAATTTATGGCCCAAAAGCAGATGTTTTAAAATCTGATATTAATGATATATTATAATTTTTGCAACATTTTAGGAAAGGACGAATGGCTTATGAAACTTTTGACATTAAATACGCATAGTCTGCAAGAAGAAAATTATCCCCAAAAATTGGAGCAGTTTGTAAAAGTAATCTGTCAAGAGAAACCAGACATTATCGCTTTGCAAGAAGTGAATCAGTCTATAAATGCCATGGTCGCAGAGGAAACTCTTTTAAAAGGTTTTGTGCCCTATCCAGATAGCAAGGTGCCTGTTCGTGAGGATAACCATGCAGCACAAGTTGCTTTTCGGCTCCATCAAGCAGGAATTACTTGCTCTTGGACATGGGTTTCTGGTAAAATAGGATATGGAATATATGACGAAGGTATGGCGTTGTTATGCCTAAATGGTAACATTACTGCTGTAGATAGCTTTTTTATCAGTGGTTGTCAAGATTACCAATATTGGAAAACACGCAAAATATTGGGCGTAAAAACAAGTAATTGCAATGATTGGTTTTATACCGTGCATATGGGCTGGTGGAAAGATGAAGAAGAACCATTTTTAGCACAATGGGAACGCTTACACACTACTCTAAAAAAGAAAGATTCTACGATATGGCTGATGGGTGATTTTAACAGTCCTGCGCAATTTCGTGGGCAAGGTTATGACACTATTCAAAATAGCGGCTGGCAAGATACTTATTCTATTGCCGAACAAAAGGATAATGGTATCACAGTAGAAGGCAGCATTGACGGCTGGAAAGATGCAAAGCACGGTGCGGAAGAAGGAAATGGTATGCGAATGGACCATATTTGGTGTAATCATGTTGTACCCGTAAAATATTCTAAAGTAATGTTTCATGGTGCAAAAGAACCAAAGGTATCAGACCATTTTGGTGTTTGTATTGAGGTTTAAAAAAACCAAAATTTCAAGGTTTTTTACCTCATGAAAGGAGGAAAAAATTTATGAAAAGAACAGCAGGTATATTGCTTCCTATTACAAGTCTTCCTTCAAAATATGGTATTGGCTGCTTTTCTAAAAGTGCCTATGACTTTGTAGACTGGTTAAAAGAAGCAGGTCAAACATATTGGCAAATACTTCCGCTTGTACCAACAAGTTATGGGGATTCCCCTTATCAGTCTTTTTCCACATTTGCAGGAAATCCTTATTTTATCAGTTTAGAAGCCTTAATTGAAGAAGGTGTTTTGACACAAGAAGAATGTGACGAAGCAGATTTTGGTGACAATGCAAGTAGCATTGATTATGAAAAAATGTATAAGCAGCGTTATCCATTGCTACACAAAGCCTATGAACGCAGTAATATCAGCGAAAATGAAAATTATCAACGCTTTGTTAATGAAAATAGTTGGTGGCTTTCTGATTATGCGCTCTTTATGGCTGTCAAAGATAGATTTGGTGGCGTTATCTGGACACAATGGGCAGAAGATATTCGCTTGCGTTGGGGTTATTCTATGGACTATTACAGGAGAGAACTGTATTTTGATATTGAATTTCACCAATATATGCAATTTAAGTTTTTTGAACAATGGTATGCTTTAAAATCTTATGCAAATGAAAAAGGAATCCGTATTATTGGTGATATTCCTATTTATGTTGCAATGGACAGCGCAGATACTTGGGCGCATCCCGAACTTTTCCAACTTGATGGACAAAATATTCCATATGCCATTGCAGGTTGTCCTCCGGATGGATTTGCTCCAGAAGGTCAGCTTTGGGGAAATCCGCTTTATCGTTGGGACTATCACAGAGGAACTGGCTATGACTGGTGGGTTTCTCGTCTAGCATATTGCTTTAAAATGTATGATGTAGTCAGAATTGACCATTTTAGAGGCTTTGATGAATATTTTTCTATTCCTTATGGTGCAACAACAGCAAGAGAAGGTCATTGGGAAAAAGGCCCTGCTATTGAATTATTCCGCTGCATTGAAAATCGTTTAGGCTGGCATGAAGTCATTGCAGAAGATTTAGGCTATGTAACAGATAGTGTACGTCATCTTGTACAAGAAAGCGGATTTCCGGGTATGAAAGTATTAGAATTTGCTTTTGACTCCAGAGATACCGGTTCTGCAAATGACTATTTACCACACAATTATATTGAAAACAGTGTAGCTTATACAGGTACACATGATAATGAAACCATCGTTGGTTGGTTTGATTCCATTACAGAAGAAGAAAGAGAATTAGCAAGAAATTATTTATGCGACCATTATACCCCCAAAGAATTGTTGTATAAATCCTTTATTTCTCTTGCTATGAGAAGTAATTCCAAAACTTGTATTATTCCAATGCAGGATTATTTAGGATATGATAATTCTTGCCGCATCAATCAGCCCTCTACGGTTGGCAAGAATTGGAAATGGCGTTTGACTGGAAAAGAATTAACTGATGATTTAAAACAAGAAATACTAGCTATAACAAAACGTTATGGTCGTATGAATTGGGATTAATCTCCTCTTAAAAAGCAAGGCTTTGGTGTGATAACCAAAGCCTTGCTTTATCAAAAAAGATTTCATTAAAAACTTTTTATATTTTCTTTTTTCCAGATATTCACATTAAGACATAGAACAATGACTTTGATACAGTATGATAGGAAATAAAACAGGTATAAAGTTAGCAAAGGCTAATAATACACAAATGTTTAGATTATGGATTACATAGATTGTAATAGCATAAGACTGACAAACACTATCTAAGATTTTTAAAAAATTCCTTTAGCAATTCTGCGCATTGTTCTTGTAATATATTTTCCTCCACTTCCACTTGATGATTAAAACGAGGCTCTTGTAACAAATTTAAAATGGAACCTGCACAACCTGCTTTGCTGTTTCTTGTTCCAAAAACAACTTTAGGGATTCTTGCTTGCACAATAGCACCTGCACACATAGGACAAGGCTCTACTGTAATATAAAGTGTACAATCTTCTAAACGCCAATCTCCCACTATTTGCGCACTTTTATGAATTACGTCTATTTCTGCATGATAAAGCGGATTTTTTTTGCTATTGCGCAAATTATGCCCTCGTGCAATGATTTCTCCTTTTCTTACCATTACCGCCCCTATCGGAACTTCTCCTAAATCAAATGCTTTTTTTGCCTCTATTAACGCTTCTTTCATATAATATTGTTGCATACTTTCTCCTTATTCACCAAAATATACCTGTGTATTTGTATCCTCTATATTATTCATACCAATATATTCATCTATCCCATCTCCATTTAAGTCCATAGCATAAATAACTTGTCCATATACAATATCATCATTTTTGATACTAAGTCCTTTTTCTGTCAAAATGTATCTTATAGCTGTTCCTGTGGTATCACAAACATAGATTTCTTTCACACCATCTCTATTTAAGTCCCCACTATAAATACTGCTTTCAATGCTTTTAATGCTCAAATGGGTGCTCCATATTTTAATAAAACCAGTATCCCTTTTTTGATATAAATACAAATCAAAGCCATCTGTAATAAAATATTCTAGTATCCCATCTCCATCTATATCCACAATATGCATATAACTTGCACCATGGTCTAAATAATATTGATTGGTAATGACCCAACCTTCTTCCCCTTTGCTATAACATTCCAATGTTTTATGGTTCATCAAAAAAAGTTCTGTTCCGTCAAATCCAACACAAGTATAATTTCCATTTGATAGGTCAATGCTTTCTCCCGTTATGGAAAAATTACGATTTAAAAATACCAATTTTTCAGAAGAAGTATAAGTGTTTTCTCCTTCTTCCGTTCCTTCTGTAATCGCACGGCTTAAAATAACTGCCATACCTTCTTCTAAAAAGGCAGCACTATCTACTACAAGTCCTTTTTGCAAATAAATATTGCGATATTTTCCAAAATTATTGCGATAACGATACAAAGAAAGTTTTCCATCTTCACTAATATTCGCTGCTAAAAGATTTCCTTGCATATCCTGTCCAATATCACAAAAGCCTTCTGATGGAAAGGTTGCCCTTTTTCCTTCAAAAGTTACAAATGGTGTATCCGTTTCATATTTTGCAAAATTGCCGTCTGCTAAAAATACATTTCTATCTGTTAAAGCATATACACCATTGTTATATCCACCTACATAATAGGCTCCTATTAATCTATCTCGTACAAAATAACCATATAAAAGTCCTGCTATTTCTCCATTATAATAAAGTAGTGGAACTGTTGCTATAATCGCTTCTTTTGCTGTATTTTCAGCCATATTTAATCCGATTGCAGAAGATGATGTAAACATGGCTTGATTTTGTTCTGTGTTTTCTGGCACCATACCTTTCAAAAAAGTAATGGAAGTACTATCATATCTCCAATAATTATCATATAATAGCTTGTCTATTTTTTGTTCATAATCTTTTGCTGTTTCCTCTGAAATAGAAAAAGTTTCTACTTCCTGTTCCGAATCATTTCTACATCCTGTAAGGCATAGCAACATAAAACATATCACATAAATCCACTTTTGTATCATTTTTTCACATCCTTTCTTTTTTTCTTGTTTTTCATTATATCGTAATTGTTCTTTGAAAGCAAATAAATAAAAAAAGAAGTAATCTAGAGAATTACTTCTTTTTTATTTCCTTATACATTAATATCAATACTACTTATGTCTGGCATAGATACAGAAAAATCACCACTAGCTCCCATAGAAGAAGGATTAGAAGAACTAAAATCATTGGAAGAATTTAAAACATCACTAATTTCCTTTGTCATACGTTTTTTTCTTTTTCCTTGCAGTTCTTGTCCTATTTCTTCTGCCTTTTTTTCATCTGTTTTTTGTTTCATTTTTATTTGCAATTCCATTTTACTTTCTGCTATCAAAGCTTTTTCTTTACTTTGTGCCTTTTTGATTACTTTTTTCATTTTAGCAACTGCTTTTCTAATTTGTTCCTCATTGCCGCCACTTGCTTTTGTTTGTGCCATTTTGCCTTTTATTCTTCCAATAATACTACGTACTTCTGAAATGCTTTTTGCTTGCATTAATTTAATTAAATCTTCTGTTGCTTGATAATCAGCATTAGATTTTGGGGATGATTCTTTTTTTTCTGGTGTTGGAAAATTTTTTTCTTTTTTCTGCTGCATGATAAAGGTATCTTTTTTTTCATCTGTTTTATCTGTTTTTTTTGTTTCTTCTTCCTTTTTCTGTGTTTTGGTGTCCTTTTTTTGATACATTATTGTTTTTTCATTTTTTTGAATAGATGAAACTGCCATAGACTTCCCCTCCCTTATGATATAATTTTATTAAAAAATTAAGATGTTGCCCATTTTTTTATCTTAATCCTTTTTTTGATTTCTTTATTATATAGTATGTTGGGAGTGTCCAAAAAAAGTAGTTTTAAAAATAATTTTTATTTATTATCAGGAAAACGAAGTTTTCCATAAAAGTTTTTGCCTCGCTTTTTTCAAAAAGCGAGTGAGAGTTTGAGTTGCAAAACGTCCAGTGGACGTTTGTTCTGCAACGACCGGAATGAAATGGAAACCAAAGCTCTCAAGGTTTTAAATCTTTATTTAGCCACTCCCTAGTGTGTTTATTATAACATAATTTTACCAAAAATACAAATCTTATGCTATAATAATTGCAAAAGGGGTGTTACAATGAAAATAGCATTATTACAAATGTCTATCTCTGATAAAAAGCAAAAAAATATAGAAAAAGCAATTTCTTTTTTAAAGCAAGCAAAGGAAAACAAGGCAGATATGGCTATATTACCAGAAATGTTTTGCTGTCCTTATGCTGCCCAAAATTTTCCTATTTATGCGGAAGAACAAGGAGGAATGGTATGGCAGGCACTTTCCAAAACAGCAAAAGAATGTAATATGTATCTTGTAGGAGGTTCTATGCCTGAAAGGGAAAAAGAAGCAATTTATAATACTTGCTATGTTTTTGACAGAAAGGGAAAACAAATTGCAAAGCATAGAAAAATGCATCTATTTGATATTGAAGTAACAGGCGGACAATGTTTTAAAGAATCCGATACTTTGACAGCTGGAAACCAAGTTACTATATTTGATACAGAATTTGGAAAAATAGGTGTTTGTATTTGTTATGATATTCGTTTTCCCGAATTAGCAAGATTAATGGTATTAGAAGGTGCCAATGTTATGATAGTGCCTGCTGCTTTTAATATGACAACCGGTCCAGCGCATTGGGAAATATCCTTTCGTACTAGAGCATTAGATAATCAAATTTATACGATAGGAGTGGCACCAGCAAGAAATGAAAATGCAGCATATGTTTCTTATGGCAATTCTATTGTAGCTTCTCCTTGGGGAGAGATTCTTGTCAGATTAGATGAAAAAGAAGCGATTGCATTTTATGAGATTGATTTGGATAAAATAAATAAAGTTAGGCAAGAATTACCACTTCTCAAGCATAGAAGAACGGATATTTATAATTTGAGTTTAAAAATAAAAAAATGACACAGCTTGTCAAAAAACTAGTTTACTTTAAGAACAAAAATAAAAAGGTTAGCAAGAAAAACAATTTGTTATTCAAAAGCAGAATATATGTATGATATTATTATTGGTTTATTTATTAATACTTTTGAATTTGGTCTTTCTATTTAACCTTTTTATCTATAATTTTTTTCTTTCACTTAATATAGTACATGACCAACTTTTGTATATGAAACAGATTCTAAACTTTTATGCGGTTATCCTATTTATTCTGTTGCTGTCTGTTTTTTTTCTGCTAATAGCACCGCAAAAAATATTGTTGCACATCCGATATATTCCCTAAAAGATAATCGCTCTCCATATAATATAGCTGCTGTAATGGAAGCAAAAACGGATTCAGAAGTTAATATTAATGCTGCATTAAAGGGTTTTGTTATTTTTTGTCCTAATGATTGTAGTACAAAATAAGTCGCTGTGCAAAATGCTCCTAAAATAAAAAAATAATAAAGTGCTGATAATGTAATAGGAGGAAGGGGAACATTTTGCAGCAGTGTTACCATAAACGCACATAAAAGTACAACCATATGCTCTACTAACGCTAAATGAAGTGCATTATCTTTTTGTAAAAATCTATCCATCCATACCATCTGAAAAGCAAAGGCAACAGAAGCTCCTAAAGACAATATCATACCAATATTCCCTTCCATATGGCTTGTACCCGAAAGCAATGCAACCCCAATTACTGTTAATGCGATTGCCAAAAAACAAGTTTTATCCGGTCTAATATGAAATATTCCCCAAAGGAGAAACGGCACAATTACCGCTGATAAAGAAGTTAAAAAAGCATTGATAGAGGGGATGGTATATTGCAATCCAACCGTAAGCAGCGCAAACAGCAAAAATAAAAAAATACCCAAAATTCCCCCATCTTTCCATTCCTGCTTTGTAATCTTTGTCACTTCTTTGCAATAAATCATACAAAGTAATAGTGTTGCAATCAAAAAGCGTATGGTAATAATTTGAAAAGCAGTAAACTGCCATTCTAAAAGATATTTCATAAATACAAAGCCTGTTCCACCAATAATTGCTGCTAATAACAGCATACTATCGCCTTTGTATTTTTTCATTTCAGTAATTCCCTTCTTAACCAATCCAATGCAGTATAAACGGCTCTTGTACGTATTTTTTCCCGATTTCCCACAAAGTGACATTCTTTTGTTTGTGTAACCCCATCTATGGTCAAGCCAATATATACCAAACCAACTGGCTTTTGTTCTGTACCACCATCAGGGCCTGCAATTCCTGTTGTTGCTAATCCAATATGAGTGCCTGCTGTTTTGGCTGCTCCTTCTGCCATTTCCTTTGCTGTTTCAGGACTAACTGCTCCATATTTTTGTAAGGTTTCTGCTTTAACATCTAATCTTTTTTGTTTGGACGCATTGGAATATGTTACGCAGCCATCTAAAAACACAGAAGAAATGCCTGGATATTCTACAAGTGCAGAAGCGATTGCGCCACCTGTACAAGATTCTGCTGTTGCAATCGTTTTTTGTTTTTGTATCAAAAGTTCAGCTACCACTGTTTGCATATTCGTTTCGCCTTCTCCATATACATCATGACCAAAGCGGCGATATATTTCTTCTGCCACTGGAGCAATCATTTTTTCTGCTTCTTGTTCACTTTTTGCTTTTGCAGTAATGCGCAAAATAGATTCTGAATCTTTTGCATAAGGCGCAATCGTAGGATTGGTTTGGCTATCAATCAAATCTTTTACCATAGTTTCCATGATACTTTCTCCTACTCCAGCGATACGAAGCACACGTGATATAAAAGTATATTCTTGTTTTTGTGCCAAATAAGGCTTTACTTGTTGCTCAAACATTGGCACCGTTTCTTTAGGAGGGCCAGGAAGCATAATTAGAATTTTATTATTTTTTTCTATAATAATTCCAGGTGCTGTTCCATTATCATTATAAAGCACTTTTCCATTTTTGGGAACAAAGGCTTGTTTTCGATTATTTTCTGTCATGGTTCTACCTGTTTTATAAAAATAGCTTTCCATTCTTTTTAATGCTCTTTCATCAAGAACTAATTCTTCTTCAAAATATTTTGCACCTGTTTCTTTTGTCAAATCGTCCTCTGTAGGGCCAAGTCCACCTGTTGTAATAATGATATTGGCTCTAGAAAACGCATGAAATATGGTGTTTTCTAATCTTTGGGGATTATCCCCCACCACTGTTTGATAATGTACATCAATCCCCAATTCCGCCAGTTGCAAGGCTAAATATTGTGCATTTGTGTTTAAAATATCTCCTAGTAATATTTCTGTGCCAACTGCAATAATTTCTGCTTTCATAAAAAAGTCCTCCTTACTATCCCATTTTTATCCTCTTAAAACACTCCTATTTTTTACAATATAATCCACACCAGATAAAATAGTAAAAAATGTTGCTAATGCAATTAAAATGTATTCCAGCATTTCCATGTTATCTATATCAAGTAGTACAACAATAATCATTATCATTTGCGTTGTAGTTTTAATTTTTCCCCACCAACTCGCTGCCATTACAACCTTTGCTTCCATGGCAAGGGTACGAAATCCAGTAATTGCAAATTCCCTACTTAATATCAAAATGACTACCCAAGCAGGTAAATCTTCCAATTCCACCATAGCAACCAATGCAGAACAAACAAGCAATTTATCCGCTAGAGGATCCATAAATTTTCCAAAATTTGTTACCATATTTCGACTTCGTGCAATATAACCATCTAAAAAATCTGTAAGCGATGCTATGATAAAAATAGCTACTGCAATATAACGATGGAAGGGTTCTTCTATCAAAGGGGATAATAAAACAAGCAAAAAAACAGGTATTAACACAACACGCATTGTTGTTAACTTATTCGCTAGGTTCATTTTTCACCTCTCCAATCAAATCATAGTCACTTGCTTCTTTGATAAATACTTTTACAAAATCACCAGAAAGCAATTCTTCCTCAGAAGAAAAAAAGACAAGTCCATCAATATCAGGGGCATCTTTTTGTGTTCTACCACAATAAATATCTTCTTGTGGCAATTTTCCCTCTACCAGTACTTTTTTTATGGTATTTACCTCTTTTTGGCAATTTTGTGCAGAAATAGATTTTTGTAATTCCATAATCCTATCTTTTCTATTTTCTTTTATTTCTTCCTCTATTTGCTGCTCCATACAAGCAGCTGCGGTGCCTTCCTCTTGGGAATACGTAAAAACACCTAATTTATCAAATTTCATTTCTTGCGTAAAATTCATTAAGTCTTGAAATTCTTGCTCTGTTTCCTGTGGAAAGCCAACAATAAATGTTGTTCGTATTGCAATATCTGGCATAGCTTTTCTTAATTTTGCTATTTTTTCTTTTAAAATACTTTGGGTGCTTTTTCTGCCCATTCTTTTTAGTACAGTATCACTTGCGTGTTGTATTGGTAAATCAATATAATGGCATATTTTTGGTTCTTTTGCCATTACAGCAATCGTTTGTTCCGTCAATGTTTCGGGATAACAATACAAAAGCCTAATCCATTCTATTGCTTCTATCTTACAAAGTCTTTCTAAAAGGATATGTAGCTTAGATTCTCCATATAAATCCTTGCCATAAATAGAAGTATCCTGTGCCACAAGAAGTAATTCTTTGACGCCCTGCTTTGCCAAAAATTCTGCTTCTTCTAAAAGGCTTTCTAAGGAACGGCTTCTATGGGTTCCCCTTATTTTGGGTATTATACAATACGTACAATGATTGTCACAGCCTTCAGAAATTTTTAAATAAGCATAATAACCTGGTGTGGAAAGCATACGAAGGTTTTGTTCTGTCATTGCTTGGTTCCTATCCGTCAAACATTTTATTGTTTTTTGTCCTTGTAAAAGCTGTTTCATTACTTCTGCTATAGATTCATAGGCAGTTGTACCAATGACCGCATCTACTTCTGGCATTTCCTCAAAAATTTCTTTTTGATACCGTTGTCCTAAACAGCCTGCTACAATCAAACCTTTACAACGCCCTATTTTTTTATATTCTGCCATTTCTAATATTGTTTCAATACTTTCTTCTAAAGCATCTTTAATAAAACAGCAAGTATTGATAACAATAAAATCTGCTTCTGCTTCTTCTGTTACAATACGAAAATTATTTTTACATAGTATGCCTAACATTACTTCACTATCTACTCTGTTTTTATCACAGCCTAAAGAAGTAAATGCAACTGTACCTAGCATAAAAACCCTCCTTGCTTTTTATTTAAAACCTTGAGGACTAGTCCTCAAACTCCTACAAGCTTTTTGAAAAAAGCTTGACCAAAAACTTTTTCTTTGGTAAACGGAACAGATTCTAAATTTTAACCAATGGTAGTCTGTTGTCGTTCCACTAAAGCAACCATTTAAAAACACGCTTGCAAGCGTAAAAAATCTTGGGAACTTTGGTCTACGCTTCACTCCGGTCGGTTCTAAACGAACGTCCACTGGACGTTCAGAACCCCAAACCCTTACAAGCTTTTTGAAAAAAGCTTGACTAAAAACTTTTTCTTTTGCATACGCAACAGATTCTAAATTTTAACCAATGGTAGTCTGTTG
>CAJUKL010000008.1 GCA_910587195.1 uncultured Clostridia bacterium | reverse complement strand
ATGAACAAAAAAAAGTCCATTTTAAGTAGTCCATCAATAAAACAAAATAATATTTTTAAATTGGAGGAATGACTTATGATGTTACCTAGTATTTTTGGAGAAAATTTGTTTGATGAATTTATGAGTTCCCCTTGGGAAAGAGAATTTTTTGGAAGAAAAAATCCTTTATTGGCTTATGAAAAAAATATGATGAAAACAGACATTAAGGAAAAAGAAACACATTATGAAATTGATATTGATTTACCTGGATTTCAAAAAGAAGAAATTGTGGCAAATTTAGAAAATGGTTATTTAACTGTCAACGCAGCAAAATCTACAGAAACAGAACAAAAAAATGAAGAAGGAATTTATATCCGCAGAGAACGTTATGCAGGTCAATGTTCCAGAAGCTTTTATGTTGGCGATGTAGAACAGCACGAAATTAAAGCAAAATTTGAAAATGGTATTTTACACTTGACCATACCAAAAAAAGAACAGCGAAAAGTGGAACAAAAAAAATATATTTCTATTGAGGGTTAATAAAAATAAGGAATACGGTATTATCGTATTCCTTTTTATGTTATAATAGGTGTGGAAAAAAGGTGGAAAAGAAAGGAAAATATATGACAGATAGAGAATTAATCAATTTTTTAGACATTGCAGAAAAAATGAAATGCAATACAAGACATTCATGGACATCTACAAACAGAAAAGAAAGTGTAGCAGAACATAGTTGGCGTTTATCCCTGATGGCATTACTATTGGAAAAGGAAATAGAAGGAGTAGATTTTCAAAAAATAATCAAGATGTGCATTATTCATGATTTAGGGGAAGCAATTACAGGAGATATTCCTTCTTTTTTAAAAACAGAAGAAGATTCTAAAGTAGAGGAAAATGCAATTATAGAATTGCTTGAAACTTTACCAGAGCCACAAAAGACAGATATGCTGACACTTTTTGAGGAAATGGAGCAAAGACAAACAATGGAAGCCAAAATATACAAAGCATTAGACAGATTAGAAGCAGTGATACAACACAATGAAGCACCAATTTCTTCTTGGCTTCCTTTAGAATATGAATTACAACAAACATATGGCTGGGAAGAAGCGCAAGTGCATGAAAGATTAAGCCAATTGCGTCAGACAGCAAAAGAAGATACTCTCCAAAAAATAACTTACTTTCTTGAAAGAAAGTAAGCAAAGAACTTTTGTGCGGTGCAAAACGTCCGGTGGACGTTTGTTCTGCACCGACCGAAACGAAGTGTAGACAACTGGCGTTTCGCTGCCGTGTAGGGAAGTCGAATAGTTGTTGTAGTTGAACGAGAACAGAGCACCAGTAGTTAAAAATGAGAATCTGTACCATGTGCAAAAAATAAAGTTTTTGGTCAAGCTTTTTTCAAAAAGCTTGTGGAGTTTGAGGCAACGCCTCAAGGTTTTAGGTTTTTTACGCCTGGAAGCGTGTTTTTGAAGGGGTTTGGGGAAACTTTTCACAAGTGAAAAAAGTTTCCCCAAGAACTCCTCACTTTCTTGAAAGAAAGGTAGCAAAGAACTTTTGTGCAAAACTTCGTTTTGCTGCTGTGTGTTGCAGTGGAATGGCTGTTGTAGTTGAATGACAACAGAATACCATCGGTTAAAAATTCGTTCTGTTCTAATTCGTATTATTTCATATGATTTTTTTGCTTTTTAAATAAGTATTGCATAGAGAAATGCTTTTTGATAAACTATAAAAAATGTAAAACTAAAAAATAATGAGGTGAACCATACATGGGTCTTTTAGAAAAAATATTTGGTAATTATAGTGAAAAAGAAATCAAGCGTATTACGCCTATTGTAGATAAAATTGATGCTCTTGCACCAGAATTTGAAAAATTATCAGAAGAAGAATTGAAAAATAAAACAGCAGAATTTAAGGAACGTCTTTCCAAAGGGGAAACACTTGACCAAATTTTACCAGAAGCATATGCAGCCGTTCGAGAAGCAGCAAGCAGAGCCTTGGGTATGCGCCACTTTAGAGTGCAACTTTTAGGCGGTATTGTTATGCATCAAGGACGTATTGCAGAAATGAGAACAGGAGAAGGTAAAACCTTAGTGGCAACCTTATCTTCTTATTTGAATGCTTTAGAAGGAAAAGGAGTACATGTTGTTACAGTCAATGACTATCTTGCAAAACGTGACTCTGAATGGGTTACACCTTTATTTGAAAAATTGGGTATGACTGTTGGTGTTATTTTAAATGATATGGAAAATGATGAACGTCGTGCAGCTTATGCTTGTGACATTACCTATGCTACAAACAATGAATTAGGCTTTGACTATTTGCGTGATAACATGGTCGTTAGAGAAGAAAGCATGGTACAAAGAGATTTAAATTTTGCTATTATTGATGAGGTTGACTCTGTTTTAATTGATGAGGCAAGAACACCTTTAATTATCTCTGGTTCTGGAGCAAAATCTACAGAATTATATAAAATTGCAGATACGTTTGTAAAGACATTAAAAAAAGGTAAAATATTAAATGAAGAAGAAGCATTAAATCCCTTGACAAAAGAAGAAATGCAGGAAGAAGGGGATTATATTTTAGATGAAAAAGCAAAAAGCGTTACCTTGACACAAGAAGGTGTAAAGAAAGCAGAAAAATTTTTCCATATTGAAAACCTTTCCGACGCAGAAAACTTGGAAATACAACACCATATTAATAATGCATTAAAAGCAAACTATAATATGCATCTTGACCAAAATTATGTTGTACAAGATGATGAAGTTTTAATTGTAGATGAATTTACCGGACGTATTATGCCCGGCAGAAGATATTCTGACGGTTTGCATCAAGCAATTGAAGCAAAAGAAAATGTAAAAGTCAAAAAAGAAAGCAAAACTTTAGCAACTGTTACCTTCCAGAACTTTTTTAATAAATATAAAAAGAAATGTGGCATGACAGGTACTGCAAAAACAGAAGAAACTGAATTTAGAAATATTTATGGTATGGACGTTGTAGAAATCCCTACAAACCGTCCTGTTATCAGAATTGACCATCATGATGTTGTTTATCGTACAGAAGCCGCAAAATTTAGAGCAGTTGTAAAAGATATTATTGCTTGTCATGAAAAACATCAACCTGTATTAGTTGGTACAATTACGATTGATAAATCAGAAGAATTAAGCAGAATGTTAAAAAAAGAAGGAATTAAACATCAGGTATTAAATGCAAAATACCATGAACAGGAAGCAGAAATTGTTTCTCATGCTGGAGAATTAGATGCCGTAACGATTGCAACGAATATGGCTGGACGTGGTACGGACATTAAGCTAGAGAAAGGCGTTCCAGAAATTGGCGGATTAAAAATCATTGGCACAGAACGTCATGAATCCAGGCGAATTGATAATCAGTTGCGTGGACGTTCCGGTCGTCAAGGTGACCCTGGAGAATCTAAATTTTATATTTCTATGGAAGATGAACTGATGCGCTTATTTGGTTCTGAAAAAACAATGAAATTGGTTGATGCTATGGGTCTGCAAGAAGATGACCCTATTGAGGCAGGTATGCTGACAAGAGCTATTGAAAATGCACAGAAAAAAGTAGAAGGAAATAATTTTGCCATTCGTAAACATTTGTTGGAATATGACCAAGTTATGAATGAACAAAGAGAAATTATCTATGGAGAAAGACATAGAGTTTTAGTAGGAGAAAATTTAAGAGATAGTATCATCTCTATGATAGGTGATGTAATTGACAGATATGTTGATGCTTACACAGGAGAAAGTGAATTTCCAGAACAATGGGATATGGCTGGATTAAGTGAAACTTTAGGCTCCATTATTCCAATCGGTTCCATTAAAATAAAAGAAGATAGCAAAGAATCTTTGACAAGAGATAATTTAAAAGATACCCTAAAAAAATTAGGTGAAAAATTATATGAAATGAAAGAACAAGAAATCAATGACCCTGAAAGAATGAGAGAATTAGAAAGAGTTATCTTGTTAAGAGTCATTGACCAAAAATGGATGGATCATATTGATGATATGGACCAAATGCGTCAAGGAATTGGTTTGCATGCTTATGCACAAAGGGATCCTTTAATTGAGTATAAATTTGCAGGATATGATATGTTTGAGGAGCTTAGCAATAACATACAGGAAGATACTTTGCGCATGTTATATAGAGTAAAATTTGAAACAGAAACAACAAGGGTACAAACGATACAACCTATGTTTACTAACAAAGATGATACTGTACAGAAAAAGCCAAAAGAAAGAAAAGAAGCAAAAGTTGGTAGAAATGACCTTTGTCCTTGCGGCAGTGGTAAAAAATATAAAAATTGCTGTGGAAAAACTTCTTAAAAAAGAAAAGTTCTTTGCTTTTTTATCAAAAGAAGCAAAGAACTTTTTTATTCAAATTTTAAAAGGAGAAAAAGAAATGAATCAAAAATTATTTGAATTATTAGAAAAGGCAAAACAAGACAAAGTTTTAAAGCAAAAATTGTTAGATACCAAAAAGGAAAAAGACCCTACTTTAGCTTTTTGTGAATTAGCAACAAAAGAAGGCTTTCCTATTACGGTTGGAGAATTGTTTGCAGAAGGCGAAGAATATATTTCTAATTTGCTCAAAAGTGTAAATGGTGGTGCAACTTATCCTAGAGAAGGCTGGGATGACCCTTATGAAATGTTTTTTGCAAGTTTAGAAAGAATATAATTTGAAAGAAGGAAGAAGAATGGAACTTATCAAGTTAACACCGGACAACATAGAGCAAGAACATATCTGCTGTGCTATAGCAAATAATAAAGATATTCAAGTTATGTCTAAAAAAAATTGGCTCAAAGAAAGGTTAGAGGAAGGACTTGTATTTTTAAAAGGCAATGTTCGAGGAAAATGCTTTATTGAATATATTCCAGCTGAATATGCATGGGCACCAATAGATGCAAAAGATTATATGTATATTAATTGTCTGTGGGTATCTGGACAATTTAAAGGGCATGGATATTCCAATTTATTATTAAATGAGTGCATAAAAGATAGCAAGCAAAAAGGAAAAAGAGGACTTGTTATTCTGTCCTCCAAAAAGAAAATGGGTTATCTTTCTGACCCAAAATATATGAAATATAAAGGGTTTCAAACAGTTGACACAGCAAACCCTTATTTTGCATTAATGTATCTGCCTTTTGCAGAAAATACAGAAAAACCCTGTTTTAAAAATAGTGTACATCAACAGGAAAATAAGTTAAATGGATTTGTATTATATTATACAAACCAATGTCCTTTTACAGCAAAATATGTGCCATTGATTGAAAACATAGCACAAACACGAGGTATTGCCTTTCATGTCATACATATTCAATCTAAAGAGGAGGCACAAAATGCCCCCACTCCATTTACTACTTTTTCTCTTTTCTACAATGAAGAATTTATAACACATGAAACGCTATCAGAAAAAAAATTTGAAAAAATTCTTGTAGAAAAAGGATTATAATTTTATAAGGTAGTTAGGGTAACTGCATAAAAATAAAAACTAACCTCTCTAAGACTTTCTAATTGTCCCTTATGCGAAAATGTATAAGGGATTTTTTGCTTTTCAAATGGCTTTAAATAGGGTATGATAAGCTAGGAAAACAAAATAGACATTTGTGAGATACTACTTTTGTATCCCACTATTTTTTTGTAACTGTAAATAGATTAAAGGAGGTTTTTTTTATGCAAAAGCAAACAAAAAATATGCTGATGATTGGTTTTATGATGTTTTCGACTTTTTTTGGGGCGGGTAATTTGATTTTTCCTCCCTATTTAGGTATGGAAGCAGGGGCACAATGGTATACAGGATTTTTTGGTTTTTTAATTGGAGATGTTACTTTAGCTATTTTAGCAATTATTGCAACTTGTAAGTTTGAGGATGCTAATAAAGGGGTATTGACAAGAGGAGGAAATTTGTTTGCTATTATTATTAGTAGTGTAATGATACTTTGTGTAGGTCCTTTTGTATGTATTCCTAGAACAGCATCTACTGTATATGAAATTTCAATACAGCCTAATTTTCCGCAATTTCATTCCATATTGTTTTCTATTTTGTTTTTTATTGTGGTTTTTATATTGGCAGTACGCCCTACAAAGGTAGTAGATTATGTGGGGAAATTTTTAACACCCGCACTTTTATTGGTATTAGCTTGTATGATTATCAAGGGATTAATTTCTCCCATTGGTGGCTTTGCACCTGTTCCTAAAATAGAAACTGTTTTTGCAGAAGGTTTGATGCAAGGGTATCAAACTTTGGATGCTATGGGTGGCACAGTAGTTGCGATATTGGTTATGGCGACTATTGTAGAAAAGGGATATGGAGAAAAAAATGCTCGTGTAAAAGTAGCAACACAAGCCGGAATTGTAGCCGGAATTGCTTTGATGGTTGTGTATGGTGGACTTTGTTTTTTAGGTGGTACTGCTTCGGAACAATATGATATTTCGATTGCGTCAACAACGCTGTTGGTCGAGATTACCAAATCTTTGTTTGGAAAAATAGGACAAGTTATATTGGCGATTATTGTAACCTTAGCCTGCTTAACAACTGCGATTGGATTAACTTCTTCAACTGCACAATATTTTTCTTCTATGACAAATAATAAAATAAAATATAGTTGGATAGTAGCTATTGTATGTGTCTTTAGTACAGTAATTTCTAATTTTGGTGTTACAACCATTGTTAATTTATCGGTTCCTATTTTAAATTTGCTTTATCCTACCGTTGTGACAATGATTGTACTTTCTACTTTTACAGATTATATTAAAAATGATAATGTGTTTAAGGCGGCTGCTTATATGGCGATTTTAATGGGAATTTTGGATATGCTTCATGTTGGAATTATGACAAAGTTACCATTGTCACAGTTTGGTTTTGCATGGGTGGTTCCTGTTGCCATTGCAGGTATCATTGGTCGTTTTATTCCTAATAACTTACTTTCTTGAAAGAAAGGTAGCAAAGAACTTTTGTGCAAAACTTCGTTTTGCAGCCGTGTGTTGGAGTGGAGTAGTGGTTTTAGATGAACGAGAATGGAGCACCATCGGTTAAAAATTCGTTCTGTTGTGTTTGCAAAAGTTGGAAAAGAATCATTAAGCATTTAGGAGGAACCATATGAATTTACAAGAACAATACAATCAAAAGTTAATTAGTTTAGATTCTCTGCTAGAAAAGGTAAAAAGCAATGATATTATAGTGCCAGCCTTAGCAGGTTGTGAGCCTTCTGGTTTTTTAGAAAGATTACATGAAATAGATAACCGTGTAGAAAATGTTCGTGTCTTTAATGCATTAGAATTTAGTAGCTTTCCGTTTCAAGACCCAGAAAGAGAAATAAAAAATATCCGTTCTATGTGTTATTTTTTTGGAGGAAGCAGCCGTAGATTACATTCTACAAAAAGAACTTCTTTGCTACCAAGCCATTTTAGAAATTTTTCAAAATGGGTATTAGAAGATAAAAAACCTAATATCTTTGTTGCAAGTGTTACACCTATGGATAGATTTGGTTATTTTACAATGTCCCTTTCCATGTGCTATGAAAGACCTTTTTTAGAAGCAGCAGATATGGTGGTTTTGGAAGTAAATGATAAAATGCCTCGGGTGTTGGGAGATACGATTGTACATATTAGTCAGGTGGACTATGTGTATGAAAATAACCATGATATTGTAACAGCTTCTTTCCAAGAACCCGGCGAAAAAGAAAAAAAAATTGGTAGCTATATTGCGGATTTTGTACAAGATGGAAGTGTTTTTCAGTTGGGGATTGGCGGGATTCCCAATGCAGTAGCAAATTGTTTAAAAAATAAAAAACATTTGGGAATTCATAGCGAAATGCTGACAGAAGGTATGATGGAGTTAATTAAAATTGGTGCAGTTACCAATTTAAAAAAGAAAATATATAAGGGAAAAACGGTTGCAGCTTTTGCCTTTGGAAGTCAAAAATTATATGACTTTTTACATGATAATCCTTCTATTGCCATTTTAGATGGAGATTATGTAAATAATCCTTATGTAATTGCCCAAAATGATAACATGATTTCTATTAATACCACTATGCAAGTAGATTTAACAGGACAATGTTGCTCTGAAAGCATAGGAAATAAACAATATAGTGGAATTGGCGGACAAACAGATACTGTATTAGGTGCTTTGATGAGTAAAGGAGGTCGTTCTATTATTGCGTTACCTTCTACCACAAAAGATGAAAAAATATCAAAAATAACACCATTTTTAACATTGGGCGCAGCGGTTACTTTGTCCAGAAATGATGTGGATTACATTGTAACAGAGTATGGTGCTGCAAAAATGCGTGGACAAACAGTAGCAGAAAGAGCAGAAAATTTGATTGCAATTGCACATCCAAAGTTTAGAAAAGAGTTAAAAGAACAAGCCGAAATGCTACAAATTTGGTAATATTGTAATTTTTTGTATTACTGATAAAAAAAGGAATTTTTGTATATTATGCCAAAATGTTTTATAATATGCATAATTGCTTTGACACTGTGTTTAAAATGGTATATAATCCAATCACATACAAGTGATGAAAAGGGGAGAAAACCTGAATGGATGCAGTCAGCAGAATTACCATAAAAGAACAAGTTTATAATGTCATCAAACACAAAATACTTCACCAGCATTATCAACTGGGCGAAAAAATTAATATTGATGCATTGGCGGCAGAATTACAAGTCAGTAATTCTCCCATAAGAGAAGCACTCATGCTTTTAGCAAGAGATGGATTGATTGTGACAATACCAAACAATGGCGCAAGAGTGGTTTCTTTTACAGAAGAAAGTTTTGTAGAAATTGCACAGACTCTTTGTGCTATGTTGCGTGGAGGCTATTTACTTTGTGTGGAATTAGGAAAAACAGACGAAATTGTACAACATATGGAACGACATATTACATTGCAATATAATGCCTTAGAATCTCATAATTTTCATGAATTGGTACAACAGTCTATCCTTTTTGATAAAAGTATTATATTTGTATCACAAAATAAATATTTCCTTTCGATTTATGAAAGAATAGAGGACGTATTTTATTTGATGATACTGCATAATAATCAACATGGCATTAGAGATTGTCAAAAAAGTATAGAAGAACATCAAATGATACTTTCTAATATAAAGCAAAATAATGTAGAAGAAGTATTGCGTTGGCTTTCTGTGCATTATGATAAGCATTTTAGAAAAAGATAATCAGGAGAGATATTTTTCTGTGTGGAAAAATATCTCTTTTTTGTTGCTTTTATATTTATAATATTGTATCATTTTGTTGAGCCAAAAGAAAATAAAAAATGTTTTTGAAAAGAATTTGATAAAATTTTAAGGAGATGATTTTTTATGTTTGAATTAGAACAAATTCGTTTATCGCTTTCTGCATATGACGAAAAATTAGAGGAAATGGGGGCTTCACTTTGACGTCGCTGGCGCAAAGGGGAAAATAACAGAATTAGAAGAAATATCCGCTGACCCAGACTTTTGGGCAGATATGGAAAAAAGTCAGAAAGTATTAAGACAACTCAAAGCATTAAAAAATAAAGTAGGCAGATATGAAACACTTGTTACACAGTATGAAGATATTTTGACGCTCATTGAAATGGGTACGGAAGAAGATGATGCAAGCATTATTGGAGAGGTGCAGGAATTGACAGATGCTTTTATAGCAGAGTATGATAATTTAAAAATTTCTACTTTGCTAGATGGAGAGTATGACAGAAATAATGCCATTGTTACCTTGCACTCTGGTGCAGGTGGTACGGAGGCTTGCGACTGGACAAATATGCTTTTCCGTATGTATACAAAATGGGCAGATAAAAATGAGTTTCAAGTGGAAATACTAGATATTTTAGATGGTGATGAGGCTGGACTAAAATCTGTTACCATACAGGTAAATGGAGAAAATGCCTATGGCTATTTAAAATCTGAAAAAGGAATCCATCGACTAGTCAGAGTATCTCCTTTTGATAGTTCTGGCAGACGACATACTTCTTTTGCATCTTGTGATGTTATGCCGGAAATTGAAAATGATACAGAAATTGAAATCAATCCAGAGGATATTCGTGTAGATACCTACCGCGCAAGTGGTGCAGGTGGACAGCATGTTAATAAAACATCTTCTGCTATTCGTATTACACATAATCCAACTGGCATTGTGGTACAGTGTCAAGATGAAAGAAGTCAATTTAGTAATAAGGACAGAGCCATGAAAATGTTAAAAAGTAAGTTGCTTTCTTTGAAAATTGAGGAACAAATGAAAAAATTAGCAGAAATTCGTGGTGACGTAAAAGAAATTGGCTGGGGCAGTCAAATTCGCTCCTATGTCTTTATGCCTTATACCATGGTAAAAGACCATAGAACGGCAGAAGAAACAGGAAATGTGCAGGCTGTTATGGATGGTGGCATTGATAATTTTATTAGTGCATATTTAGCATGGATTCATAGCTAATAAAGGAGGCACTTTTTGAAGGAAATTAAAATTACAGAACAAGAACAAAATCAAAGACTTGATAAATTTTTGATGAAGTATTTTCATAAAGCACCCAAAAGTTTTCTTTATAAAATGTTAAGAAAAAAAAGAATTAAATATAATGGTAAAAAAGGAGAAGGAAATGAAATCCTTCAAAAAGGGGATATTTTACAACTTTATCTCTCGGAAGAAACCATGCAAAATTTTATGGAACAAAAAACGATTGCTCAAGCAAAAAAGCACTTTGACATTATATATGAAGATGAAAACCTGCTGGTGGTTTCTAAACCAGCAGGACTTCTGGTGCATCCGCAAAAAAGTGGAGATAAGGAAACATTGATTGACCAAATACTATACTATCTTTATCAAAAAGAGCAGTTTACAAAAGAAAGTACCTTTTTACCAGCTATTTGTAACCGCTTAGATAGAAATACAAGTGGCATTGTGATTGCTGGCAAAAATTTAAAGGCAGTACAAGCTGTCAATGAGGCGATTGCGAACAGAAAAATAAATAAGTATTATATAGCATTGGTAAAAGGAAAAATCGAAGTATCTGGGGAATTTGTTAGCTATTTAAAAAAAGATGAAGAAAAAAATCAAGTAACATTGTATGAAAATAACATACAAGGAAGCAAAAAAATTGTGACAAAATATCAGCCGATTGCTACCACAGAAAATATGACTTTATTACAAATTGATTTAGTTACAGGACGTTCACATCAAATTAGAGCGCAAATGCAAAAAGCAGGACATTGTATTGCTGGTGACAGAAAATATGGTGATGAACAGTGGAATAGACAATTTGCAAAAAAATTAACAAATCAATTTTTACACGCATATCGTATGGTATGGCAGCAAGAGGAAGGAGCATTAGCTTATTTAATGGGCAAGGAATGGACAGCACCCTTACCAGAAAACTTACAAAATATTTATGATGTTTATTTTAAAAAGTGATGATTCATATAAGAAAAAGAGGAGGCTTTTCATGAAAGCAATTATATTAGCGGCTGGTTATGCAACTAGGTTATATCCTCTGACAAAAAATAGACCAAAAGCATTATTGCCAATCAATAATAAACCAATTATTAACTATATTACAGAACAAATTAATACCATTGAGGAAGTAGATGAAATTTATGTGATAACAAACCATAAATTTATAGATACTTTTGCTGGTTGGAAAAATGAAACAATGAGCAGAGCAAAGATTACGGTTTTAGATGATGGTACAACAAGTGAAGAAAATCGAAAGGGTGCCATTGGAGATATTTTATTTGTAATTGAAAAAATGAAAATTGATGATGAACTGCTTGTGATTGCAGGGGACAACTTTTTTACGTATCCTTTGGAAAAATATTATGATTTTTATAAACAAAAAAATAGGGACTGTGTTTGTGTAAGAGTATGGGACGACAAAGCAACTTTAAAAAATTTTGGAATTGCTTTATTAGATAAGGAAGGAAAAGTATTGGAAATTGAAGAAAAACCAGAACAGCCAAAATCAAATACGGTTGTTTTTGCTAGTTATTTTTATAAAAAAGATACAGTACCTCTTTTTAAACAATATTTAGCAGAAGGAAATAATCCAGATGCACCAGGTAATTTTCCAGCGTGGCTATACAAACAAAAAGAAGTGTATGCTTACACTTTTCCAGGTGAATGTTATGATATAGGAACACTGGAAAGCTATGAAGAAGTACAGAAATTATTTCAAAAATAACAATCAGGCTGTCGTTTTCGGCGGCCTCTTACTTTCTTGAAAGAAAGGTAGCAAAGAACTTTTGTGCGGTGCAAAACGTCCGGTGGACGTTTGTTCTGCACCGACCGAAACGAAGTGTAGACAACTAGCGTTTCGCTGTTGTGTGTTGCAGTTGAATGGTTGTTGTGGTTGAACAAGAACAGAGCACCATTGGTTAAAATTTAAAATTTGTATAGTGTGAAAAGGATGAAGTTTTTGGTCAAGCTTTTTTCAAAAAACTTGTAGGAGTTTGAGAACAAAGTCCTCAAGGTTTTAATCTTTAGAATAGGAGGAGATTTTTTGGAGTGGATAGAGATTTTTGTAGAAACAAGTCAAATTGGCTTGGAATTGGTAAGCGGATTGCTATATCAATGTGGTTTAACTGGATTGATGATAGAAGATACTTCTGATTTTGAAGAATTTTTGCAAAATCCTAATCGAGAATGGGATTATATTGAAGATGAATTAGTAGAACAAAAAAAACAACAATCTACAGGTATTACTTTTTTTATTCGAGATAATTTGTATGGAAAAGAACAATTATCAGATATAAAAAGTGCATTGCTCCATTTAAAAGAGCAGGAAAAAGAATTTGATTTAGGAACTTTAAAAGTAACTGTAAAAAATATTAAAGAAGAAGATTGGGCAAATAATTGGAAAAAATATTTTAAACCTTTTGCTATTGGTGATAAAATAATGATAAAACCTTCTTGGGAAGAATTGACGGAGTCTGAAAATAAAATTGTATTGGAAATTGACCCTGCTCATATTTTTGGAACAGGAACACATGAAACAACACAGTTATGTATAGAATTGATAGAAAAATATGTAAAAAATCAAGATACTGTTTTTGATATTGGTTGTGGTAGTGGTATTTTGTCGATTGCTTCTTTGTTATTGGGTGCAAAAAGTGCAGATGCAATCGATATTGATGTAAACGCGGTGGACGTTGCCTATGAAAATGCAGAAAGAAATGGAATTGATAAAACGAATTATCATGTAATTGCAGGCAATATTATCCATCATAAAGAATTGCATAAAGCATATTGCGGTAAAAATTATGATGTAGTAGAAGCAAATATTGTAGCGGATGTGATTATAGCACTTTCCAAACAGGTGCCAGAGTATCTCAAAAAAGATGGGATTTTTATTACAAGTGGTATTATTAAAGAACGATTAGAAGATGTAAAAGAAGCGTTGCAAAAAAATCATTTTGAAATATTAGATGTCAAATATAAAAAAGATTGGGTTGCTCTTGCATCTCGCTATTATGGATAAGGAGTTAAAAATGCCGAAATTTTTTGTGACAAAACAACAAATTGAAAATCAAGTTATGATAACAGGAGAAGATGCAAAACATATTAAAACAGTTTTGCGCATGAAAGAAGGAGAAAAATTAACTGTTTGTGATGGGGAAGGAATGGATTATATTTGTAGTATTCGTTGCATAGAAAAAGATGGGATTTTTGTAGATGTTTTGGAAAAATACTTTTGTGAAGCAGAACCTTCTGTAAAAATTACATTGTTTCAAGGATTACCAAAAGCAGATAAAATGGAATTTATTATACAAAAGTGTATAGAAATAGGGGTAGACTATATTGTACCGGTTGCGACGGAACATTCTATTGTAAAATTGGATAAAAAAGAACAAAAAAAATTGGAGCGGTGGCAGAAAATTGCCGAAGCAGCAGCAAAACAAAGTGGACGAGGAAAAATTGTTAAAATTGGAAAAGTGCTTTCCTTTCAAGAAGCTCTGCAGGAATGTCAAAAATTAGATAGTGCAATTATACCTTATGAAAAAGAACAACAAAGAACTTTAAAAGAATTTATAAAAGAAGTAAAAGGAAAAACAATAGGTGTTTTAATAGGGCCAGAAGGTGGTTTTTCAACAGAAGAAATTACACAAGCAATAGAATATAATGTGTTACCCGTGACTTTGGGAAAAAGAATATTACGAACAGAAACCGCTGGTATGGTGACTACAGCAATTTTAATCTATGAATTGGAAAATATAACATAGGAGGGATAGAAAGTGATTTACTTTGACAACGCAGCAACAACAAGAGCTTCTCAGGAAGTGGCAGAAAAAATGACAGAAATGCTTTGTCATAATTTTGGAAATCCTGCTTCTATCAATAAATTAGGTTTACAGGTAGAAAAAGAAATTCGGAAAGCAACAGAAATTTTAAGTAGAGGGATTCATTGCAAACCGACAGAAATTTTTTATACTTCAGGTGGCACAGAAGGAGATAACTGGGCAATTTTTGGAACAGCAGAAGGTTATAGAGGAAGGCACTTGATTACAACAAAAATTGAACATCCTGCTGTAAAAAAGCCTATGGAAGCACTACAACAAAAGGGATATGATGTTACCTTTTTACCAGTAGATAAAAAAGGAAAAATTGATTTGCAACAATTACAGGACGCTATCAGAGAGGATACTATTCTTGTTAGTATTATTTTAGTAAATAATGAAACAGGTGTCATACAAGATGCAGAAAAAATTGGAAAGTTAGTAAAACAAAAAAATCCACATACACTATTTCATGTGGACGCAGTACAAGCCTTTGGAAAATATCCGATTGATGTGGAAAAAATGAAAATAGATTTGTTAACAATGAGTGGTCACAAAATTAACGGCCCTAAAGGTGTTGGTATGCTTTATAAAAGGGAAGGTGTAAAAACAAAACCTTATATTTTAGGGGGTGGACAACAGCAAGGACAGCGTTCTGGTACGGAAAATGGTGCAGGAGTGGCAGGACTTGGTGTTGCAGCAGATATTTGTTTTCAAAATATGAAAAAAAATCAAGAAACGGTTTTGGAAATCAAAAAAACATTAACAGAAGGAATCCTAGAAATGGATAATGTACAAATCAATGGGGATAGTTTGCAAGAGGGTAGTCCTTATGTCTTAAATGTGACTTTTAAAGGGGTAAGAAGTGAGGTATTGCTTCATTCCCTAGAAAGTAAAGATATTTTTGTTTCTGCAGGTTCTGCTTGTGATAGTAAAAAAAAGGTAGGCAGTCCAGTATTGACGGCAATGGGATTGCCTTTTGAAGAAATAGAAGGGGCTGTTAGATTTAGTTTTTGCCAATATAATACAGTGGAAGAAGCAAAGGAATGTTTCAAACAATTAAAGGAAATTGTGCCACTTTTAAGAAAATATAATAGATAAAACGAATATTGTTTTATCATTTTATTAGGAAAGAAAGGAATTTATATGGAAGAAAAAGTATTGATTGTAAAATTCGGTGAGGTCGCTATGCGAAAAAATAACCGTCCTATCTTTATTTCGAAACTTGTTAAAACAATGAGAAATAATTTAAAAAAAGAAGGAAATTTTTATATTGTCAAAGAACAAGGAAGGCTCATTGTGGAAGATAGAAGCGGAGAAATGGATTATGATAAGATAATTCCTAAAATTGTGCCAATATTTGGTTTAGTAGGTGTTTGTCCTGGGGTCAAAACAACAGACCAATCTATGAAAAATTTAAGAAAAGTTGCATGGAATCATATGCAAGAATTTTTTAGCGAACAACAAACTACTTTTAAGGTAGAAGTAAAAAGAGCAGATAAACGCTATCCTTTGACATCAAAAGAAATTGCAGCAGACATCGGTGGTTATCTTTTAGAAAAAATGGAAAATTTAACAGTCGATGTGCATAAGCCAGATGTTATATTAAGGGTGGAATTAAGAAATGATGCTTATGTTTTTTCAAAAATTATTAAAACATTTGGTGGCTTGCCAGCAGGTTCTTCTGGAAAAGGAATTTCTTTATTATCTGGTGGAATTGACAGCCCTGTTGCAACATGGCTTATGGCAAAAAGAGGTATTGCTGTAGAATGTGTGTATTTTCATAGTCCACCTTATACAAGTGAATGGGCAAAGCAAAAAGTGGAAGATTTAGCACAAAGAATTGCTTGCTTTACAGGTGAGATAAAATTGCATATTATTCCTTTTACAGAAGTACAGTTGTATTTGTTGGAACGTGTTCCACATGATAAGTTAACGATATTTTTAAAAAGAGCAATGATGAAAGCAGCAGAACAAATTGCTTATCAAAATCATGCATTAGCTTTAATTACAGGGGATAGTGTAGGACAAGTGGCAAGCCAAACGTTGCAGGCAATTCATGCGATTAATTCTGTTTGTACTATGCCGGTTCTTCGCCCTTTGGCTGGAATGGATAAACAAGAAATTGTGGACTTAGCTAAAAAAATAGGTACTTTTGCAATATCCATTCAGCCTTATGAGGATTGTTGTACTATATTTGTGGCAAAACATCCCGAAACAAGACCAAAAACAAATGTAATTGAAGCAATCGAAAATAAATTAGAAGATTTAGATTCTTTGATTCAAAAAGCGGTAGAAACAAGGGAAATAATTGTCAAAGAATCATTTTGAAAGAAAAATGTAACATAAAAATACTACTATTTTACTCTTTATTATGATAAACTGTTATCATTAAAATAAAATCACAAGGGAGGAATTCCAAATGAAACGGAAAACAGCGATTTTATTAGTAGCTTGTATCTTATCTATGAATTTTTCTGTTACAAGTTATGGAGCAAGTTTTGCTGACATCAATAATGTTCCATGGCCTGGCGCTGTAACATATATTAATACAGTATCTGATTTAGGTTTAATGGTAGGCGATATTGATGCTAAAACAGGAAAAAGCATGTTTCGTGCAAAAGACCATGTTACCTATTGTGAAACAACACAATTAGCATATGCTTTACTGAAAAAAACAGGAAAATTAAAACAAACTAGTACAGATATGGTTGCAAGGTGGACACAAGTAATGCAAGGATATAATATACCAGCTTGGGCTTATGAATGTGTGGCTTATGCTTTGGAAAATAATATTATTTCCTTGACAGATGCTTCAAGATTTGTTACCAAAAAAAATGGTGTTGTAACCAATAACTATGCCAGTAGAGAAAGTGTTGCAGTTATTTTTGGAAAGTTTTTAAGCCATTTGTATAATGTAAGTACCAACGCCGCTTTAACATTTAAAGATAAAAATAGCATTGCTTCCACTTCTGTGCCTTATGTTGATTTATTAGCAAGACTAAATATTATGGTGGGAGATACGGATTCTAATTTTACGCCAAAAGCAGCCATCAATCGGGCAGAAACAGCCGTATTAGTATCTAAAACATACGATGTTTTGAAGGCTTATACAACAAATACTAACACAAATACACCACCTAGCACAACAAGTGCTCTCGTTTCTGGGACTGTTGTTTCATTGGAACAAAATGGAAATAATAAATTGATTGCTCTTTCCACACAAAAAGGCGATAAACAAGGCTTTATTGTGGATAGTGACACAAAGCTATATGAAGGAGATACGACAAAAGTTATCAATATTTCTGCAATAGAAATTGGAGATGGTGTTTCTGTAGAATATGCAGGCGCAAAAGCAACTGTAGTTCGGTTGACAAAAGATGTTTCCCCTACAACAACAGAAGTAAAAGGTAGTGTGGAAGATGTTACTTCAAGCAAAATGGTAATTGTAAAGAGTGATAAAAGTACAGAAAGTTACTATTTTTCCAATAACTTTGAAATTAAAATGGAAAATAAAAAGATTTCTCAAAAAGAATTATTAGAGGAATTTGAAGAATATGCTTTAGATGTTACCTTGACTTTAGATAAGGACAAAAATATTACTGTTGTAGATGCAAAAAAAGGAAAAGAAACTGGAACAACAGGAATTTTAGTTAGCATTTCAGAAGATGAATTGAGCGTAAAAGCAAGCAAAAATGCAAAAACACAAGATTTTGAATGGATAAGCAATCCAGATATTTATTTAGAAGGAAAAGAAAGCACAGTCAGCAGAATACGTAGAAGAATAGATGATGAAACATTATATGTAAAATACTATTTAGATAGCAAAGATAGAGTCAAAAAAGTAATGGTATCCGAAGATGAATTTGGAAAAGAGGACAACAAATCTACGATTACAGGTACTATTTCCTCTATAGATGAGGAAAGCGTAAGGATACGCAAAAAGAGTGATAATAAAAGAGAATCTTATGACTTTGCTTCTAATATAAAATATTATTTAGATGGAGATAGTTCTACCTTTAGAGAAATTCAAAAAGCATTTAATCGAGAAGAAGAAAAAACAGACCCCTCTGATTTTTATATTAAAGTCTATTTAGATGAGGAGGAGGAAGTAAAGGAATTATATGCTTCTTTAGAAAGCAAAAATTTAGAGGATAAAGAAGAATATGATACTGTAGATGGAAAAGTTTTGCGTATGAATGAGGACGAAATTCGTGTGGAAGAAGATGACGAAAAGGCAAAAAATTATGATATTGACAGAAAAGCAAAATACTATATGGAAAATAGCAAAGGCGAATTTGAAGATAGTACGTATTCTAAAGTAAAAAAAGCCTATGACGAAGCTGCTGACGATGATGATGATTTCTTTGTTACATTATACATAGAAGATGATGAAGTAGTAAAAATTGAGGCATCTCCAGAAAGAGATTCTTATGGCAGAGAAGTGACAGGCACCATTACAAAACTAAGTGAAAGTTCTATCACTTTAAAAGATAAAAGCAAATATGACATTGATAAAGTAGATGACATAAAAATGTATCTAAATGACAGCCGCGTAAGAAAGTTTGAAACACTGGAGGATTTAGTAGGAGATAAAGATATTGTTTTAAAAGCAGTATTAACTATTCAAAGTGGCAAGGTGACAGAAATTGAAGCCTATTATTATGAAATAAAGGGAGAATTGCTCTCTGTAGATGGAAAAGTCATGAAAATAGAAACAAGAGATGATATGATTCTTGATGATATTGAAGTATTAAGAACTTCGATTGATGTAACAGGAGATTATACTTCTTATAGAGATATGGAAAATGGATTGCTGACAGATGATATTACAGTAACATTAGAATGTAGTGATGAAAAAGATGATAGAGGAAAAGTAATTAAAATTACTGCTAAAAAAGATTAAAAAAGAAAAACCGTAAATTGCAATAGTAATTTACCATGTCAATAATTTCCATTCTGGATAACAAATTCATTTTTATCTCCTCCTAAACACTTAAAAAAGGGCTTGACATCAAGCCCCTTTTTTCTATCCTAGTAACATTTTATCATTTGTCATACCTGTACCACTTGCTTTTTCAAACATTTTTAATAAATCTGCAACTTTTAGATTTTTCTTTTCTTCTGTCTGCAAATCTATCAAAACCCTACCCTTATGAAGCATCATCAAGCGATTTCCCAAACGCAAAGCGTCCTGCATATTATGCGTAATCATCAATGCTGTCAACTTATCTTCTGTAATAATTTGATTGGTCAATTCTAATACTTTTTTTGCTGTTTTAGGGTCAAGTGCTGCGGTATGTTCATCTAACAAAAGTAATTCTGGCTTTGTTACCGTTGCCATAAGCAAAGTAAGTGCTTGCCTTTGTCCACCAGAAAGCAACCCTGTTTTTGCAGTCATTCGATTTTCCAATCCTAAATCTAAAATTTCCAATCTTTCCCGAAATAAACTTCTTTCTGCTTTTGTAATTCCCTTTCTTAATCCTCTGGGTTTTCCTCTGCGCAATGCCATTGCCATATTTTCTTCTATCGTCATATCAGAAGCAGTGCCCATTCTTGTATCTTGAAAAACACGTCCAATATGGCTTGCTCTTTTATATTCTGGCAATTTTGTCACATCAATGCCATTAATAATAATGCTACCTGTATCTACCTTAAACATTCCGGCAATCGCATTTAACATAGTTGACTTTCCGGCACCATTTCCCCCAATTACAGTCATAAAATCAGAAGGTGCTATATGAAAAGTAATTTCTTTTATGGCACGTTTTTCATTGACAGTACCAGGAGAAAATGTCTTTTTAATTCCATTCACTTTTAACATTACTGTCCCTCCTTAGGCTTCTACTTTATGGCTGCGTCTATTGATAAAATCTCTATACCATTCTTTTGCTGCCGGCAAGGACAAACAAATTACTAATACAATAGAGGAGAATAATTTTAAGTCTGTTGGCTGCAATTTATTTGCCAATACAAAAGCAATAATAATACGATATAATATAGAGCCAACTACAACCGAAATCAAGCACCAAGCCATACCTCGCCTGCCCAATAAAACCTCACCTATAATGACAGATGCTAAACCAATTACAATCGTACCAACACCCATACCAACATCTGCATATCCATTATATTGTGCAATTAAACCGCCAGCCAATGATATAAGTCCATTACTAAGCATTAAACCCAATATAATCATAATATCTGTATTGACACCTAATGCACTAATCATGCGAGGATTATCTCCTGTTGCCCTTAAGGCAAAGCCAAACTCTGTGGAAAACATCAACCATAATAAAAGGATAAGGACTACTACAGAAATAACTCCCACTAGCATAACAGCATTTGCTGTAGAAAATGCCTTTGCTTCTGTACTAAATACTTCTACAACAGAAGTAATAATTGTAGATTGTTTTAATAAAGGTAAATTTGCTTTTCCACCCATCACACGCAAATTAATGGAATATAAACCTGTCATAACTAAGATACCGGCTAATAATCCAGGTATTTTTAATTTTGTATGTAATATTCCTGTTACAAATCCAGCCACCAATCCAGCCACAAAAGACAACATTGTTGCACTAAAAGGATTTCCACCATTTACAATACATTGTGCTGCAATCGCTGCTCCCAAAGGAAAACTGCCTTCTGTTGTTAAATCTGCAAAATCTAAAACTCGATAAGTGATATATACTCCAATCGCCAATACAGACCATAACAACCCTTGTGATACGGCACTTAAAAAAGATGCCATTGTAATAAAACTCATACTTTCACCCATTTCAATTTAATCATTATAGAAAAAGAGTGTTTTTCAACACTCTCCCAATCTGTCAATAAAATCAAAACCTTGTTCTTTGCACCATTTAAAGTTCTTTTATTCTTTGTGAACTACCCATTTTTTTCAAGAAAACATTTTTTATATTTCTAATTGCTTTCCGTTGTCGTTCAACCATAATAAACGTTCTAGTTGCGTCAAACATCGTTAAAGTTCTTTCGCTTCCTTTCTTTCAAGAAAGGAAGTTATTCTGCAACATTTCCATCTTTAATGATAATGGCTGCATTATCAATAATATCTTGTGGTATAGTTACACCAATTTTTTCGGCTGTATCTAAATTGATACAAACTTCTGTAGAATCTGGAAATTCAACAGGCATTTTAGAAACATCTTCACCCTCTAATACACGAATTGCCATTTTACCAGTTTGTTGTCCCAATTTATAATAATCAATTCCTACTGTTGCTAAACCGCCACCTTTTACCATTCCATTTTCACCACAGATAACAGGTACTTTTTCCACATCTGTAATAGATACAACCAAAGGAATGGCAGAAGCAAAGGTATTATCTGTTGGAATATATAAAGCGTCTACCTCTCCCACAATAGACTGCACTACTTGCTGAATATCATTTACATTTGTTACAGTACCTTCTTGATATTCTAATCCCAAATCTTCACAAGCCTCAATAGCTGACCTTGCCTGAATTTCAGAATTTGCTTCACTGGAATTATACATAATACCTACTTTTTTTACATCTGGCAAAATTTGTTTTAAAAGAGCAAACTGTTCTTTTACAGGTGTTCTGTCGCTTGTACCAGAAAGATTTACATTAGGTGCCTCATTTGATTCTACAAGACCTGCTTCTGGATAATCTGTAATTGCTGTTGCTAAAATCGGAATTTCTTGTGTTTCTGCTGCAACAGATTGCGCTGCTGGTGTTGCAATAGCAAGAATCAAATCCTCTTTATCATTTACAAATTTTTGACTCATTGTTTTTAGATTGGACTGGTCACCTTGTGCATTTTGCACATCTACCACAATTTTTTCTCCTTCTGCATAGCCACCTTCTTCTAAAGCATCCAGAAAACCATTTCTAGCATTATCCAAAGCGTCATGCTCCATCAACTGTAAAATACCAATTTTAAACTGTTCTCCCTCTGCAGTTTGTTCTTCTCCTACTTCCTGATTTTCTGCTGGTTCTGTTGGTTGGCTGCTACAAGCTGCTACTGTAAAAATCATTGTTGTAGCCATAGCAAAAGAACAAATTTTTTTAAAAATTTTTCTTTTCATAATTTTCCTCCCTCAAAATGCTTCCATTGGATTAACCTTTTTTTAATTTTCATTTTTATCTGACACTCCCATACCCAAAGGCACAGGGGTCTTAATTACATAAACGAATCTATTTCATTAAGACTTTTACTATTAAAGATACTTTTATATCCATTCACAATAGTATGAGGCTCGTGTCAAACCCTTTTATTTTTTATATGCTGTTACTATTTTAGTATGCCATGATTTCAAAGTCAAACTTTAATTTAGCCATTTAAAGCGTAACGCTTTAAAGCGTATTTATATTTTGAACAAAAATCTATTATAAAATCTTATTTTTTATAGGAATAATCCTGTTTCTTATCATGCACGTTTTAAAATCCTATTCAATTTTACTATAACTTATTCTTTAAAAACCTAAAATAATTGTACAAATCATAAAGAATTCTACTATTTTTAAGAGGAGGAAAGAGCAAAAATGATAAAACCATTTTTTGTTTTAAACTATCCAAAAAAATTGTAAAACTTTTCTAAAATATTGTAAAATTTTCTTTTATAAAAATTTACTTTACAAGAAATAGAAAAAGGGCTAAAATGAAAAAAAGGAGGGGATATGTCATGATAGAAAGATTTTCTGTCATAAAAGGAGATATCGTGCGCGTCAAAACACAAGCAATTGTTAACGCAGCAAATACTTCTCTTTTAGGCGGTGGCGGTGTAGATGGTGCCATTCATAGAGCAGCTGGAAAAGAATTACTTTTAGAATGTGAAACATTAGGGGGTTGTCCGACAGGCGAGGCAAAAATTACTTCTGCTTATAAATTACGTGCAGAATATGTCATTCATACACCTGGCCCTATCTGGCGTGGTGGCAATAGAGGCGAAGCGGAACTTTTAGCAAATTGTTATAAAAATAGTCTAAAATTAGCACGGGAACATGATATTACATCTATTTCTTTTCCATCTATCAGCACTGGCGTTTATCGTTATCCAGTAGAGCAAGCTGCTCGTATTGCCATCAGAGAGATTATGACATTTTTAGAACATGACAAAGATATGGAAAAAATACAAATGGTTTGTTTTGATGAAGAAACTTTTCGAGTATATGAAAAAGCATGGAAAGAATATAAAAAAACTTGATACTTTATCTCAAACTATATTCCTTTTTTCAAAAAAGTTAACAGATGTAGACAGAGTTCATAAAAAAGACTGTATTAACAAATGGGAACTGCCGAATAACTCGGCAGTTCCCATTTGTTTTAAAACCTAGAAACTTTACTTCTCTCCAAATAATAACTTTTTTATAAAACTACTAGATTTGAACAACGTCTGATTTTTCTTTTTTGTTACGCCTCTTATTTAGAGTAACGCCATCTTTAGAAATATCTTTCATTTTTATTTAATAAAAATGTTATAATATTATCCAAATCTTCTTTGCCTTCTATATTTAAACAAATTTGTTCTAATCCTTTCTCGCCTGCCACAGATAGCAAAATTTCCTGCAAAATGTCATTATTTCTTAAATCTTGATATCCTCCCTTTTTTATCTGTAATATCACAGGATTTTTAAAATCATCTATTATATGAAAAAAAGATTCTAAATTTTGAATATTATAAACGGTTATCATATATTTTCCTCCTCTATGGTTGTGTCCTTTTCTTTTTTCTGTTATGATTATACTGCCAAAAAAATATTTATTCTTTTATTATTCTGTCAAAAAATAATAGGATACTGCCAAAAAGGAGGAAAAATATTATGAAAGCCATTAATAATTGTACTGTTATTACAGACAAAAATCAAAAGGAGCTTTATTCCCATGTTGAACCACTTTTTCCCTGTACTGTATATACAACAAATTTTGCAAGTCGTGTTTCTTCAGAAATTCCTTGGCATTGGCATCAAGATTTAGAACTTATTCTTGTCACAGAAGGAAAGCTTTTGATAGACTTAGGAAAAACTTCTTTTATTCTTGAAAAAGGGCAACTCCTTTTTCTCAACACCAGTGTACTGCATTTTATGAAACAGGCTTCTTCACAAAATTGTACTGCTATTACCATTGTTTTTGATGCAGAGTTAATCAGCGGTCATGCAGAAAGTATTTATAAAAAGCAGTATATTTTACCTTTACTTACCTGTCATAACTTACATTACATTATTTTTTCTTCTGAAACAGCATGGCAAAAAAAATGTATTGATTGCTTTCAAAAAGCTTGTACTCTTTTTGTAGAAGAAACACCAGCCTTTTTGTTTGCTATAAGAGAACAACTTTCTTATATTTGTTATGAAATTGTCGAAAATTGTCAATCAGAATTAACTGCCCCTTCTGTTTATCCTACTGTGGAATACCAACGTATCAAACAGCTACTCGAATATATTCATACACATTATCATGAAGCTATTTCACTTAAAACACTTTCTACTGCTGTCAATATCAGTCAAAGAGAATGTTTCCGCTGCTTTCAAACCATACTACATACTACACCTATGGCATATATTATAAAATATCGTATCTCAACAGCATTATCTCTGTTACAAAATACAACCTTATCTATTACAGAAATTGCACTTTCTACAGGATTTAATAGTTCCAGCTATTTTAGTAAAATATTTCGAGAACATATGAAGGTTAGCCCTTTCCATTACCGTAAAAATAACAAAAAAAAGTGAGTGAAACACTCACTCAGCTTATCAAAAAAACTTGAGGTCTAGCCCTCAAACTCCTAATTCTTTCTTGAAAGAAAGAATCAAAGAACTTTAATGCGAAACTAGCGTTTCGCTAAAAATATTAATTTTATAAGGAAAAACGCTAGTTTTTCCACTAAAGTTTTTTGTCCAACTTTTTTTTAAAAAAGTTGGTGGGTGTGGGTAAAACCCACAAAAAAAGACTTTATTGACAAGCTGAGTGAGTGAAATACTCATTCACTTTCATTCATCAAAAAATTTTTATTCAGGGTCAATCAAACCATAAGAACCATTTTTTCTTTTATATACTACATTGATGTTTTCTGTTTCTGCATCTCTAAATACAAAAAAGCTGTGACCAATCAATTCCATTTCCATAACAGCTTCTTCTGCATCCATTGGTTTCACTTCAAAATGTTTAATTCGCTCAATTTTGTATAATGGTTCTTCATTCAGTTCTTCTTCTGCAACGTGTAATGCTTCATATTCTGCACGATAAGCCTCTGCACTTTGGCGAATTTTTGTTTTTAAGCGTTTTTTATAACGCACTACTTGATTTTCCAAAATATCAACTGCACCGTCAACTGCTGCCATCATATCAGCATCGCTTACTTCTGCACGGATCATTCTTTTGTGATAAGGGATTGTTACTTCAATATTTGTGCCCAATTTCTCACTACTCAATGTCACTGTAACTACGGTTTCTTCTGGAAAAAACTTTTGAATCCTTGCTAATTTTGCTTCTATTTTTTCTTTTGTTTTTTCTCCAACTTCCATATTTTTTCCTACAAACTGATAACGCATAAAAAACAACTCCCTTCTATATGACCCGAAAAATGTCGGTTATCTTTCTTTTATATGTTATATTCTATATGAAAATGAAAAATCCTTCTTTTTTTGATGCATTTTTATTTCTTTATGGAAGATAAAAAAAGGAAAGAATATCCTCTGCACTTACTGGTGTCATATTATTTGCATCTATCCCAACATCAAACCGATAAATCCCATTTTGCAAGTTATTGTAATTATAATCTACATGGTTATGTTGATGTCCATGAAGCAAAATACTTCCCTTATACATTCCGTTCCATTCCAAAATAGGATAATGAAATAAAACAAATCGTGTATTACCATAAATAACTTCTGCATAATCTTGTATAGAAGCAAATAAAGTTCTATCAAATTCAGAGTCTTCTACAAAACCATCATGATTTCCTTTTACTAAATGTTTAATTCCTTTTAACTGACATAATATATCTGTGGCTCGTTTTGCTCCCTTCATGGTAAAATCACCTAAAATATAGATTTCATCTTGAGAACTTACAATTTTATTCCATCTTTTTATTAAATCATCATTCATTTTCTCTATGTTATAATAAGGTCTATTGGCATGACGAATTATATTTTCATGATAAAAATGTAAATCTGCTGTAAAATACAACATTTTCTTTCCTCCATTTATACATTAAAGCGGAATAATATAACATCTCCATCTTTTACAACATATTCTTTTCCTTCAGAACGAACTAAGCCTTGTTCTTTTGCTCCATTATAAGAACCAATCTTCATTAAATCATCATAACTAACTACTTCTGCCCTAATAAATCCCCTTTCAAAATCACTGTGTATTTTTCCTGCTGCACCTGGTGCTTTGGTTCCTTTTGTAATCGTCCAAGCACGGCTTTCTGTAGGGCCTGCTGTCAAATAGCTAATCAGTCCCAATAATTGATAACTTGCTGCAATTAACCTGTCTAAACCGCTCGTTTCTACTCCCATATCTGCTAAAAATTCTTTTTTATCTTGTTCCTCTAAATCAGAAATTTCTTCTTCAATTTTAGCACAAAGAACAAACACCTCTGCATTTTCACTTTCTGCAAAAATGCGTACCCGATTGACATATTGATTTCCAGCACCATTATCTGCTAAATCTTCTTCTGCTACATTTGCTGCATATAATACAGGTTTTTGTGTCAAAAGCGTTAAACTCTCTACAAAAGCAATATCTTCCGGAGATTCAAATTTGATTGCTCTGGCGCATTTTCCTTCTTCTAAACCTGCTTTTAACTGCTGTAATATTTCCAACTCTTTTTGTAAAGACTTGTCCGATTTTGCTGCTTTAATGGTTTTAGAAATACGTCTTTCCAAGATTTCTAAATCAGAAAAAATCAATTCTAAGTTAATGGTTTCAATATCACGGATAGGGTCTACACTTCCATCTACATGCACCACATTACTATCTTCAAAACAACGCACCACATGCACAATGGCATCTACCTCTCGGATATGAGATAAAAACTTATTTCCTAATCCTTCTCCTTTACTTGCTCCTTTTACAAGACCTGCAATATCTACAAATTCAATGACTGCAGGTGTTGTTTTTTCAGAATGATACATTTCTGTTAATTTTGTCAATCTTTCATCTGGTACAGCAACAATTCCGATATTAGGGTCAATGGTACAAAAAGGATAATTTGCTGCCTCTGCTTTTCCCATAGTCATAGAATTAAATAAGGTGCTTTTTCCAACATTTGGGAGTCCTACAATGCCTAATTTCATATTTTTTTCTTCCTTTCTTGAATTTTCTTTATTATATCTTAAAGAAAAATACTATGCAATAATTATCATAAGGAAAAGGTGCATTCCTTTAAAGGAACACACCTTTTTCTTATTTTTTCAAATATTCTCTTATTTGCTGTTCTGTATTTAAACTAGCAATTCGGTCTAATACTTGCTGTCTTTGCTCTAAAGGTAAGGTATAAAAAGCATTCATATCTTTACTATTATCTATAATTTGCTTTTTCATTTGTGCAGGCAAGGTATCAAAATTTTTTAAACATTTTAACATACTATCACCTCAAAAATAGCATTTCCGTTTTAGTCAAAAAAAATGCTGATTTTTTGTTTCCAACTTTCCAAGTGCAATAATTGTGGAAAAAAGAATAAAACAATTCCAAATAGAAACACAAATAGAAACAATAAAATACCAATTTTTGCATTTTTTCTATCTCGTCTTAAAGTTCTTTTTGCGTTATTGGGACAAGGATTTTCCAAAACATAAAACCCACCTAATAACCCTTTTTGCACTTTTAAGCGTAATGCTTTTTCTTTTTGAAGCATATAATACGTTCCCTTTGTCATACGAAAATGATAATTCACACCATTGTTCACACCATCTAAAAAATAGCCTTTATCAATACCAGTATCACCGCCTCTGTTATTTGCTATAAAAAAATTGCAGCTAATGAGCACTAACTCACTTTTTCTTTTCCACAATCTGTCCACACTATTATAAAACATTTCTCCATAATAATAAGAAATCCATACAATAGGTAAAGTTGTAATGGTAATACGAAAAGAATTTCTTTTTTGCAGATTCCAGCCTTGAAAATCCCATAAATATCCAGCCATCTGTAATTCTACAATCGAATAAAACAAAAACAAAAAACAGAGCAACCATAAAAATCCCAAAAATATCCAATGATATTTTCTTCTTTTTTGATTCCATAACAAAATATCTTTTAAACTACTTCTGCAAATCACAAACATAAAAATACATAATGTGATAATTAAACCATTAATTTGCATATCAGCCCGATGACCAACAGCCATAATAAATACAGGCACACAAAGTAAGCCTAACCACATCCAGCTTCTTCTGCCTGTCACGGCAGCAGTAAAAAAACACCAATAAAAAATGATAAGGGCAAACAACCCCACCCATGCCATGCTGCCAACTCCTTTTATTATAAACCTCGAAATGTTTCCGGTCTATAACTACTTTGCTCTTTGGAACGCTGTATCTGTGCCAATATTTTTGATTTTTCTGCATTTAAGGTACCTGCCAAAGGCACATAATTCGAAGCATGATTTGCTCGGAAAACCGTTCCTTCTGCATCTACATTTTCAATAAATAATTGTGTTTCATCGAGTGCTTCTTCTGGTGTCAATAAATCCAATTCGCCAGCTCTATATTGTTCGTACATTGGCGTACCCGGTTCAATCAGCAAGGTTAAAAATCCTACATATTCTGGTTTAATGGCACTAATGACTTTTGCACTATTTAATGCATGTTCTTTCATCAGTTTTTTGCCGCCCAAACCAGAAATAATCGTCATAGAAAGTATCATACCAGCAGCACGTACTTTTTGTCCTGCTTCAATCATTTCCGCAGCCGTCACACCCTTTTTCACTTCTTTTAAAACTTGGTCATCACCAGATTCTAAACCCATATACACCATATCTAAACCAGCATCTTTTAACTGTTTTAGTTCTTCTGGTGTTTTGTGTATAATATCTTTTGGCGCACCATAAACAGAAATTCTTTCCACTTCTGGAAAATATTCTTTACATTTTCCTAAAATATAAAGTAAATCTGCTGTTTTTACAATTAAGGCATCTCCATCTGCTAAAAAGATTCTTTTTACCTTAATCCTTTGATAATATTTTCTTGCCATTTCCAGATCTTCCACAACTTCCTGTAAATCCCTGATACGAAATGTTTTATCTTTATACATCGCACAAAACGTGCAAGTATTTCTAGCACATCCTATAGTTAGTTGTATAATTAAGCTGCTTGCCTCACTTGGCGGACGGTATACCGTTCCTTCATATCTCATCTTGTTTCATCCTTTCTGCTTTTCTCGATTGTTCTATTATACCGTTATCCTGGTTGTTTTATCAATATAAATTTTTATATTTCCAAGGTAACCATATAAAAATTTTTTTGCAAAAATTATAATAATTTGAGTTTAAAAATAGAACAGCTTATGAAAAAACTAGTTTATTATGAACTTGATAAAAGGCAGAAGTTCCTCCAAAGTCTACGCTTCGCTCCGGTCGGTTCTAAACGAACGTCCATCGGACGTTCAGAACCACTTCAAAAACACGCTTGCAAGCATATCAGAACCTTGAGGGTGTTGCCCTCAAACTCCTACAAGATTTTTGAAAAAAGCTTGACCAAAAACTTTAACTTTTGCATACAGTACAGATTCTAAATCTTTTTCTTTATATACAATATTTTTTATGCGTTTGCCTTACACTGCCTAAACTCTTTTTTTGTATAAAATAAAAACAAAAAGAAATACTATTGACAAAAAGAAAATGTTTTATTAAAATAATACCACACCCATGAGGGGTATTTGAAAGAGGTGATGCTATGTGAAACAAAAATTTGATGTAAGTGGTATGACTTGTAGTGCTTGTAGTGCCCATGTGGAAAAAAGTGTAAATCAATTAGCGGGGATTCTTTCTGTTAATGTTAATTTGTTGCAAAATTCTATGATGGTAGAATATGAAGAACAAAAGCTAACAGAGGAGGATATTATAAAAGCGGTAGAACAAGGCGGGTATGGCGCAAAAGTACATGGCAGCGAAAAAGCAGCCGTATCTGGAGAGAATATTGCACAAGCAGAAATGGATTCCATGAAAAAAAGACTTATCTGGTCATTTATATTTTTAGTACCACTGTTTTATATTTCTATGGGCCATATGATGGGTATGCCATTGCCTAGTATTTTATTGGGGCATGAAAATATGATGTCATTTGCACTTACGCAATTATTTTTGACTTTACCTATTTTATATTTGAATCGTAAATATTTTTCTGTTGGTTTTAAAGCTTTATGGAATCGTTCGCCCAATATGGACTCTTTAATTGCATTAGGTTCTAGTGCAGCTTTTATATATAGTGTGATTGCTATTTATGCTATGGGTTATTATATGGGACATGGCAATATGGAAATGGCACATCAATATGGAATGGAGTTTTATTTTGAATCTTCTGGCATGATATTAACTTTAATTACAGTAGGAAAGTACATGGAAACTCGTTCCAAAGGAAAAACTTCAGAAGCTATTACAAAATTATTAGATTTGGCACCTAAAAAAGCAACTGTATTAAAAGATGGACAGGAAATAGAAATTTCTATAGAAGAAGTACAAAAAGGCGATATTATTATAGTGCGTCCCGGACAAAGTATTCCTGTTGATGGAATCATTATAGAAGGTTTTTCAGCGATTGACGAATCTGCTTTAACAGGGGAAAGCATTCCTGTTGAAAAAAAAGTAGGAGATATGGTAATTGGTGCAACGGTAAACAAAACAGGGTATTTTCAATTTAAGGCAGAAAAAGTAGGAAATGATACCACCCTTTCTCAAATTATACAACTTGTAGAAGAAGCAAGTGCTTCCAAAGCACCGATTGCAAAACTAGCAGATAAAGTAAGTGGTGTTTTTGTACCCGTTGTCATTTCGATTGCTGTTGTTACAACGGCAATCTGGTTATTTTTAGGTTATTCTTTTAGTTTTGCACTTTCGATTGGAATTGCAGTTCTTGTTATTTCCTGTCCTTGTGCTTTAGGATTAGCAACACCCACAGCCATTATGGTAGGAACAGGAAAAGGAGCAGAAAATGGTATTTTAATTAAATCAGCGGAAAGTTTAGAAATTGCGCATGAAGTGGATACCATTATATTAGATAAAACAGGCACTGTAACAGAAGGGAAACCAAAAGTAACAAATATACTTTTAGCAGACGGCGTTTTTGAAAACAAATTATTGCGAAATGCTTTTGCAGTAGAACACCTTTCTGAACACCCTCTTTCTGAGGCGATTGTAAATTATGTAAAACAAAAAAATATTACAGCACCAAAAGCAGAAAATTTTAAAGCGATTGCAGGACAAGGTGTTAAAGCAGAGGTTTCTGGAAAAGAAATCATTGCAGGAAATTTAAAAATGATGAAAAAAGAAGGTATAGAACATCCTCTTTTTGAAAAAGGAGAAAGTTTTGCAACAGAAGGAAAAACACCTTTATATTTTGCGGAAGATAAAAAATTACTTGGTGTAATTGCAGTAGCAGATGTTGTAAAACCAACTAGTAAAGAAGCGATTGCAGCATTTCGTAATATGGGAATTGATGTAGTTATGCTGACAGGAGATAATAAACGCACCGCAGAAGCAATCGGTAAACAAATGAATTTGTCAACGGTAGTGGCAGAAGTTTTGCCCCAAGATAAAGAAAAAGAAGTCAGAAGAATCCAGGAACAAGGAAAAAAAGTTGCAATGGTTGGAGATGGCATCAATGATGCACCAGCATTAGCAAGAGCTGATGTTGGTGTTGCGATTGGTGCAGGTACAGATGTTGCTATAGAGTCCGCAGATATTGTATTGATGAAAAGCGATTTGCTAGATGGTGTTGCTGCAATACAATTAAGTCGTGCTGTGATACGCAATATCAAACAAAATTTATTTTGGGCATTTTTTTACAATGTTATAGGGATTCCTTTAGCAGCAGGCATATTTTATACCACATTAGGCTGGAAATTAAATCCTATGTTTGCAGCAGCAGCAATGAGTTGTAGCTCGGTCTTTGTAGTTACCAATGCATTACGTTTAAAATTGTTTCAACCTGATTTTAAAAAGGGAAAAACAATAGCAAATAAAATAGAAAAAAATAAAGTAGAAAAAACACAGGAAAATAAGGAGGAATTAAAAATGAAAAAAGTATTAACGATTGAGGGTATGATGTGTGGACATTGTACAGGCAGAGTAGAACAGGCATTAAATGCTTTAGAAGGTGTAAAAGCAGAAGTGAGTCTTGATGATAAAACAGCCACTGTAACAGCAACAGAAGATGTGTCAGAAGAAATGCTTGTAAAAGCTGTCACAGATGCTGGATATACAGTTATAGATGTGCAATAAGGGGGAAAAATGAAAGCAGATGAAAAGCAAATTGTACGTTTATTAAAAACGGCAAGAGGACAAATAGATGGCATTTTAAAAATGGTAGAAGATGACCGCTATTGTGTAGATATTTCAAATCAGATTATGGCAACGGATGCCATATTGCGAAAAGCAAATAAAGAAATATTAAGAGCACATATGAAATGCTGTGTAAAAGAAGCATTGGAAACCGGACAAGAAGATAAAAAAATAGATGAATTGATTGATATGATAGATAAAATGAAATAGAGCTATCCAAATGGATAGCTTTTTTATTGTATAAAAATTTGCGTACAATGAAAAAATAATGTAAAATAATATCATAGATTGTATTCTTTTTGGTACCAAAAAGAGGGAGTAGCCCATGCTGCTCCCTCTCCCGTGTGTTTGCTAAAAAAGAATAGTAGTATGATATTTGGGAGGAATTTTATGGAAAATAATATAATAGTATCTATTTGTATGATTGTAAAAAATGAGCAGAGATGTTTAGAAAGATGTTTAAAGTCCTTGACTCCTTTAAGAAAACAGATTCCTTGTGAAGTAATTATCACAGATACTGGTTCTACAGATAACACACTTGAAATTGCAAAAAAATATGCAGATAAAATATTACATTTTGAATGGTGCAATGATTTTTCTGCCGCTAGAAATGTGGGAATGGAACAGGCAAAAGGAGAATGGATATTCGTTTTAGATGCAGATGAAGAACTAGCGGAAGATGTATCTCATTTAGTAAAGTTTTTTAAAAGTGAAGAAAGATATCAATATACGGGTGCCTTTTTAACAAAAATGAACTGCTTTAATGCAGAAATCTGTAGTCAATGTGAAAGTTTAAGAGAATATACTGGAATAACCTCTAGCTTTTTGGATTATAGATTGTTTCGTGCGGATTTAAAGCCCAGATATGCTGGAATTATTCATGAATATGTGCCTTATAGAGAACCTGTGTATACATTTGGATTAACCTTATATCATGATGGTTATGCCTATGAAGATAAGGAAAAAAGAAAAGAAAAAGGATTAAGAAATGCATCTTTACTAGAAAAACAATTAAAGAGCAATCTCCGTGATTTAAGAATTATTGTGCACACTATGAGAGAGCGTGAAGTAATCAAGGAAGATATTTATGAAAATTTAGTGTTGTTAGAAGAAGATGTTGTATACAAAAATTTAAAAAGCGGCTATGCACCTGCAGCTTTGATACAAGTTGCTTCCTATTATTACGATAAAAAAGAGTTAGAAAAGGCCTTAAAAATTTGTAAGGACTTTTTAAAATTTTTTGATAATGAAAGATATGAAGTTTTGCAAATTGATATTCGTTATATTCAGTCAAACTGTTTGTTTCAGCAAAAGCAATATACACCAGCCGTAAAGATGATTGAACGATATTTACAAGTTGTAGAGAAATATCAAAAAAATCAGTTAAACTTGGACGCATTAAGAACTACAACGCTTAAATTTGGAAATGCTGCCCCTTTTATGAAATACATTCAAATTAGATGCTATATGGAAGGAAAAAACATAAAACAAGCAGAATCTGTTTTAAAAAGCGTTGCTATGGAAAAATTAAGAGAGCCTATCTTTTTTAACTATTATTGGATTATTGTAACATTAAGTTTAATGCCAGAATCTGAAATTTCTTTAAAAGAATATTATCCTATTCTTTTAAATGCTTTGGAACGAAAAAATGAAGAAGATAAAAAAACAGCACAAAAAACTTATGATATGGTACATTCTTATATTGCAAAGTTGCCTGTGGAAAAAAGAGGAATTTTGTTAGAACAGATTTCTTCTTCTGAACAAGGACAAAAAGATTTATGGGAATTTATCCATAAAAAAGAGCAGGAAAAAGAGCAAAAACTTAAAAAAGTAATTGAAGATACTAAAGTAACCATACAAAAACTAATAGCAGAACCTACTATGCAGGAAAATGCCCTAGATTTATGTCAAAAATTATTAGAAATTGCACCAGAAGATGAGCAAATTAAGGCATGGATAAAAGAGTTAAAAGAATAACCTTTTTAATATTTTTATGTTATACTTAAAAAAGACAAATAAAAAAGGAGGGACAATATGATAAAAGAAATTGGCTTTATTGGCATTGGTGTAATGGGGAAATCTATGGTCAGAAATTTATTAAAAAAGGGTTTTTCTGTTTCCATTTATACAAGAACAAAACAGAAAGCTCTTGCAGTCATAGAAGAAGGTGCTTTTTGGTGTGACAGCATAGCAGAATGTGTAAAACAAAAAGAGATTGTTATTACAATGGTAGGTTATCCCAAAGATGTGGAAGGAGTTTATTTTGGAGAGAAAGGAATTTTAGAAAATGCAGAAAAAGGAACTTATATTATTGATATGACAACAACAAGTCCTAAATTGTCACAAAAAATATATTTAGAAGGAGCAAAACGAGGGCTTTCAACATTAGATGCACCTGTTTCTGGTAGTGATATTGGAGCAGCACAAGGTACTTTATCCATTATGGTAGGGGGAGATAAAGAAGCCTTTATCCATTGTAAACCTGTTTTAGAAGCATTAGGAAAAAATATTGTATATCAGGGAAAAGCAGGCTATGGACAACATACCAAAATGGCAAATCAAATTGCTTTAGCAGGTGCTATTTCTGGTGTTTGTGAAGCACTGACCTATGGAAGAATGGTTGGATTAGATTTACAAACAATGTTAGATAGTATTAGTAAAGGGGCTGCCGGAAGCTGGCAAATGGATAATATGGCACCTCGTATTTTAAAAGATGATTTTGCACCAGGATTTTTTATTAAACATTATGTAAAAGACTTGAAAATTGCTTTAGAAGAAGTAGAGGATAGAGATTTTGCTTTAAGCGTACTGCAAACAGTAAAGAATATGTATCAAACAATGGAAAATGCAGGGGAAGGTGATTTTGGTACACAAGCACTCATAAAATATTATGAATAATTTAGGGGGAAAGTGTTATGAAAAAATATATTACATTCTTTTTGCTATCTCTATTGTGCTTTACTTCTTGCGGGCAACAAAATAAATCGGTAGAGCAAACAAAAGAAGTAGAAAATAAAACAGTAGAGCAAACAACGGAAGAAGATAAAACAATAGAAGAAGAACAAACAACAGAACAAACAACTGAGGAAGTAACAGATGAAAACGGAACAACATATACAAAATCATTTGGAACGTATACGGTTCCTACTGGTTGGATAGAAAGTGATACTTATTCAACAAAAGATAAATTTTTTTATGTAGCAGATGGTACAGAACAAGATGCACTACCCAACAATATTTCTATCAACATGGGAAGCAATAAATATAGTGCAGACGACCATATTAATTTTAGACAAGCGATTGTACAGCAATTAGCAATGCAGCTTCCAAAAGATACTATTTTAAATGGGAATGGTAGCTATACAGCAAACGATTATGTTTTATATACTTTTACTTTTACCATTCAAGAAGAAGATATGACACTAGTAGCTACACAGTATTATATTGTAGGCGACCATAAATATGTTATGATTTATGAAAGTGTTTATGATGGAGATACAGAAGCTGTTGATACGATTGCTAAAAATATGGTGGATACCTTTACATGGGCTGAAAATTAATTTTTTTTATAGAAAAAGGCAGCTATCTATAGTAGATAATTGCCTTTAGTTTGTCAAAAAAGTGGTTCATTATAAGTGTGATGAAAGTAAGAAATTCTTGGGGAAACTTTTTTCACTTGTGAAAAATTTCCCCAAACTCTTTCAAAAACACGCTTCCAAGCGTAAAAGACTAAGACCTTGAGGCGTTGCCTCAAACTCCACCAACTTTTTTGAAAAAAAGTTGGACAAAAAACTTTATCTTTTGCAAACGGAACAAAGCGAAATTTTGACTGATAGTGCTCTGTTCTCGTTCAACTACAACAACTGTTCCACTTCTCTGCACAGCAGCAAAACGCCAGTTTTGCACAAAAGTTCTTTGCTACCTTTCTTTCAAGAAAGGTAGTTAGCTTGCTTTTTGTTCTAAACGTAATTTATCAGCAATCAGAGCAATAAACTCTGAATTGGTTGGTTTTCCTTTATGATTATTAACAGTATAGCCAAATAAAGAATTAATGGCATCTACTTTTCCTCTGTTCCATGCAACTTCTATCGCATGCCGAATTGCTCTTTCTACTCTAGATGGTGTTGTATTACATTTTTTCGCAATGGATGGGTAAAGTTCTTTTGTAATATAATTTAATACATCCATATCATTTACAGACATAATAATTGCTTCCCTCATATAATGGTACCCTCTAATATTTGCAGGTACCCCAATTTCATGAAGGATATTAGTTACTTTTGTTTCCAAGTCATAGGCTGCGGAAAGGGACGCATTTGACTGTACAGCAAATCCTTGCGGAATTGTGGATTTTGTTGTAGGTTTTTCATAAATTAATTGATGAATATGACTTGCTAAAGATTCCATATCAAATGGTTTTACAATATAATAGGCTGCACCTAAATCCATCGCTTTTTGTACAACTTTGTCCTGTGTAATGGCGGAAAGCATAATGCAAACAGGATGAAAGCCATCTTTATTTTTTTGTAAGCGTTCTAATACACCCAGTCCATCTAAACGGGGCATAACACCATCAATAATTGCAATATCAGGGCGATATTCTTGTATTTTATTACAGGCATCTACTCCATCATAAGCAACTGCTACTACTGTGATATCCTCTTGTTTATTTAAATAACTTACTACTACATCACAAAAATCCTTATTATCATCTGCAAGCAGTACTTTTATTTTTGTCTGGCTCAATTTTATCCCTCCAATGACTAAATTCTAAATTAATTGTAAATATTAAAATACTCTATAAAAGTGGAAATATTTACCTGTCACTTGATTATAGTGCATAATATTTGTAATTGCAATATTTTTAGCCATCGCAAATTTTTACAATTTATTACAATTCCGCAATATGCAACATAATAATGCATTTTTTTCTGTTGAATTATCAAAAAATAACACACAATAAAAAGAATTTTTAATTATTTTGTAGAAATTTTTTTATATTAAAAAGTATCTTTATGTTGTTTGCGGAATACCATGTAAAGAAAGATTTGTATTTTTATAGCGAGAATCAAAAGTAACTTCTTTTCCAAACCAATCTGGTGCTACAAAACAAGTTGCTGCTTGTTCAGAGCAAAATTCTACTTCTGTTGTTATCAAACCCTTCAATTTTCCCTCATAAAAATCAATTTCTGCTACTAAATTATCTTTTAAAGGAACATAGTATCTTTTTTTTATGACAGGGGGTGTATCACACTTTTTTTCTAATGCTTGATATTGTTCTTTTGTAAGCTGCATTTCAAATTCTTCTCTTGCTAAATGTCCCTTTCCTTTTACTGTTAAAAAATAGTTTGTATCACTTTGTCGGATTCGTATGGTAGGAGAAAAAGAAATATAAGATTGTGAAATCTTAGCAAAACGATATTGTTCTAAAGAAAAAGGAATTTCTTTTGTTAAAAACTTTCTTTCAATTTCCATTTTTAGTCCTCCAATTTATTTTTATGATAAGTATATCATTGTTTGTCAACAGTTGCAAAGTAGAATCCTCCTATGATATAATAAAGATACGAAAAGAGGCGATGATACTATGAAAAAAGTTTTAGTTTTTTTAGCAGAAGGTTTTGAGGAAATTGAAGCTGTTACAATTGTAGATTTATTACGTAGAGCAGATGTAAATTGTAAAACCATTTCCATCACAGGAAAAAGGGAAGTAATGGGCGCACATGGGGTGCCTTTTATGGCAGATATGCTTTTTGATGAAAAAATATGTATGGAAGCCATTGGTCTTATTTTACCAGGTGGTATGCCAGGTACTATTCATCTACAAAGCCATGCAGGATTGACAAAAATATTAGAAGAATTTTACAAACAAAAGAAATTTATTGGAGCAATTTGTGCTGCTCCTATGATATTTGGTAAATTAGGATTTGTACAAGGAAAAAAAGCAACAATTTATCCAGGAATGGAAGAAAATTTAAACGGAGCAGAATGTAGTACAGATATGGTTTGCTATGACGATAATGTTATGACATCTAGAGCACCTGGAACTGCTATGGCATTTGGATTAAAATTAATAGAAGTATTTGTTGGTGCAGAAAAAGCAAAAGAAGTCAAAAAAGCCCTAGTTTATCAAGGATAAAACGCTTAAAAATTTGTTTTTGCAGTTTAACAGACAAAAGCCCTCCGTATAAAAATACGAAGGGCTTTTATCAATGTTACTTTTGAATTGGTATAAAATGAAATAAGGTTTTAATGATGCCTGGGCTAAATTTATTAACGCCCATTTTTTGGGACGCTTGTAAGACAGTAGAAATATCTAAATTATAAATATAGGAAATATTTTCTGCAGTGTAATATTGTGGAATACCACAATATAATTCTCTTGCAAAAATATGACACAAGGTACTAGAACCATGTTTCATAATCTCAAAAAATGTGTTTTGGTCAATCTTTTTAATGTTTTCTTTTTGCATAATGTGTTCAATTTCCGACTGAGGAATATGTAATAATTCAGCAGTTTTTGAAATAGAATAAGGTGGCTTTTTTGTTTTTAAAAAAATATCAATTTGTTTCAGACATGGTTCAATTTCTGTTTCGTACTCCTCTTTAAAGGTTTTCATAAACGTATCCCTCCTGCAATGATATTTTCAGTATACTACAATAAAAAGGGATTTTCCTTATGAAATGACTGGAAATAAAAAAGGCAAAGGTTTTTTTTACCTTTGCCTTAGCCGATAAGTAACAAACATTCATCAATAATTTCTTGTGGTATTGTATACATAGTAAAACCTCCTTTATATCTCTAAATTGATATTTTATAGTTTTATTATATCAAAAAAGTGTAATAATTTCAATAAAATTAGATTAATTTTATATTAAAAATCAACATCAAAAGAGCGTCAAAATAAATTGACGCTCTGCCAACTTTTTTGAAAAAAAGTTGGACAAAAAACTTTATCTTTTACAAACGCAACAGATTCTCATTTTTAGCTAATGGTGTTTTGTTGTCGTTCAACTAAAGCCAGCGTTCAAGCTCAACACATGGCTGCAAAACGCTAGTTTTGCATAAAAGTTCTTTGCTACCTTTCTTTCAAGAAAGTAAGTTGAAAGATTTTAAAACCTTGAGGACTTTGTCCTCAAACTCCTACAAGCTTTTTGAAAAAAGCTTGACCAAAAACTTTATCTTTTACAAACGCAACAGATTCTCATTTTTAGCTAATGGTGTTTTGTTGTCGTTCAACTAAAACTAGCGTTCAAACTCAACATACGGCAGCAAAACGCTAGTTTTGCACAAAGTTCTTTGCTAAGCTTTCTTTCAAGAAAGCGTAAAAGATTAAAACATTCCACCACCTAAACCACCAAGACCACCAGTTACTTTGCTCATTTCTGTTGTATACATTTCATCTGCCTGACGAATTGCCTCATTAACAGCAGATAAAATTAAATCTTCCAACATTTCTACATCATCAGGGTCAACCACTTCTGGGTCAATTTTAATGGATTGTATTTCTTTTTTGCCAGAAATCACAATTTTAACAGCACCACCGCCACTTGTCATTTCTAATGTTTTTTCATTTAATGATTCTTGCATTTCTACCATTTGTTTTTGCATTTTTTGGGCTTGCTTCATAATGTTGTTCATATTCATGCCGCCCATACCATTAAATCCTCTTGCCATAATTGCTTTCCTCCTACTCAATAATATGATACTATTTTACAGGAAAGAGTCTAATAATACAACTGCTTTTATTCCTGAAATTCTGCCTCTGGAAAATAACTTCTTGTCAAACTTTCAAACTCTGCGTCATCATCCGTTTTTTGTTCTGTTTCACCATATACACAGCGATACCACTCATTATATTCCTGTTGTGTTGTAATAGAAAAAGAAACACTTTTATGAAAATATTCTTCCGTTTTTTGCTGCAAAAAATCTATATATTTTTTAACAAGTTTTTGCAAAGCTGGATAATCACAAACAAGATACATATTTTGGTCAGTTTCCTCCTTAAATTCCAAGGAAACTTGCGAAAGAACACCTTTTACAGAAGGGCTTTCTATTTCTTGTACCATATCCTTCCAAGCTTCTTTTATTTCTTTTCTGTCTTGAGAAAGAACTGGGGGATGTTTTACAACATTAGAATGAGAAGATGTTTTTTTAATCTGCTTGGCTGGCGCAGGCTCAAAAGAAGGGATTCCTCTTTCTATTTTTCTTTCGATTGCTGCCAATTTTGCAGAAATATCATCTATATTTTTTTCTTCTGTAATGCTGCAAAGTTTTAACATTGCAACTTCCAGCAAAATCCTTTCATTAGAAGCATATTTCAAGTCATTTTGAAGTGCAGAAAATATTTTAATCAAGTACATACATTCTTCTTTGGAAATTTCCTGTGACTGTAAACGTTGGTATTCCTCTTGAGAAACATCTAACAATGCAGAAGCATTTTCTATGGTGTTACAAATAAGGATGTTCCGAAAATGCACGATTAATTCTGTTACAAATTGGCTAATATCTCGTCCTTGTATCATAATCTGTTCTATCAAATCCATCATTCTAACCGCATTTTTTTGAAGGATAGCTTCTGTCATATCATACAGCACACGATTATCAACAGCACCAACCACATCTAATACTTTATCTAATGTTAGCACTTCATCACTATAAAAAGCAATACATTGGTCTAATATGCTCAAAGCGTCCCTCATAGAACCATCGCCTAAACGAGCCACATAATGGAGGGCTTCTTTTTCCGCTTTAATCTTTTCTATTTCCATATAATGGGAAAGTGTTTGTGTAATTTCTTCTGTTGTAATACGGTGAAAATCAAAACGTTGACAGCGGGATAGTATAGTAGCAGGCACTTTTTGCGGGTCTGTTGTAGCTAATATAAATACAATATGTTCTGGTGGTTCTTCCAAGGTTTTGAGCAAGGCATTAAAGGCACCTGTAGAAAGCATATGCACTTCATCAATAATATAAATTTTATAACGTCCTTCTGTAGGAGGATATTTAACTTCTTCCCGAATTTCTCTAATATTATCTACACCATTGTTAGAAGCTGCATCAATTTCAATCACATTCATACTTCTATTTTCCAATGCAGCACGGCAAAACTCACATTTATTACAGGGGTTTCCTTCTTTTGGAGAAAGACAGTTGATTGCTCTTGCCACAATTTTTGCAGTAGAAGTTTTACCAGTGCCTCTTGTACCACAAAAAAGATAAGCATGAGAAACACGATTTGTTAAAATTTGATTTTTTATAGTTTTGACAATATGTTTTTGTCCCACAATCCCATCAAAATTGTCAGGACGGAATTTTCTATAAAGTGCTGTATAAGACATAAAATCGCTCTCCTATATGATTGATTTTTCCTTTTTTTATTTTATCACAGCAAAAATAAAAAAAAAAGCCTTACTTTCTTGAAAGAAAGGTAGCAAAGAACTTTTGTGCAAAACTTCGTTTCGCAGCCGTGCAAGGAAATTGAACAGTTGTTGTAGACGAACGACAACGGAGCACCAATAGCTAAAAGTGAGAATCTTGTATCGTATGCAAAAGATAAAGTTTTTGATCAAGCTTTTTTCAAAAAGCTTGTAGGAGTTTGAGGGCAACGCCCTCAAGGTTCTAATTTGCTTGCAAGCGTGTTTTTGAAGTGGTTCTGAACGTCCGGTGGACGTTCGTTTAGAACCGACCAGAGCGAAGTGTAGACTTTGGAGGAACTTTTCACAAGTGAAAAAAGTTCCTCCAAGAACTTCTATCTTTCGTTAAATTTATAAGTAAGTTACATTACATTCCTAGCAATATTTTTCCTCCAAAATTAACAATCATACAAAGAGTAACGCCTATTATTGTAGGGAGTAAAAAAGAAACGATTGTCCATTTTACGCTTTTTGTTTCTTTGGCAACTGTCCATAGTGTTGTTGCACAAGGAAAATGATTTAAGGAAAATAAAATAGCACAAGCTGCAGTAACCACCGTCCAACCGTTATTTTGTAATATTTCTCCTAATTCTGCAATTCCAGAAGTTTCTACTAACATACCACTTTGGCTATAATACATTAATAAAATTGGTATTACAATTTCATTTGCTGGTATTCCTAATAAAAATGCTGCTAATATTGCACCACTTAACCCCATAACATTCCCCAAAGGCTCCAGAAAATAGGAAACCATTCCTAATAATGTCATATCTTCCACCATAACATTTTGCAGTAACCATATAAAAGCACCTGCTGGTACAGAAACACAAATTGCTCTGCCTAATACAAAAATTGTTCTGTCCATCATACTCCTAACAATGACTTTTGCAAATTGCGGTTTTCGATAGGGAGGCAACTCCAGGGTAAAAGAGGAGTCTACACCTTTTAAGATTGTTGTTCCCAATATACTAGATACAAGTAAAGTAATGGCAACTGACAACAGTAAAACAATGATAACAAATATACCTGCTAAAAAAGGATTTCCACCAGCAAAAAAGACACTAGCAAGCATAATAATAGTCGGGAAAGCGCAACCATTTTTATGGAAACTTTATTTTTCTACAAAAGCAGATAACACTGTTTTTAAATGTTCTATATTTCGGTTATAATCCTTTTGTTCTCCTGTAATAGCGCAAGTATAATAAGCCTTATCTGTTTCTGCAATCACACAAAATGCTTTTGCAGTAGTGTTATCTGTAGAATCAGAAACTAATTCCTCTGCTACTACATTTTTCATATTTTCCATAGTATATTCTATTTCTTTTGTTTCTCCTGAGGCATATAATCCAGCTACAATAGAATTTGTTTTATAAAACTGTTGAAAGCGTTCTAAGGAATCCAAGCCCATGGTATCTTGTGCAACTTCTCTGTCATATCTCTGTATGGATATAATAATGTCCCGTTCTTCATTAGAATATAATACAAGCATATCTCCGTTACTAACACCTGTATCTTGTATCCAAGTTGCTGGCAGCGTAATACTATAACTTGCATTTGCATTTGTATACTCTATTTCTGTTGTATCCTTTTGACATCCTACCATAAACACCATAATTATACTTAAAAAAAATACAAAGCATTTATTCATTTTTCATTCCTCCTCTAACTTTTTTTTATTATAACATATCAAGTGTTATTATGGTACTTTTATCCTTATAAAAAATATTGTAGTTCCGTTCCATTCCAGACTCCTTTTTTGATTAAAAAGCGAATGGCTTCCTGCTTTTGCTTGATTTCCATACCCTTCCATAGTTCTCCAAAAGAACAATGCCCTATTTTTTTATTTTGCTGTTTTACCAAACTTTCTATATAGTCTAATAAATAGCTTTCTGTTTGAGAATCTGTTTCTTTTCCTGCTAAATTTTGCATGACACAGTTTTTCCCTTGCAGTTTGCTTTTACAAATATAGTCAAAGGTATGATTTTTTCTTTTTTTAGGCTGCATTTTTTCGCCACAACTTCCACAATATAATATTCCAGATAAAAGAGCATAATTATTTTCTGTTTTTTGTTTTTTTTTACTTCTTTCAAAATAATTTTGTATACTAACCCATACTTCTCCTGATAAAATACCTTTTTGTTTTCCTAAAGCTACAATCCAGTGTTCTATTTTTTGCCTTGGTGCTGCTTTTTTGCTATAATTTCTTTTGTTGTATACCATTAAACCATAGTTATTTGAGCATTGCTTTGCAGAAAAAGTAACTTCTGCCCCTTTTTTATAAAAATATTCTCTTGCTTTTTGGTCTGCTTTACAATAAACAGGATTGGTTAATATTTCTTTTAATGCCATTAAAGAAAAAGCATTTCCTTGCCGAGAATAAATTTTTTCTTCTTCTAATTTTCTTTTGACAGCAGAAAGATTATAATATTCTAAAAAAAGAAAATAAATTTTTTGAACAATTTTGATTTCCTTTTCCTGTTGCACTAAATGACAATAAGAATGACCATTTTCGGATACTCTTATGGATGTAAAGCCAAGCGGGAAAGTTCCACCTAACCAGTACCCTTTTTTTGCTAAATAAAACATGTTATCTTTGACACGTTCTCCAATCGTTTCTCTTTCCAGTTGTGCAAATACAGAAGCCATATACATCATGGCCCTTCCTGTTGGAGTGGAAGTATCAAATTGTTCCTGCACACAAATAAAAGCGGTTTCCCATTTTGCAAGCTGTTCTATTAATAAAGCAAAATCTCCTACATTTCTGCTAATTCTATCTAAACGATAGCATACAATATAATCTAATTTTTTTTGTTCTGCGATGGTTAGCATAGATTGAAATTGTGGGCGGCATCTATTTTTTGCAGAATATCCTTCTTCTGCAAAAATATGTATCTTATGATTTTCTCCAAAACGACTTGCAATATATTTTCTACAATATTCTATTTGATTTTGTATAGATTCTCCTTTTCCAGTTTGTTTTGATTTTCTACTATAGATAGCAAATTCCATGTTTTTCCTCTTTTCTATCATTTTTTTCAATATATGCGTAAAACGTTAAAAACTATACAAATTTTAGTTGACAAAAGAAAGGACTTCCTAATACAATGGTTATATCTATTTTTGAAAGGAGAACATATATGTATTCTGAAAATACATTTCATGGAAGTCAAAATTATGTAGCTTCTCAGGAACTTATGGGAGCTGTGAATATTGCCATGGCTTTACAAAAACCATTATTAATTAAAGGAGAACCTGGTACTGGTAAAACAATGTTAGCAGAAGCAATTTCACAAGCACTAGGCAAAAAATTAATTATATGGAATATTAAATCTACCACAAAAGCACAAGATGGACTTTATGTTTATGATGTAGTCCAAAGATTATATGACAGTCAATTTGGAAATCAAGGTGTTGATGACATTGCAAAATATGTCAAACTGGGAAAATTAGGAGAAGCCTTTTCTTCAGAAGAACAGGTGATATTATTAATTGACGAAATCGACAAAGCAGATTTAGAATTTCCAAACGATTTACTTTGGGAATTAGATAAAATGGAGTTTTATATTCCAGAAACAAAAGAAACTATCCATGCAAAACATCGCCCTATTGTAATTATTACTTCTAATGCAGAAAAGGAATTGCCAGATGCTTTTTTAAGAAGATGTATTTTCCATTATATTGCTTTTCCATCACAAGAACTGATGGAGGAAATTGTAAACGTTCATTTTCCAGATTTAGATACACATTTATTAAAGCAAGTTATGGAAGCCTTTTACTGGATTCGAGGACTTTCTGCTATTCAAAAAAAGCCAAGCACTTCAGAAGTATTAGACTGGATACAAGCATTGCAATTGGGTGGTATCTCAGAACAAAAAATCAGAAGTGAAATTCCTTTTGCGGGCGTTTTACTCAAAAAAAATGAAGATTTAGACACACTGGAAAAATATAAAGGGTAAGGAGTGTGGAATATGTTTAGCTCCTTTTTTTACCTTTTAAGAAAACGAGGACTTTCTGTTTCTTTGAATGAGTGGATGACTTTAATGGAGGCATTACAAAAAGGTCTTCATCATGCCAGTTTTACCGGTTTTTATTACCTTTGCCGTGCCATTCTTATCAAAAGTGAAACGGACTTTGACCGTTTTGATGGTGCTTTTTTGGAGTATTTTAAAGATGTAGAATTCACACAAGAGTTACCAAAAGAATTATTAGATTGGTTAGCCAATCCCAAAGACAAGCCCAAAGATACTTTTGATATGGACAGGGCTATGGAAAATGAATATCTTTCTACAGAAGAAATACAAAAAATGTTTTTAGAGCGTTTGGAAGAACAAAAAGAGGAACATAACGGCGGCAGTTATTGGGTTGGAACAGGCGGTGTTTCTGTATTTGGTAACAGCGGATATAGTCCAAAAGGAATTCGTGTTGGTGGTGTTTCTCGTTACAAAACCGCTTTTCAGGTAGCTGGAGAACGAAATTTCAGAGATTTTCGCAATGACAATACTTTAGATACTAGACAATTTCAAATGGCATTTCGTCAGCTTCGTCAATTTTCCACACGCATTGATGCACCAAAAACAGAATTTGATATTGACAACACCATACAAGAAACTTGTAACAATGCAGGAAAGTTAAAAATTGTTTATCAAAAACCAAGACGAAACACTGTAAAAGTGCTTTTGCTAATGGATTCTGGTGGTTCTGTAGAATATTACAGCCGTCTTTGCAGTGCATTATTTCAGTCTGTTAGCAAGTCAAAACATTTTAAAGATTTAAAAGTATATTATTTTCACAACAGTATTTATTCCAAAGTTTACACAGAACCTAGTTTGCGTCCAAAACTTGCTGTAGATACTAACTGGATACTACAAAACATTAGCAGCGAATATAAAGTAATTCTTGTTGGAGATGCCATGATGGAACCTTCTGAATTGCTGTCTGGCAGTTATTATAGCTATGGGGTACGGGACAGTGTGCCGGGGATTGAATGGTTCCAACGTTTTAAACAAAGGTATCCTCATATTATATGGCTTAATCCTGCAAAACGTCCGCAGTGGAGTAGCTATTGGTCGCATACGTATGATGTGCTTGCAGACCTTTTTCCCATGTATCCTCTTTCTGTAGATGGTTTGGAGGAGGCTCTTAAGAAATTACTTGTTTCAAGATAAAACTACCTTTCTTGAAAGAAAGGTAGCAAAGAACTTTTGTGCGGTGCAAAACGTCCGGTGGACGTTTGTTCTGCACCGACCGAAACGAAGTGTAGACAACTAGTGTTTCGCTGCCGCACCAGGAAGTTAAACAGTTGTTGTAGTGGAACGAGAACAGAGCACCAACGGCTAAAATTTAGAATCTATTCTGTTTGCAAAAGATAAAGTTTTTGGTCAAGCTTTTTTCAAAAAGCTTGTGGGTTGTAGGGCAAAGCCCTACGGTCTTTTACGCTTGGAAGCGTGTTTTTGAAGGGGTTTGGGGAAACTTTTCACAAGTGAAAAAAGTTTCCCCAAAAATTACATACCTTCTTTCAAGAAAGATAGCAAAGAACTTTTGTATAAAACTAGCGTTTCGCTACCACACCGGGAAGTTAAACAGTTGTTGTAGTGGAACGAGAACAGAGTACCAACGGCTAAAATTTAGAATTTGTTCCGTTTGCAAAAGATAAAGTTTTTAGTCAAGCTTTTTTCAAAAAGCTTGCAGGTGTGGACAGAGTCCACAAAAACAACTTTTTTAGTTATAAATAAAAAATAGATACAAACAATGAGGAGGTATAACATGAATGCAATTATTTTTGATGTAGATGGTACTCTTTGGGATTCCTGCCAAGCAGTTGCAAATGCTTGGAATACTGTTTTTAACAGATATAAGGAATTAAATGGGAAAACAGTAACAGCAGAAGTAGCTAAAAGTTTTATGGGTAAAACATCAGAAGAAATTTTTAGCACCCTTCTTCCAGACTTAGAACGACAAAAAATGCTTTCTATTATGGAGGAATGTGGAAAAGAGGAGGAAGTGGAAATTGCCAAAAATGGCGGAAAACTCTTTGATAATCTGGAAAAAACATTACAAATTTTATCTCAAAAATATGATTTGTATATTGTAAGTAATTGCCAGGCGGGATATGTAGAAGCATTTTTTGCGTATCACAAATTAGAAAAATATTTTAAAGATTATGAAAACTCTGGTAGAACAGGAAAACCAAAAGGAGAAAATATCAAATTAATTATAGAAAGAAATGCCATTCAAAAATGTTTTTATATTGGGGATACACAAGGCGATTATAACGCAACCAAAGTTGCAGGAATTCCTTTTTTATATGCAAAATATGGATTCGGTACTGTAGATGCAGAAGTTCCATTTATTAACAGTATTGAAGAACTTCCAGAAAAAGCAGATAGTCTATTTCAGCATATGGAACCATAAGATAATAAAAAAAGGAGTTTTTATGTCTAAAAATAAAGCACAAAATATTAAAATCATTCCGTTAACGCCAAAACAGCAGGCGGAATTTTTGCAACGTTGTGACAAACTATATTATTTTATGCTTCAAAAAAGGCAAAAGTTTCTATAACAATGGTGGTGCTAATCTGCCATTGCATGGCACAAAATTATTAGTTAGTATTGCAATCAATCGTTCTCTAGGAGAATCAATAATGCGGCAGGCTGTCACACCAGCAGAATTACATCCAAAGCCCATGCACATAGTTAAGGCTTGTTTGCCATGTGCATGGGCTTTTTGAAAGAATCCATCCATATGAAAGGCAATTCTTGGTAAAAGCCCAAAATCTTCTAACAGAGTAAATAAGGGGAAAAAAATTGCCATAGGCGGCAACATGACTGCAACTACCCAACTTACTGTTAAAAAAATGCCATCTTTTACAATGCCATAAAACCAGTCTGGAACAGCACACCATTTTAAAAAGATTCCTAATTTTTCTCCTACATTCCAAAATAATTCCATTAATAGATTAGAAGGTACATTTGCCCCTGCAATCGTAATCCAAAAAATAAGCCCTAATAAAGCCAACATAACAGGAATACCCGTTTTTTTAGAAAGAAAAATGTTATCTAAAAAACGTTCTCTTTTTTTTGCTTCTTCCGTTTTTTCTGTTACCACTTCTTTTGCAATCTCTTGACTTCTTTTTAAAAAAGTAATACTCTTTTCTTCTTTTAATTTTTCTTTAGAATAGTCTAAAAGTTTTTGCTCCATTTCCTGCCTTGCTAATAGTTCTTGCATTTCCATGGTGTCTAATTTACTACAAAGCATTGTTAAAAACCAACTATCTCCTTCTAATACTTCCATAGCAAAATATTTTGGTACAATTCCCTTTGGTATTAAATGCTTTGTTTGGTTTAAAAAATCATTCCATATATGTTCTATTTGTTCTGAAAATATGGTTTTGTTTGGAGAAAATGAAATTTTGCCATTTACAGCATCTACAATCGTTTTTTTAAGTTGTTCAATTCCCTTTCCGGCTCTTGCACTTGTACAAATCACAGGAATCCCTAATATTTCCGATAATTTTTTACTATTTACAGTAATCCCCTTTTTTTCTGCCTCATCCATCAAATTGACACAAAGCACCACACGCTCTGTTAATTCTAATATGTGTAGCACTAATGTTAAATTTCGTTCTAATGAGGTGGCATCTAATACAACAAGCATAATATCTGTTTTGGCAGAACAAATAAATTCCTTTGCACAACATTCTTCTGCACTATCAGAAAAAAGAGAATAAATGCCCGGTAAATCATAAACAATACAATGCATTCCCTCTAAAAAAAAACTGCCTTTTGCATTTGTTACCGTTTTGCCAGACCAATTACCAGTATGCTGTTTTAAGCCTGTTAAATGGTTAAATACGGTACTTTTTCCTGTATTGGGATTTCCAGCTAAACCAATGATAACTTCTTTATTTTTTTGGGACATCTTCTCTCATCTCCCTTACCCATATATTTTTTGCGTCCTGTTGCCTTAATGCAATTAAAGTTTGTTTGACTTCATAGACTTTGGTACCTCCTCCCCAACATTCATAAAGTGGTGTTACAACACTTCCCGCATAAAAGCCCATATCATAAAGTCGTAATTTTTGTTTTTCTTCTGCTTTAATTTCTACAATACAATATGGTATTGTATTGATACTATTCTGTAATGTTTTCATAATTTCCCTCTTTCTACTTCCTGCTGTTTCCAATATACGATGGAAGATTATGGTATGTGCCTGACCTTTTTAAAACATCTTTTAATTTTAAAAAAAATGTGATATACTACCATATCAATAATTGTCAGAACACAAGAATGGAGCATAGAACAATGGCTTTTTCAATAGAACCTACAGCATCTCAAACAACACAAATTTCAAATATTTTTATAGATGAGTATATGTCCAAAGCACACCCACCTTATGTTTTGGTTTATTTATATGCGTATTGTCACGTTTCAAATGGTGATGCTTCTTTAAGCAATCAATCCATTGCAGAAGCACTTGACCTTTTAGAAAGTGATGTTGTACGAAGCTGGAAATATTGGCAAAAACAGGGGTTAGTGGAAATATTAGAAGATGGAAATATTCATTTTTTACCAGTTCAATCTAAAAAAAATCAGGTAAAACAACAATCTCTATACCATAAAACAGATAATCCACCTCCCCAATATACACCAGAAGAAATGATAGCAATTAGCACCAATAGTCCTACTGCAAAAAGACTTTTTTCTTTAGCAGAACATTATTTAGGAACAACATTAAAATATGAGGATATGACCACCGTATTAGGATTTAATGAATGGCTGCAATTATCTTTGGAGGTGATTGAACTTCTTTTTTCCTATTGTGCAAATAAAAGTAAAAAACCATATCCTTTAAGTTACATTGAAAAAATAGCAATTAGCTGGGCAAATGACGGAATTAACACACCAGAACGTGCTTCAGAATATATTAAGCTACATCAAAGTGGTTATAAGCAAATTATGCGGGCATTAGGGCGAGGTAATTTGTTACCTGCACAGGAAAAATATATTAAAAAATGGACTTTAGAATATCGTTTTTCTGTAGAAATGATTGTAAAAGCCTGCGAAAAAACAATTTTAAAAATAGGAAAACCTGATTTCACATATATTGAATCCATTGTAGAGGATTGGCATAGCAAAAAAATTAAAACATTAGAAGAAGTCGAAATTGCGGATAAAGATTTCCAGGCTTCTAAAGAAAACAAAAAAGCAGCACCTAAAACACAACAAAAAGTTTATAAAAATACTGCTGTAAAGCAAAATCGTTTTGTCAATTACGAACAACGTCAATGGGATTTTGATGAACTAGAAAGACTTGCTAGAGAACGCTTGAAAAAAAGCTAAAAGGGAGGGATGGAAATGTCTAAAAAATCAAAATTATATCAAACCGTTTTACGAGAATATGAAGAAATCCGCATGCAAAAAGAACATGAATTAACCAAAAGAAGAAATGAAATTTATCATATTTGTCCTCGTATTGAAGAAATCGAAAAAGAAATTTCTTTAACAAGTATTCGAATTGCTCGTATGGTATTACAAAAACCAGCAGATAGCCAACTGCTTTTAAAACAATTACAAAAAGAAATTGCTATTTTAAAACAGGAAAAAATTAATCTTCTTGATGAGTTAGGCTTTTCTGAAAATGCGCTTCAAATAAACTATTGTTGCAGTGACTGCAAAGATACAGGTTATATTGATAGCGTTCCCTGTCATTGTATGAAGCAAAAATTAATTGATTTTGCATATGACCAGTCAAATATTAAAGAAATTGTAAAATATGAAAACCTTGATACTTTTAATTTAAAAAAATATGACAAAAAAGAAAATAAACAAGAAGGCTGGTCACCTTATGAAAATATGCAAAAAATTTTTAATACTTGCCAAAATTTTTGTGATAATTTTGATACTACCTTTAAAAACTTATTTTTATATGGTGGTACAGGATTAGGAAAAACCTTTTTGTGTAATGGCATTGCAAAAGAATTATTGGACAAAGGAAAAACGGTGTTATATATGACAGCAGGGCAACTTTTTGATACCATTGAAAAACAACAATTTAATAATGAAAATCCAGAAGAAAAAGAAGATATTATGGAAGACTTGCTTACAGTAGATTTATTGATTATAGATGATTTAGGAACAGAATTTAGTACCATACTTTCCAGCGCAAAACTATTTCATATTATCAATACTAGAATGTTAACAAAAAAACAAATTGTAATTTCAACAAATCTTGCACCAGACAAGCTAATTGACCAATATTCTGATAGGCTTGTTTCCCGTATTGTGGGAAATTATATTATATTAAAATTTTTTGGAAACGACATTAGACAAAAAAATCAAGAAAACAGTATTTAACAGAAAGAGGGATATTATGGAAATCAAACATTTTTTACTTGCTTCCTGCTCACTGACTACTTTGCGCCATATTGCAGAAGCCCCCATATTTCAATTAACGTATCAAGTTATGGAAAGTTATTCCAAAACAGCACAAGATTTTTGCCGGGCTTATGGAGCACTTTGTGGTTATATCTTTGAACACAAAGATTTATCACACTTGTTTTATGAAGAATTGGTATATGATAACAATATTTTTGCTTATTTAAGCTGTAAAAAAACTTTTGAAGAAATTCCAGAACACATTAAAACTTCTGTATCTTTTGATATGCAGGTATTGGAAACAGTTTCCTCTATTACAGGTGATATTTTAATTGAAGAAGCTGTGAAAACCTTCCCAAAAGAAAGCGCATTTTTACATACATTACCACGTTTTCCAAACTCTGCACAACTTCCTGTAAAAGATGCTTATTCTCTTTATAAACTGTATCAGCAAAAAGGATATGGCTATTTTGCAAGAGGAACTGCTTTTACAGTAGAAAAAGGAGAAATTATCCTTTTGCCTCAAGCAGATAGTATTCGCCTTTCCGATTTAAAAGGGTATGAAAGACAAAAAAGAGCCATATTATCCAATACCCTTTCCTTTTTACAAGGAAAATTAGCAAACCATATTTTACTATATGGAGATAAGGGTACTGGAAAATCCTCTACTGTAAAAGCAGTTGTCAATGAATATGCAAAAGAAGGACTAAAGATTATAGACCTTTCTATGGCACAATTAAAATATTTTCCTAAAATCTGTGAAGCTGCTGGTGCAAGTCCTTTTAAATTTATTCTTTTTTTAGATGATTTAACCTTCCGACAGGAAGATGAAACTTTTACCGCTTTAAAGGCATTTATTGAGGGTGGTGTTGCAGGAAAACCAGAAAATATTTTAATTTATGCTACTTCAAACCGTCGTCATTTAGTAAGAGAAACCATGTCAGAACGCATGACAGATAATGAAATTCATTTACGGGATACCATGGAAACGGTTGCCTCTCTTTCTGACAGATTTGGATTAGAAATTACATTTTCTGTACCAGACAAAGAAGAATATCTTGATATTGTAGATAGTCTTGCAGAAGAATATGGTATTGATTTAGAGCAAAAAGAACTACATATGCTTGCAGAACGCTTTGCTCTTACAAGAGGAGGACGCTCTCCTAGAACTGCAAGACAGTTTATTAAATTACAAATTTCTGAAATGGGAATGGAAGGATAATTTTTTGTGGGGTGAAAAGTATGAATCAGCAAGGGGAAAAAATATTATATTTAGAAATGATTCGCATAGTTGCAATTTTTTCTGTCATCTTACTACATTGTAATTCAGAATTTTTTACAAATACAACACTATTTCACACAAAAATATGGTGGTTTACGGATGTTATTAACGCAATTTCTCGTTTTGGTGTTCCTTTATTCTTTATGATAAGTGGTTATCTGCTGCTTTCCTCCCCAACAGCAGATAACTTTGCTTCCTTTTACAAAAAGAGATTTTTTAAAATATTGCCACCTTTTTTGATATGGAGTTTTATCTATTATTGCGATAATTGTATCACTTATCATATGCCCTTTCGGATACAGGATTTTTTTATCCATTTGGGAACGCAAAATATTGTTTACCATTTTTGGTATTTATACAGTATCTTATTTTTTTATTTGCTGACACCTTTTATTAAAAAAATAATCAACCAATGTGACAAAAAAGAATTATATTTTTTTTTATTTCTTATTTTATTGCCAACTACAATTTCACCTTTTTTGAATAGATTGGCGCAAAAATGGTGTTTTTCTTTTCCTATGCTTATTGATGGATATTGGGGATATTTTTTATTAGGATATTTATTAGGCACCTATCCTGTTGAAAAAAAACAGCAAAATATTTTATATTGTCTTGCACCAGTATGTGTGATGGCTGCTATACTGGGAACAGCTAGAACTTCTTCTGTTGACCAAATTGACACCTTTTATACGGGTGGGTATCAATATCATGCTTTTATTATTTCGGCAGCTATCTTTTTGGGTTTTAAGCAGATAAAGATAAAAAATAAATTGCTTATCCAGAGTATTACTACACTAGGCAATTTATCTTTTGGTTTATATTTGTGCCATGTATGGATTATTGAAAAATTAAGCATAACATTACCACTTTCGGAAGTACATACACAAATTATTTGTTATAGTCTTATTACTTTTGTGGTTGGTTATGCTATTACATACCTTATTTCAAAAGTAAAAATTTTAAACAAAATACTAATGTAATCCAAAAAGCCAGATTATGTGATGCAATCTATGTAGTTCACAACACTTTATTTGTATTAACTATCAACATAAACTGCAAAATTGCGAAAACTGCATTTTTTTCCCATACCTATATATATATTATTATTAAACATATATGTTATATATATTTTATATTCTCTATTATATATAAAATATTACAGTTTTTACAGTTGTGATGATATGTATTAACACTTATTATTATTTTAATAAACTATAAAAACGTTTTTTCAAAAATAAAGTTACTTTAAAACTAACTTTATTTTTTCCTCTTATACAATGCTTTGTCAAAGGCAGCTTTCCCTGCATTTATGTGAATATCTATACACACTACTCTTTTTTGTATAAAATAAAAACAAAATTAGGGTAATCACATAAAATTTTTTTTGCAAAAATTATAATAATTTGAGTTTAAAAATAGAACAACTTATGAAAAAACTAGTTTATTATGAATTTGATAAAAGTCGGAAGTTCTTGGAGGAACTTTTTTCACTTTTGAAAAGTTCCTCCAGACCTCTTCAAAAATACGCTTCCAAGCGTAGGAAACCTTGAGAGCTCTGCTCTCAAACTCTCGCAAGCTTTTTGAAAAAAGCTTGACCAAAAACTTTACCTTCTGCACACAGTACAGATTCTCATTTTTAACGAATGGTGTCCCATTGTCGTTCATCTACAACAACTATTCAACTCTAACATACGGCAGCGAAACGCCAGTTTCGCAAAAAATTCTTAACTTACTTTCTTTCAAGAAAGTAAGTTAAGAAAGTAAGTTTTGTGGTGTGCCAGCTTCCCATTTTATAATGTTATCAAATACAATTAATGCTCTTGCATAAAGTGCTTCGTGAGAAGCAAAAGCAACATGAGGTGTTAATACAGTATGTTTTGCGCAAACAAGTGGATGGTTTTTTTGAATCGGTGGCTCCATTTCATATACATCAATACCAGCACCTGCAATGTTTCCTGCATTTAAAGCATCTGCTAATGCTTGATTATCAACCACACCACCTCTTGCTGTGTTTAAAAGAATAGCACTTGATTTCATCCATGCAAGTTGTTCTTTTCCAATGAAACCTTTTGTTGCATCATTAAAAGGAACATGAAGGGATACAATATCACTTTGTTTTAGTAACTCCTCTAAAGATACATAGGTGATACCTGCTTGTGTGATAGCTTCTCTTTTTGTTCTGCTGTATGCTATAACATTACAGCCAAATGCTTTGGCAAGCAAAGCAACTTTTGTACCAATGGCACCAGTACCGATAACACCAAATGTTTTACCATAAAGTTCAGAGCCAACAAGACCTGCTTTTGTACCTTCTGCTCTTGTTTTGTCGTCACAAGCTGGAATATTTCTCAAAACGGAAATTGCTAAACCAAATGTTAGTTCTGCAACTGCATTGGTAGAATATCCTGCTGCATTACAGACTGTAATTCCTTTTTGTTTGCAATAATCAACATCTACATGGTCTACACCAGTAAAGGCAATAGAAAGCATTTTTAAGTTTTGACAATGTTCGATTACTTCTTTGCGAAAAGGTAAATTTGCTATAATAATAATATCTGCATCTTTTCCTCTTTCGATTAACTCTGCTGTATTTTCTGTTCTTGTTTCATAATAAATTACTTCATGTCCTTTTTGTTTTACTGCTTTTGCAGCTTCTTCTACTTTTTCTGCTGTAATGCCTAAAGGCTCCATTATGACGATTTTCATAGTATCCCTCCTGTATGTTTTTGTGAAAATAGAATAAAACTAATTTTATTGTAAGCTATAAAATTATAAAAATCAATAAACTTTTTTTCATTCGAAGAAATAATCTCAAATTTTCATTTTTTATAAAGGAAATATAAGGTATAATAAAAGAAAATTAAAAACTAAGGGAGAGAAAATCATGTTATATTTAGAATATCCAAAATGCAGCACTTGCAAAAAAGCAAAAAAGTGGTTAGAATCAAATAATATTTCCTTTGAACAAAGGGATATTACCAAACAAAACCCAAATAAAGAAGAATTAGAAGCATGGCATAAAAAAAGTGGCTTGCCCTTAAAAAGATTTTTTAATACAAGTGGTAATGTCTATAAAGAACTTGGTCTAAAAGATAAATTAAAAGATATGACAGAGCAAGAACAGTATGAAATATTAGCAACGAATGGTATGCTTGTAAAACGTCCGGTTGTTGTAACAGATGATACTGTTTTACTGGGCTTTAAAGAAGAAGAATGGAAAAAACTTTTATAAGGAAAGGACATTTTTATGGAACTCAAACAAAATGTCATTATTAAAATAGAAAAAGATAGTATTGCACAGGAAATTGGTTTAGAACCAGGAGATATTTTACTAGCAGTCAATGGACAAGCGGTACAAGATGTATTTGATTATCGTTATTTAATACAAGATGAATATGTAGAATTGACAATACGTACTATAAATGGAGAAGAATATATTGCCGAAATCGAAAAAGAAGAAAATGAGGATATTGGTATTATTTTTGAAAGTGGTTTGATGGATCATGCAAAAAGCTGTAAAAATAAATGTATTTTTTGCTTTATAGACCAGTTACCAAAGGGAATGAGAGAGAGCCTTTATTTTAAAGATGATGATTCTCGATTATCTTTTTTGCAGGGAAATTATGTAACATTAACTAATATGTCGGAAGAAGATATTAACCATATTATATTTTATCATCTTTCCCCTATTAATGTTTCTGTTCATACCACAGATTTAGAACTGCGTAAAAAAATGTTAAAAAATCCCCGAGCAGATAAAGTTTTAGAAGTCATGAAAAGACTAGCAAATGCAGGTATTGAAATGAATTTACAAGTTGTGCTTTGTAGAGGAATCAATGATGGAGCAATTTTAGATAAAACCATATCTGATTGTGTTGCTTTTTTTCCACATGCAAAAAGTATGTCTGTTGTACCGATTGGTTTAACAAAGTATAGAGAAAATTTATATCCAATGGTACCTTTTGATAAACAAGAAAGTCAAAAAGTCATCTTGCAAGTGGAAAAATGGCAAAAAAAATTAAAACAAAGTATTGGAACCTCTTTTGTTTTTTTATCAGATGAATTTTATTTAAAAGCAGAATGTGACTTGCCTCCTTGTGATGCCTATGAGGACTTTACACAATATGAAAATGGGGTAGGAATGCTTTCTCTTTTAGAAGCAGAGTTTGCACAAGCCTTAAAAAAATATTCTTTGCCAAAGCAAAAACAAAATGTTGTTTCTGTTGCAACAGGAGAAGCTGCTTATCCTTTGATTCAAAAATTATGTAATCAAGTAATGCAGCATTGTCCAAAATGGAAAATCTATGTTTATGCTATCCATAATGATTTTTTTGGAAAAGAAATTACGGTTTCTGGACTTTTGACAGGGCAAGATATTGTCAAGCAGTTGACAGGAAAAGAGCTAGGAAGTTATTTGCTTTTACCAGAAAATTTGTTAAGAAATGATACAACTATGCTTTTAGATGATATGGAAATAGAAGATATACAAAAAGTATTGCATATTCCTATTAAGATAACAAAAAATACAGGAAAAGCATTGCTTTGTAATCTATTAGATTTGGAGGAAAAAAAATGAAGCCGATTGTAGCTGTAGTGGGAAGACCCAATGTAGGAAAATCTACCCTTTTTAATCGTTTGGCAGGAGAAAGAATTTCTATTGTGCAAGATACACCAGGTGTCACACGAGATAGAATTTATGCAGATGTAGAATGGACAGGGCGAAAATTTACTTTGATTGATACAGGTGGTATGGAAATTGGTGCGGAAGATATTATATTAAAACAAATTTTGCAGCAGGCAGAAATTGCTATTGAAACAGCAGATGTAATCTTGTTTGTAACAGATGTAAAAGCAGGTATGACAGATGATGATAAACAAGTAGCAAATATGCTTAGAAAAACCAAAAAACCCGTTGTACTTGCGGTCAATAAGGTAGACCGTATGAACCGTGATAGTATGGATATTTATGAGTTTTATGAATTGGGAATTGGCGACCCAATTGCCATTTCAGCAGGGCAAGCTTTAGGACTTGGTGACTTGCTAGATGAAGTAATTTCTTATTTTCCAGAAGAAATAGAAGATGAGGAGGAAGAAGAAGTTATTAAAGTTGCGATTATTGGAAAGCCCAATGTTGGAAAATCTTCTTTAATTAACAAAATATTGGGAGAAGATAGATTGATTGTAAGTAATATTCCAGGCACAACAAGAGATGCGATTGACAGCCCGATTGAGATAGATAGACAAAAATATATTTTTATTGATACAGCAGGTATGAGGAGAAAAAGTAAAATCAAAGAGGAAATTGAGCGTTTCAGTATTATTCGTGCAGTGGCTGCAGTAGAAAGATGTGATGTTGCTATTTTGTTAATTGACGCAAAGGAAGGCATTACAGACCAAGACACGAAAATTGCAGGAATTGCCCATGAAAGAGGACGTGCTGCGATTGTAGCTGTTAATAAATGGGATTCTATTGAAAAAAATGATAAAACTATGAATCAATATTTAAAAGATATTGGAAATGAACTAGCTTATATGCCATATGCACCAAAGGTATTTATTTCTGCCTTAACAGGGCAAAGAATAAACAGAATGTTAGAATTAATACAAACAGTACATCAAAATCATGCTTTACGCATTAGTACAGGGGTTTTAAACGATGTTTTGATAGAAGCAACAGCAATGCAACAACCTCCAGCAGACAAAGGACGTCAACTAAAATTATACTATATGACGCAGGTTTCGATTAAACCACCTACCTTTGTTATTTTTGTCAATGATAGGGAATTATTTCATTTTTCCTATCGGAGATATATTGAAAATCAATTAAGGGAAGCCTTTGGCTTTGTAGGGACACCTATACATTTTGTTGTAAGAGAAAAAGGAAAAGAGGATTAAAAAGGGATGTTTCGGGTTATTTGTATTTTGTTAGGCTATGGCATTGGCTGTTTACAGTCTGCTTATTTAGTGGGGAGAATTTCAAATGTTGATTTAAGACAATATGGAAGTGGGAATTTAGGTACAACAAATGCTTTACGTGTTTTAGGAAAAAAAGCAGGTGCCATTACTTTTGTATGTGATATTTTAAAATCTGTAGTCGGTTTTTTATTATGTAAAATGCTTTTTAAGGAAATAGAATTAGCAGGATTATATGGCTGTGTTGGTGTGATATTAGGGCATGATTTTCCTTTTTATCTAAACTTTAAAGGGGGGAAAGGAATCGCTTGTATGATAGGGCTTGTGTTATGCTTGAGTATGACAACATGGTATTTACCAACATTTGCATTTGGCATTGGAATTATTTGTATTGCTACAACAAGATATGTTTCGCTTGGTTCTATGTCTTTTGCAGTTATGATACCGATTGTGCTTTTTAAGGTGGGATTTCCTTTAGAGGGTACTTTGATAGCGATTAGTTTAGCAGCATTGGCACTATATCAGCATAGAGCAAATATTGCTAGACTTTTGGCAGGAAATGAAAATAAATTAGGAGCAAAAAAAGTAGAAAGAAATGTTTAAAACTGAGAAAAAGATGTTTGAAGTAAGATTTCAAAGTTTTAAAGGTTTTAAAAAAGGAGGCATTTTATGAAAAAAATTGCAGTAATTGGTGCCGGAAGCTGGGGAACTGCTTTAGCAGTAATGTTAGAACAAGATGGTCATGATGTGACAATGTGGGCAAGAAATGCAGAAGCTGTGGAAAATATGAAGCAAACAAGAGAAAATAAACAATATTTGCCGGGCGTTTTGTTGGGAGAAAATATTGATGTTACAACAGACGCAAAAAAAGCAATAGCGCAAAAAGAAATTGTAATTTCTGCGGTTCCTTCTCGTGCTGTAAGAGAAACAATGACAAAATTTGCAGATTTATTCCAAAAAGATGCGATTGTTGTTAATGTTGCAAAAGGATTAGAACAGGGCAGCTTGTTAAGATTATCAGAAGTGATAAAAGAATGTTTACCAAATTGTTATCCTTGTGTATTATCGGGACCAAGCCATGCAGAAGAAGTTGGAAGACAAATTCCAACAGCTTGTGTCATTGCAGCAGAAGAAACAGATATTGCAAAAATGATACAAAAGGAGTTTATGAATCCTAATTTTAGAGTTTATACCAATCAAGATATGATTGGAGTAGAAATTGGGGCAGCTCTCAAAAATATTATGGCTTTAGCAGCAGGAATGTCGGATGGTCTTGGTTTTGGAGATAATACAAAAGCAGCATTGATGACAAGAGGCATGACCGAAATGACTCGTTTAGGGATTGCTATGGGAGGAAAAGCAGAAACTTTTGCTGGGCTTTCTGGTATTGGAGATTTAATTGTAACTTGTACTAGTATGCATTCCAGAAACAGGCGAGCAGGTATTTTATTAGGACAGGGAAAATCTCTTGTGGAAACATTAGCAGAAGTAAAAATGGTAGTAGAAGGAATCAACACGGTGCAAGCAGCTTGTGAATTAGCAAAAAAATATCATGTATCCATGCCAATTACACAAGAAATTAATCAAGTGCTTTTTTATGGAAAAAACGTAAGAGAAGCAGTATTACAGCTTATGACAAGAAACAGAAAAGCAGAATAACTTACTTTCTTGAAAGAAAGGTAGCAAAGAACTTTTGCGCGAAACTTCGTTTCGCTACTGGGCGATGGAGTGGAATGGTTATTGTGGTTGAACGACAACGGAGTACCAGTAGTTAAAATTTAGAATCTGTACCATGTGCAAAAAGAAAAGTTTTTGGTCAAACTTTTTTCAAAAAGCTTACAAGCGTGTTTTTGAAGTGGTTCTGAACGTCCGGTGGACGTTCAGAACCGACCGGAGCGAAGCGTAGACTTTGGAGGAACTTTTCACAAGTGAAAAAAGTTCCTCCAGAAACTTCTGACTTTCATCAAGTTCATAATAAGCCATTTTTTTGACAAGTTAATGTTTTCTTGAAAAGTAGTAGAATAACAACGAAGTACCAGTAGTTAAAATTTAGAATCTGTACTGCATGCAAAAGATAAAGTTTTTGGTCAAGTTTTTTTCACTTACTTTCTTGAAAGAAAGTAAGCAAAGAACTTTTATGCAAAACTAGCGTTTTGCTGCTGTGTGTTGGAGTGGAATGGTTGTTGTAGTTAAACAACAACAGAGCACCATTGGCTAAAAATTCGTTTTGTTCCGTTTGCAAAAGATAAAGTTTTTTGTCCAACTTTTTTTCAAAAAAGTTGGTAAAAGAAAAGTAGCAAAAAACTTTTAACTTTTATTAAATCCATAGCACACTACCAGAAATAGATTAAAAAATAAAATTTACAAATATTGTTTTAATACTTGCAAATCATTCTGATAAGTTTGAGCAAGTCCACTATTATAAATAATGGAAGCTGGATGATACAAAGGAAATAATTGATAACCTTGTTTTGTTGTTGTCATAGCACCATGCATTGCTCCAATCGTAGCACTTTCTTCTTCTGTTACTGCCTTTAAAGGCACATTACCCAATGTTACAATAATATCTGGTTGTACAATCATCAATTCCTCTGTTAAATAAGGTAAAAAGAAATCAATTTCTGCTTTTTTAGGTATTCGATTGATTATTCTTCCTGTTTTGCTTCTATCTGTTGGACGAAATTTTACTACATTTGTAATATAAATTTGTTCTCTTTTTAATCCTGTCATCTCCAAAAAATCCCATAAAATTTTTCCTGCCCTTCCTACAAAAGGCTTTCCTTGTTTTTCTTCTTCTCCACCAGGTGCCTCTCCTATCATACAAATTTTTGCGTTTTCTTTTCCTTCTCCAAAAACAATGATATTTTCAGCATAATCCGACTCCATAATTTCTAGCTTAATTTTTTCTTTGAGTAATTCCATTTTAGACTCCATAGATTCTAATTTCATTTTCTCTTTGAGTAGCTCCATTTTAGATTCCATAGACTCTGACCTGATTCTTTCTTGGATTAGTTCCATTTCTGACTTTATGGGTTCTAACTTGACTTTTTCTTGAAGTAATTCCATTTCTTCCATTTTTCTCTCTCCCTTATAGTATTATTTTTCTCCTTATAATATCATAAATGATAGCAAACTTCCTGAAAGAAATCCACCTAAATGTCCAAAATAATCTACATTTTTCTCTAAAACACCTCCTAGCAGTGCAACAATCGCTAATAATAATAAGGTGGTATAATTCATTCCTACGCTTTTTTTACCATTTTTATAGCTATATACCAATACAGCACCAATCAATCCAAAAATAGCACCAGATGCCCCAACAGCAAGCACATCATTACAATAAGCACTTAAAATGCTACTACCTGCTGTTGCAAAAAAATAAAGCAAAAGCATCTGTATTTTTCCATATAATAACTCTACACGTATACCAAAAAAATAAAGGTAAACACTATTTTGTATTAAATGCATTATATCCGCATGAATAAAACAATATGTAAAAATACGATAATATTGATGCAAATTAAAAATTGCTTGATATTCAGTACCATAGGACAAAATATAATTTTCTTTTTCTCCGCATAAAATCATCATAAAAAACAAAAAACAATTTATAAATAACAATATCCATGTCACAATTATTTTATCACTTTTGAAGGTATTTTTCTGTTTAGTTTGTGCTACAATTTCTCCTAAAGAATAATTCTCTTGCTTCTCCAAAGATTCCAATGCCATTTGTTTTATATGTAATATATCTTTGGCTTGGCTTTTATTCATTTCTATTACTTTTCTTGCTTCTGAAAGATACCACCACGTATGAGAGTAGTTTTCTTCCAACATAAATTCTTTTTTCATTACAAAATTTTTTGCTTGTTTTGTATCTTCTTCTGTTTCTTCTAAAAATTCCCCTACCACAATCGTTAAAGCAATTATTTTTGTGCAATAATATGACTTTAAAGAATTTTGTAAACATTGTAAATATTCATTCATAAACAATTCATAATTTCGTAAATTTATTTTTTGCCCATTTACTAATGACACTACATATAAAATAGGGCTTTCTGCTTTTATTAATATCACTCGATTTTCTTTTTTTTCTAATTCCCCATAAAATGTTGCAAATTGAAATTCATGTTCTAGCAATTTTTTAATAAAATTTTGTGAAATAGAAGTATACATTAAAAAGTTCCTTTCTTAAAAAAACATAAAAAATATCATTATTCCTTAAAATATAACAAAAAGAAACCCACTGGAAAAGGGAAAATCCAATGAGTTTCTTTCGCTTGAATAAGAACTGGGGTATCCTTATCCAAAAAGGGTATTGCCTTACAAAAAAGATTAACAAAGTCATGAAGTATAATATAAGGCCTTTGTCTATTATGACATTCACAACCTTTGTACAATATTATAGTAACACTTATTTTTTATTTTGTCAACATTTTTTTAAAAAAATGAAATATTTTTTTCATATTTTTATTTTTTCATAAAATAACATAAAAATTTGCATTACATTTTTTAATAATATAAGACTTCTTAACATCATTTGTATTTTTGAGAGTGTAATTAAAATAATGAAAAAGGAAATACTAATAACAAAGGAGATGTT